>JAQTWB010000033.1 GCA_028689495.1 bacterium | reverse complement strand
CGAATTGTCCATGCTTCGATAGATACCACGCCAATTGATCTCACCGGACCGGAAGGTTTTGTTCAGTCCGCCCGTTATAACCAGGCTACTGAGTATGTCCCGGTTCCGGAGGGGGCTGTAACCCTTGTTTTGTCGCGGGCTCGCGTCCCTCAGGTGGTTGCCGCTACTTTTACAGAAACCCTGAAAAAGAACACTGAATATTCAGTTTTTGTTTATGGCGAAGCTTCTGATGTTTTACGCAAGGAGATTATCGAAGATATCGTACAGGAACCATCTTCGGGCAACGGGATGTTGCGTTTCATGAATGGTTACTCCAGTAATAGCCGTTTACTGCTGCAAATTGACAGTGCGGACTGGACACCTGTGCTGCAACTTGGCGGGCATAGTGATTTTGCCGAATTGTCGGCCGGTGAACACACTTATGCTGTGCGCAGCGAAGCAGGGAAGACTATCGTTAGTGGTACGTTTACTTTGGATGAGCGCTCCGAGTTGACACTGGTGGTTTCCGGCTCAGCTGAATTGGCGGTGGCATTTGTCACGCTTTATAGCGATTTGGATTAATGCCGAGCTCCCTGATTTTTTAGTTTGATGGCTCAAGATTGACTTTTGGGGATGCCAGCCATGCCACTACAATCGAGATACCGTAAAGTATCAGAAGGGGAACAGCGAGCAGGATTTGCGACACCGCGTCTGGCGGTGTGAGAATTGCTGCTGCGATAAAGATGCCGACTATAGCGTAGCGCCCACTGTCGATAAGCATCTTATGATCAAGAATTTTGAAACGGGCGAGAAAGTATACCAGTAGCGGCATTTCAAAAATCACACCAAAAACAAGCATTATCCCGAGGCAAAACGAGAGGTATTCACCAATTTTAAGATTGGGAGATACACCAATTGATCGGTATTCACCGGCAAAAAAGTCGAAGGCGAAAGGAAAGGCCACGAAATAACAGAAACTGACGCCAAGAAGGAAAAGAAGAGTGGAAAAAAAGACAAATGGTAACGCCATCTTTTTTTCTTTTTCATAAAGTGCCGGACTGATGAATCTCCAGACATTAAAAAAAGTCCAGGGTAGAGAAATGATGATGCCGGTGGCAATCGCCACTTTCAGTTTGACGATAAAGGCTTCAGCAGGTCCGGTACCAATCATTTCAATTCCCGTAAGGTCTGTTTGGGCTGGTGCCAGCAGAAAAGCAAAAATTGGAGCGGCAAAATTAAGGGTCAGCAGTGAACCAGCGATAATTCCGAGCAAGGTACGAACCAGACAGATTCTAAGTTCAACAAGATGATCGAGGAATGTCATTTCGCCTGAGGGATTTTCAGTTGTGCCGGCCGCAGGTGAAGCGGTGATTGCGGTGAGGAGTTTGTGCATTGCTGGAAGGTGTCTTTACGCTTTTGTTTCGACGTTCTCTTGTGGGGGCTCGTCATGTTCGACCTTTTGGGCCGTCTCGGTTGGGGAATGAAAATGTCCCTGAGATAGATATACATTAGATTCAACCACATTGGATTGGTCCGGTCGAGACTGAGCCAGTGGTGCGCGTTGCAGCGGTGGGCCAGCTACACGGTCTCCTTCTATTACGCTATCTCTTGTGGCGTATATTTCATTTCGCACTTCGTCCATCGTTCGGCGAAACAGGGCGATATTTCTGCCGAGTATTCTGGCTGCCTCGGGCAGTTTTTCCGGACCGAGAAATATCAGAGCGATGACGGAAATGATGAGAATTTCTGAAAAGCCCAAGCTGAACATGGCGGCTTACCTGGCCTTGCTGCATAAGTTGATAGGTTAGCAACCCTGGAGTTTGATTTGCTCCATGGCTAAAAGCTGTTTAAGCTTGTGCCGGAGACGGACATGCTTCCGTAGCTGCTGCGAGATGGCTAATAGCAGGTGAGTAGGTAAATTGCGAGATTAACCATAGAATATGTCAATAACACCGGAAATTATAGAGTCAGTTAAGGCTCGGGCCAGTATTACTGAAGTTGTTTCTGAATATGTCCAGCTTCGTCCGTCCGGTTCTATGATGAAGGGCTGCTGCCCTTTCCATAACGAAAAGACACCATCATTTGTCGTCTATGAGGCTGATGCTCGTTATCACTGTTTTGGCTGTGGCGCTCATGGCAGTGTTTTTGATTTTCTTATTGAGAAAAAAGGGTATTCATTTCCCGAGGCCGTGAAATTTCTCGCCCGACGTGTTGGGGTTGTAGTTCCGGAGACAAAGCAGAGTCCCGAGCGGAGAAAAGAAGCCGAAGAGAAAAATGTAGAAGAGAAGAGAACAAAAGTCCTGATACAGCTTGCTGCCCAGGCTTTTCGTGGTTTTCTTCTGAGCCACAAGGATTCCCTGACTTACTGCTCTTATCTGGAACGAAGGTCGATTAGACAGGAAACCGCCGAACGTTTTTCACTTGGGGCAGCACCTGCGACAAATGTCTGGCTGCGACCGCAGCTGGAAAAGATAGTGAGCGGGGATGAGCGCCTTAGAAATTTGTTTAAAGGCGTAAATCTCGAAACACAGCTTTGTCAGGCTGGTGTCATGCGTAAAGGGGACCATGGAACCTATGACACTTTTCGTGATCGGGTAATTTTTCCGATCAGCCGCAGTGACGGCAGTATAATCGGCTTTGGCGGTCGTATCGTTGATGATTCTGGTGGGGGTAGGCCCAAGTATATCAATTCACCGGAAACGTCCGTATATGAAAAGCGGCGGGTTCTTTATGGTATGTATCAGGGGTTGCCTGAGGCACGGAAAAAACATGAGGCATTTTTGGTTGAGGGGTACCTGGATGTTATTTCAATGCATCAGGTCGGGTTCACCAATGTATTTGCCACATGTGGGACCGCTTTAACACGTGAACACGCTGAACTTCTCAAACGTCACGTCAAGCGGGTATGGTGCGTTTTTGATGGCGATCGTGCTGGCAGAAAAGCTGCGGGCAAAGCGTTTGAAGCCTTCCTGAACCTTGGAGTTGAACTTCAGGTGGTTTTGTTGCCGGCGGGAGAAGACCCGGATACTTGCAGCCGCCGTGGCCAAGAGGCCATTGCCAGACTTTTTCAAGAGAACTCAATCTCCGGATTTCGATGTTTCATGGATGATTGCATTCACGATATTACCTCAGGCAATGAGCATAGCGCTGTCATGATGGGGACTGCTGCGGCTCACATCACCTCAGTCATTGCAAAAGTAAACAATTCGGTGGAAAGAACCGCTCTGGTTCGTGAAACCGCAGCTCGTTTTGGTGTCAGTGAAGGAGTGGTTTGGAGGCTCTTGAAAGGGGATGCTCCACGTACGATTCCACCGGGAATTTCACAGGCGATTCCACGGGGAATTTCACAGGCGATTCCACAGAATAATTTACAGCGAACAGCGACCGGCACTGCCGGTAGTTCTGGTGCATCCAGCTGGAATCAGAAATCCACCAAAGACGGTAAGGCAATACCTGCCACGACATTTGCCTCCTCTCGCAAAATCGCACTACCGGACAGTCGGAATCTACTGGCCCGTGAGTTGCTTACTGTCGCGCTGCGAAGTCCATCGGAATTAAAGGCCGCTTTTACCAAGCAGGATGGTGTCTTGTTGTCTTCGATGAAAGGCGAACTGGGCGAGGAGTTTTTTTCTGTGCTGCGCAATCTGGCGGGACTTCCGAAGGGCCTGGACAGTCTGGTAGCTGGTGGAGGAGATCTGAATGTTTTTTTAGATTCGGCGAAAGTGATTCTTGGCAATGGTCAGCTCTGGGGAAATTCCGCAAGTCAATTGCTTGATTTGGCCATATCTCAATGCAGACAAGAAAATGGCAGTGAATCAAATGTTGTAGTCAATGATATTTTACGACGATATTCTGAGGGCATCTTGCCTGTAAAATCCGCTGGAAATGGTCCGTCGACGGTCGAAGATTTGCAAAAACAGCTGCTCTGGCGGCGGAATAAGAATCCGTCCTAGCTTTTCGCTCAGAATCCCTTGTGTTTACAGAGCATTTCGCGTTATTTAAGCCGACTGAAGTTTGGCCGTTTGTTATGGTGCTGTTTTCGATGGAACTATCGAAGATAGTGTTGTCGCCAAGGCCATTTTAGGCAGCACCTAATTGGTGTTGTATTCTGCAAGACAGAGAATCCTCAGGAAGTATGGCACCGGAACGAAAAACTCGTAAAACATTACCCGCCCGTAAGCCCAAGGCAAAATCCGTAAAGACCAGTGTCGAGGCGACAGTGGATGATGCTGTGGAAATTGAGGAGCAGGCCGATCGTCTGCTCGAGTCAGTTGAAGGCGATCTGGGTGTTGGTGATGCCCCGGAAGAGGTCGATGAGCTGATGGCTCTGATCAGTGGCGGGGATGATGACGACCCGAGCGAGTTCACCACTGGTGCTGATGATGTCGATGAGCATAGCGGTGCCCGACTGAGAATTGCTGAACCGGCGCCTGAGGCGTTGGCCGACGGAACAATTGCTACTCCGGGCGTAGGTAAAAGCACGGATCCGGTTCGCATGTATTTGCGCGAGATGGGCGGCGTCAGTCTGCTGACCCGCGAAGGGGAAGTGGTCATTGCCAAACGCATTGAGGAAGGACAGCTTGAGATTCAGGCTCTGGTCAATCGCGCGCCAGCTTTGCTTTCTTACATCATTGAACTTGCTGAAGGGCTGCAAAACGGCACCGTTCGTGTTCGCGATTTGTTTGCTGACGACGATAGCAGTCAGTCCGCTGAAGAGGTTGAAGAAGAGGAAGAGTTCGAAGAGGTGGAAGGCGATGCTGATGCCGAGGAATCTGCACCGGAACCTAATGCGGATGAAGAAGAAATAAAGCAGGAGTTTTACAAGTCAGCTGCTTCATTAAAAAAATCTCTTAAAACAATCGAAGATAATTTCCTTGGAATGAGGCAGGCTGAACCCGACTCTGGTGAGTATGCTTCCTTCGAAAAGAAATTCAATCGTGCTCGGGATCGGGCGGCGGAAAAAGTTATTGAGTTGGGGTTGGCTGCGAGACACAGTGAGGCGGTGATTCGCCGCATTAAAGAGTCCGCCGAGCTTGTTGCGAAATCTGAACGCAAATTGCAGTCATTGCAGAAAAAACAAGGTCGAACACGCCACGACATATTTCTCGCTTGCGATGAGCTGGTGAGTGATGATCCGCTGGCATTTAAACGGGCCTGCCGTCGGTTGAAACTGAAAGCCCAGGAAGCGCGTGATTTCGTCGACTATTTGTTACCGCTTAAAGATGCAGTTCAGTCCGTTGAAGACCGGGTAAAAATGCCCTCCAAGGAGCTGGTGGACTCTGTTCGTAACCTGGTCCGTGCCGAATGGAAAGTTTCCGAGGCCAAACGCGAACTGGTTGAAGCAAACCTCAGGCTGGTTGTTTCTCTCGCCAAGAAATACACCAATCGCGGTCTCCAGTTTCTCGATCTGATTCAGGAAGGCAACATTGGTCTGATGAAGGCCGTTGACAAATTTGAATATCAGCGAGGTTACAAGTTTTCGACTTATGCAACCTGGTGGATACGTCAAGCCATCACCCGGGCTATTGCCGATCAGGCAAGGACGATTCGCATACCTGTGCACATGATTGAAACTATCAACAAACTGGTGAGGGTAACCCGTCAGTTGGTGCAAGAATTTGGTCGCGAACCGACGCCTGAAGAAATCGCTGTGAAGATGGATATTTCAGTCGACAAGGTGCGTAAGGTTCTTAAAATTGCCAAAGAACCGATTTCCCTTGAAACTCCGATTGGCGAAGATGCGGACAGTAGCCTGGGGGATTTTATCGAGGACAAGAGGGTTGTCAGCCCAAGCGATGCGGTTGAGAATTTTAATCTTCAGGAACAGACAAGGCGGGTTCTTTCAACCTTGACGCCCAGAGAAGAAAAAGTTTTGCGCATGCGATTTGGAATTGGCGAACGCAGTGACCATACCCTGGAAGAAGTCGGAAAGAATTTTGATGTCACCAGAGAGAGAATACGACAGATTGAGGCCAAGGCGTTGCGTAAGCTTCGTCATCCGAGCCGTTTGAAAAAACTTAAAACATTTGTTTGATGCACTCTCTCTCAGGTCGGTATCAGATGGTGGGGGCAATGATTTGTCCGGGTCGATACTCGACCGGACAAGATAACCACGATGAAGTTGTACAAGGCTCAGGCAAATCTCTGAGAGGCATGGGAGTTAAAAGCCTTGGACTTTCAAACCAATTTGCCTTCTCTACACCATGAGGCGAATTTTTTGGAGTTCAGGGCGTTCTGACAGTGTCAGTCAGGTTAAGTCTGAGCTGGTACAAATGATTACCCTTCTGATGTGATTCTGTCGATTGACTGAAAGAAACTGAAAAGGTAGGTTGCCCGGGCACTTGACGAGGTGGTTGAATTACCCCAATTGTTGATTTGCATGGTATGTGGATATTTAGTTCTCCAAATATACAAAAATGACCAGATTTACGGCCCCATAGCTCAGTTGGTCAGAGCATCCGGCTCATAACCGGCGGGTCCCAGGTTCAAGTCCTGGTGGGGCCATTTGTTTTTAACCGGTATTTTTTGGCCGGTCTTGTTTTGGTCAGTAATTTTTTGGATGGGATACCCCAGACTTCTTGTGATCAGTTTGATGAAATAAAGCTGAGAACGAGCAAAATTTAAGTTAATCGTTCGAAATGGTTTAAAGTAATGTTACCGGCGGTGTGGAACACTATAAACAGACACCACCTTTTATTTTTGAGCCAGATATAAATCCAGTTGGATAATAGAATATGACTGCACAACAGAAAATCGGTAAGTTTCTTCTTTCTCTTACGGACATAGATCGCGAAGCTTTGTCGCTTACAAATCGCAAACGCGAAATAGAAGAGACGCGACGACAGCTGCAGACCGAGCTCGAACAGGTCGAGCAGTCGCTGGCGAAAACTGAAAAGGAAGTAGAGCAGTGCGAGCAGATTCGAAAAGAGCGTGAACATAGCCTCGAAGATGAGGAGAGCAAGATTGTAGAACGGCGCAAGCAGTTGACCGCGATGGGTGGAGCTAAAGCGGCAAAAATGATGGAGCGGGAAATCGAGATTGCTTCAAGAGCTTTGCAAAACCTTGAACAGTCGGCCGGTGAAGCCACAACACAATCGGAAATGACGCAAAAGAAATTTGACGCTCTTCGTGAGAAGGTTGAACAGTTGCGTGAAGCCGTTTCAAATCATGAAGAACAGGTCGGAGCCATTGCAGACCTCGAAAAAGGGCTGGACGGTCTTGTTCAGGAAAGAAATTCGGTGCGTGGCAAGCTCGATGAGCGTCTCGTGAAAATTTATGACCGAGTGACAATGAGATACCCGGGAGATGCAGTGGCAATTGTGAAAGGTGGTGCCTGCCGCAGCTGTTATCGATCGTTGCCTTTTCAGTTGCATAACCAGTTGAACGCTGGAAATAACCACCTGCAATGCCCTGGATGCAGTCGCATGCTGGTAGTTGGCGAATCCTGAAAATAAAAATGATTCTTTCATGATTCGTTTCCGGGGCAGCTTACGCTGCCCTTTTTGTTGGATATCGAATAGTCAAGTGCGGAGCATCTCATGTCAAAGTCAACAGAGTTAGTCAAAAGGGCTGAGTTTGTTATTCCCGGTGGTGTGAATAGTCCGGTTCGGGCCTATCGCAGTGTTGGCGGGAATCCACCGTTTATTTGCCGTGGAGAAGGGGCCAGGATTTTTGATGTCGACGGTAATAGTTATATTGACTTTGTTTGTTCATGGGGGCCGTTAATTCATGGACACAATCATCCAAAAATCAAGGGAGCAATTGTCCGGGCATTGGAAGACGGAACAAGTTTCGGTGCGCCTACTGAAATTGAAGTAGAGTTTGCCGAACTGCTGACCGGCATTCTTCCCGGTGTCGAAATGATTCGTTTCGTCAGTTCTGGGACAGAGGCTACCATGAGTGCTCTGCGGTTGGCCCGAGGAGCTACCGGCCGCGACAGAGTAATCAAGTTCGATGGTTGTTATCATGGCCATGCAGACAGTTTTCTTGTTCAAGCCGGAAGCGGGGTTGCAACATTTGGTATAGCCGGAAGCCCTGGCGTGCCGAATTCACTTGCTGAACTGACGATCAGTCTTCCTTATAACAGTCTGGAATCAGTCGAGGCATCGCTTGGCGAGTTTGGTGCTGAGACTTTTGCTGCGATTATTGTTGAGCCTGTAGCTGGTAATATGGGGCTTGTGCTTCCTGAGGCCGGATTTCTCGAAGGTCTTAGAAAACTCTGTGACATCCACGGTATTGTTTTGATTTTTGACGAAGTCATGAGCGGTTTCCGTGTTGCGGTAGGAGGGGCGGCGGAGCGTTTTTCTGTGACTCCCGATTTGGCCACGTACGGCAAGGTGATTGGGGGAGGCCTGCCTGTTGGAGCTTTTGGCGGTAAAAAAGAATTGATGAGTTTTCTCGCACCTATGGGGCCTGTCTATCAAGCTGGAACACTGTCTGGAAATCCATTGGCGATGGCAGCTGGTAAAGCTTCCATTGAATTGTTGCTTGAAGATAAATCAATTACCCGGTTGGAAACACAAGGGCGGTTGCTGACAGATGCTTTGAACAAGTTCGCTGCGGAGTCGGGTATTGAGATTGTTTCGACAGTATGCGGTGGAATGTTCGGATTCTTTTTCTCAGGCGACAGGGTTAAATCGTTCGCTGATGCTAAAGAATCAAACCAGGAGAATTTTTTAAGGTTTTTTCATGGTGCATTGAAAAGAGGGTTATATTTTCCACCTTCAGCATATGAGGCATGTTTTATGTCCAGCTGCCACGACAAGCTTGTTCTGGAGGAAGCCATTTCTACGATTGCCTCAATTTTCAGAGAGGATTTCTAGTCTGGTATACTGCTCGCAATTTTAAGGTTTGGGTATTGTACTGAGAAGGTATTCTGACTTTACTTATTGGCGCTCATCTGCTAGTTGATAACCGTTTGCCCGGCCACTTGGCTAACTGACAATATTCGGTTAACACCGTTAAAGTGGATTACCTTTGTCCATGTGGAGTATGTCCACATGGGTCTGATACCTTTTAATCAGGTCCTGCGAGACCTGGAAGGGTTTATTATGCAAGTTGCGTTTAAAAGCTCGAACTTATCCGCAGGTCGCCATCCCGACCGAACACTTTCCCGCAGATTGTCTCAGACTTCACAACCTCACGACGGCCCTACGTGCAACATCCGGGCTAACTCATTATTTATTAACTTACACGGTCTGGGTGATGATACGGCACGAGTAGACTGTTTTGTTAAATCCTTTGTCTCATTTTTATCAACTGGTCCGTTCCCTGTGACGGCCGATGGAGAACTTCGATGACTGATATTGATAATTGGAAGAAAGTCCTTGATGCCGATCGAATAAAGCGATCGATTACGCGTATTGCCCACGAAATTCTGGAAAAGAATGGCGGTGGCAAAAGGATTGCCATAGTCGGTGTTCGCACTCGAGGTGAATCTCTGGCTCGGCGGATTGTTAAAACAATTGCCGAAATTGAAGGTCAGGAGCCACCACTTGGGGTCGTTGATATTACTCTTTATCGAGACGATTTGAGCCGCATATCAGAACAACCTCTGGTGCGCGGGACCAGTTTGCCATT
Organism: bacterium; assembly: GCA_028689495.1. GTDB lineage: Bacteria > Bdellovibrionota_C > UBA2361 > SZUA-149 > JAQTWB01 > JAQTWB01. Next base: position 16,558 of record JAQTWB010000033.1, on the reverse strand, counting down.
TAATGTCGATAATAAAATTATCATTCTTGTCGACGACGTTCTGTTTACTGGGAGAACCGTCAGGGCGGCTCTTGATGCGATTGTGGACTTTGGTCGCCCGGTCGCAGTCCAGCTTGCTGTTCTTTGCGATCGTGGTCATCGCGAGTTCCCAATTCGCGCCGATTATATCGGTAAAAGCTTTCCTACCGAGCGGCGGGAAGTGGTGGACGTCAGACTCGCAGAAAATGACGGTGAAGATGGGGTTTATGTTGGCCAGCGTGTGCCTTCTCATTCTTAGTTTTTGACGCCCACACTAATTTTATCTGAACCAAAGGAGGAGAACTTGACAAGTATCGGACCACACGTTTTGGGGATCGCTGGAATGTCTCGTGAGCAGATTGAGTTCATTTTGGCGACTGCACAACAATTTCGTGAAGTTAATACCCGTTCGGTTAAGAAGGTGCCTTCGCTTAGAGGCAAGACAGTTATCAATCTTTTCCTTGAGCCATCTACTCGCACAAGGACAAGTTTTGAAATTGCGGCCAAGCGAATGAGTGCCGACGCAATTAATATCTCAGCGGGCACTAGCAGTGTAACAAAAGGTGAAACACTTATTGACACTGCGCTCACGCTACAGGCGATGGCTCCTGATGTTGTTGTTTTGCGTCATAGCGAAAGCGGTGCTTCCCATCTTCTAGCCGAGGTTCTTACCAAATGCGCGATTATCAACGCCGGTGACGGTTTACATGAACATCCTAGTCAGGCTTTACTTGATGCCTTGACCATTCAGAATCGTTTGGGTCGTCTCTCGGACATCACTTTAACCATGGTTGGAGATGTCCTTCGGTCCAGAGTCGCCCGTTCAAATATTCTTCTTCACCGGATACTGGGTAATAAGGTTAGAATTGTTGCTCCACCGACTTTGGCACGAAAGGAGTTTGAAAAAATGGGCGTTGAAGTGTTTTCCAGAATGGAAGATGCTGTTGTCGGTTCAGATGTCATCATGTCGTTGCGAATGAAATTCGAATACCTGAAGGATATTTTTGTGCCTAATCTGGATGAGTACTCCCGGCTTTACTGTGTCGGTGAGAAACATCTGAAACTTGCCAAGCCGGACTGTTTGCTTATGGCACCTGGTCCTTTTGTCCGCGGAGTGGAGGTTGATTCCAGAGTAGTTGATGGCCCACAATCTTTGGTAAGCGATCAGGTTGAAAACGGTGTGGCTGTGCGAATGGCATTGTTGTTCCTCTTGACTACAGGAAAAGGAGTGTCTCAACCTGATATCGCTGAAGCAGGAGGTATATGATGCATTATTCAATTACTGAGCATAGTGAGGACGCTTTGTTGATTCGTGGTGGTCGAGTGATAGACCCATCTCAAGGGATATCCCAAGAGATGGATATTCTTTGTCAGGGCGGCAGGATTAAAGCACTGGAGTTACCTGGGGTATTGGTTGCTGAAACAGATGCCGAGGTTGTTGATGCCAGTGGACTTATCGTTACTCCAGGGCTTGTTGATATACATACTCATTTACGAGAACCGGGATTTGAGTGGAAGGAGACAATATTGACTGGTTCTCGTGCTGCTGTTGCCGGAGGGTTTACTGCAATCTGCTGCATGCCAAACACCAAGCCGGTGAACGACAACGCTCAGGTGACCAAGTATATTCTGGAGAAGGCGGCCGAAGCCGGTTTGTGTGACGTTCTGCCAATTGGTGCGATTTCCGTCGGGCAGAAAGGTGAAGGTCTTGCTCCTTTAATGGAGCTTGCCGAAGCCGGTTGCATTGCATTTTCTGATGACGGTCATCCTGTGGCGAACCCGGCACTGATGCGCGCGGCTCTTGAATACGGGTCGATGACAGGCCGTGTGTTGACTGTCCACGAAGAGGAAAAGTCTCTGTCTGATGGGTTTTCAATGAACGAATCTCCACTCAGTATCGCGATGGGTTTGCGCGGGATGCCAGGGGCGGCAGAAGATATCATGATTTCTCGTGATATCGAGCTTTCCCGATTGACCGGACAGCGTGTTCATTTCTGTCACGTCAGTACAGCCCGTGCGGTCACTTTAATCAGAAGAGCCAAGGAAGACGGTATCCCTGTCACCGCCGAAGCAACCCCTCACAACCTGACTCTTACTGAAGAACAGGTCCGGAACTACAACACCCTTGCCAAGATGAGCATGCCGCTTCGGTCACAAGTAGACCTTGACGCTTTGCGCGAAGGTCTGGCCACGGGCGTTATTGATTGTGTCGCCAGCGACCATGCTCCGCACGAAATGGATAGCAAACGAGTTGAGTTTTCTCGGGCTTCTTTTGGCATTCTTGGTTTTCAGACAACGTTACCCCTGGTGCTCAAACTGGTCGATCAGGGAGTGTTGACGCTAGAAAGGGCGATTGAGGCGATGACGAGTGCACCATCCAGATGTTTTGGTATGAACTCGGGAACGCTCAAGAAGGGGAGTCATGCCAATCTGACAATTATTGATCTGGAAAAAGAATACAGTCTTGAGACAGATATGATTCTTTCCAAGAGCAGAAATACTCCTTTTCTCGGGAACAAGTTCAAAGGGGTTGCTGCATATACCATTTTTAATGGGAAAATAGTTTCAGTTAACGGTGGAGAGAATTTTGCTCTCTCATGGCTTAGATGAATCAGTTCTGAATACTGAAAATTTTATATCGGGAGAAAGGCATTGAGTTTACAAAAGCAAAAGGCGATCCTGGCGCTGGCTGATGGTAAAGTGTTTCATGGTTACAGTCTTGGAGCGCCGGTCGAAAGTTCGGGTGAGGTTGTGTTCAATACCTCACTTACTGGTTACCAGGAGATTATTTCCGATCCCTCATACTGTAACCAGATGATAGCTTTTACTTATCCGCATATTGGAAATGTCGGAACAAATGAAGATGACCAGGAATCCCGTGGTGTATTCTGCTCAGCGGTAATTATGCGTGAGTATAATGATTCCTGGTCAAACTATCGCGGACGGGAAAGTCTTGATTCGTATTTGAAACGCTACAATGTCCCCGGAATTTTTGGTCTTGATACGAGGGCTCTTGTTGCCCATATCCGCGACCAAGGTGCGCAGATGGCTGTGATTTCTGCCGAAGACGGTATTCAGGCGGATACACTGGTTGACAAAGCGAAGGCGCTGCCAACGATGGAGGGACTTGACTTGGCAAGTGAGGTTAGCGTCAGCGAGGGGTATGACTGGAGTACCGGAACATGGAAGCTATCCGGGAACTGTCATGGCAGACAGTCGTCTGACGAGAGTATGCGACCTCTTGTTGTTGTTATTGACTGTGGCGTGAAGTTCAATATCCTCAGGTTACTTTATGATACAGGATTTCGGGTGAAAGTTGTCCCGGCGAATACAAGCGCGGCTCAGATTAAAGCTCTTTCGCCAGATGCGTTGTTTCTCTCAAACGGACCGGGAGATCCGGCAGCCGTAACAACAGTGATCGCCACAGTGCGTGAACTTCTTGGTCAGTATCCGCTTTTCGGTATTTGTCTCGGGCACCAGATTCTCGGGTTGGCGCTTGATGCACCAACCAAGAAACTGAAGTTCGGTCACCACGGTGGTAACCATCCGGTGCGGTATAATAAGACAGGCAAGGTAGAAATTACTTCGCAAAATCATGGTTTCGCTACTGATGAAGCACATGTACCTGCTGGTCTTGAGGTCTCACATGTAAATTTGAATGACGGCACAATTGAGGGCTTTGAAGCTCCGGCGGTTAATGCCTTTTCGGTGCAATATCATCCAGAGGCGGCGCCAGGTCCGCATGATGCTGAATATCTGTTTAAAAAATTTCGAAGTTTGTTGAATTAGTGGGGCTGGAGTTAGAACATGCCAAAAAGAGAAGATTTAAAGAAAATTCTGGTTATCGGCTCGGGCCCGATTGTTATTGGACAGGCTTGCGAGTTTGATTATTCCGGGACTCAAGCGGTCAAGGCGTTAAAAGAAGAGGGATACACTGTTGTTCTTGTCAATTCGAATCCGGCAACAATTATGACGGATCCAGAATTTGCTGACCGCACCTATATTGAACCCATCACGCGGGAATATGTAGCACGTATTATCGAGAGGGAACGTCCATGTGCTGTTTTGCCTACAATAGGTGGTCAGACAGCATTGAACTGCGCTTTGGAGCTGGAAGAGGATGGAGTTTTTGAAAAATATGGTGTGGAGCTAATCGGTGCCAGTGTTGAAGCAATAAAGAAAGCTGAAGATCGTGACAGTTTCAAGCAGGCGGTTGAGGCTTGTGGATTGGAGAGCGCCAAGAGCTTTTTGGTGCGTGACTTTGCTGAGGCGGAAGTCGCAGCAAAAGAGATTGGATTTCCTTTGATCATCAGACCTTCTCGTACACTTGGTGGAAGTGGCGGGGCGATTGTGCAGTCGGCCTCGGAGTTTCCTGAAAAGGTCAAATGGGGGTTTGATTGCAGTCCGGTCCATGAACTTTTAATCGAGGAATCTTTGATCGGATGGAAGGAAATCGAGCTTGAGGTTATGCGCGACAGTGCTGACAACGGCGTGATTATTTGTTCAATTGAAAATCTTGAGCCCATGGGCGTGCATACCGGAGATTCAGTAACTGTTGCTCCAGTGCAGACGTTGACAGACAAGGAGTATCAGAAGTTACGGGATTCGGCGCTACGACTGATGAACGAAATTGGAGTTGACACGGGCGGGTCCAATGTACAGTTCACTATCTGTCCCAAGACTGGACGACAGATTGTTATTGAACTCAATCCACGAGTGTCTCGCAGTTCTGCGTTGGCATCAAAAGCAACAGGATTTCCAATTGCCAAAATTGCGGCAAAACTCGCTGTTGGTTATCGATTGGATGAATTGCCAAACGATATTACTGAAAAGACTCCCGCCTGTTTTGAACCGAGCATTGATTATGTTGTAGTCAAGATCCCGCGCTTTGCATTTGAGAAATTCGATGGTGTTGATGACACACTGGGCACACAGATGAAAAGTGTCGGTGAGGTCATGGCGATAGGACGAAACTTCCCGGAAGCGTTGCAGAAAGCCTGTCGCTCACTGGAAACTGGCAGGATCGGTCTGTTGGGCGCCAAGGAAGAGGCGAGTTTTACGAGTGTCGAGCAGATTATGAAGGCTTTGCCGAAGCTTTCCAGTAACCGTATGTTTCTGGTTGCCCGTGCGCTCGAGCTTGGTATCAGTCCCGAAGATATCTATGAGGTTACCGGGTACGACAGTTGGTGGACATACGAAATGTTGAGGATTGTCGAACTGGAAAAACAGTTGCGCGACAGCTCGTTTGATAATCTGTCTGAAGACATGTTGCGCCATGCCAAGTCCTTGGGTGCCAGCGATGCGCGAATTGCCCAAATCCTGCTTACCGGAGAGGATGATGTTCGGGCCAAGCGGCACTTGATGGGAATCAGGCCAGCGTTCAAAGCTGTAGATACCTGTGCCGCCGAGTTTGTATCTTATACACCTTATCTTTATTCATGCTACGACGAGCAGAGCGATGCTCCGCCGACAAACAATCGCAAGATTGTGATTCTTGGTGGTGGCCCAAATCGTATTGGTCAGGGTCTGGAATTTGATTACTGCTGCGTACATGCCGCATTTGCTCTACGCGATGCCGGTATTGAAACTATAATGGTGAACTGTAATCCGGAGACGGTATCGACGGACTATGATACCTCGGATCGTCTTTATTTTGAGCCACTGACTCTTGAGGACGTCCTTGAAATTATCGAACGGGAAAAGCCCCAGGGGGTAATTGTTCAATATGGTGGACAAACTCCCCTCAAGCTGTCTCAAGCTCTTAAACGAGCTGGTGTTCCGATCATAGGAACCAGTCCTGATGCCATTGATTTGGCAGAAGATCGGGAACAGTTTCGTGAGTTGCTGGAGCGGATAAATCTGCTTCAGGCAGAGAGCGGAACTGCGAGAAATGAAATTGAGGCTCAGGCAGTTGCCGCCAGGATCGGTTTTCCGCTGATGGTTCGTCCTTCCTTTGTTCTTGGTGGTCGGGCAATGGCCATAATTCACTCCAACGAAGAACTTTCTTCGTACATTCGTGAAAGTGTTGAGGTGTCTTTTGACAGACCGGTTCTTCTTGACCGATTTCTTGACAATGCAATGGAAGTTGATGTTGACGCCGTTTTTGATGGGGAGCGGGTTCTGGTTGCCGGAGTAATTGAGCATATCGAGCGCGCCGGAATTCACTCGGGAGACAGTTCTTTTCTGCTTCCTTCGCAGAATATTCCGGAACGTGTGGTTCGCGAAATAGCTAAAGCAACGGATTCGTTGGCGCGGGAATGTCAGGTTCGCGGTTTGATGAATGTTCAGTACGCAATAGTTGGTGATAAAATCTACATTCTTGAGGTCAATCCCCGAGCCAGTCGGAGTGTGCCATTCGTCTCCAAGGTTACCGGAATTCCCTGGGCCAAGGTTGCGGCATTGGTTATGAGCGGTAAGAGTCTGGAGGAGATTGCGGCCGAGGGACGATATGGAGATATCCTCCGCCATTCTGATTATGTCAGCGCGGTTGATCGGATCTCATTTGTCGCTGCTAAAGAATCAGTTTTTCCTTTTGTGAAATTTCGTGGGTTTGACGCAAAGTTAGGCCCTGAAATGCGTTCAACCGGTGAGGTTATGGGTATTGATATGAGTTTGGCAGGGGCATTTTCCCGCGCTCAGATAGCGTCAGGAACCAAGCTTCCTCTTGAAGGAAATGTCTTTCTTAGTTTGCGCGATGCCGATAAAGTGCCTTGCCTGGCAATTATCAGCAAGCTTTCTGAAATGGGCTTTGAACTTATAGCTACGGGCGGAACGGCTGATTTTATAACCAGAAACGGGATCGAAGTGCGCTCGATAAATAAGGTTAGAGAAGGCTCTCCGCATATAGTAGACCTGTTGCGCGAAGGTGGGGTGCAGCTTGTGATTAATACGCCGGAAGGCACCGGGCCACTACTTGACTCGCGTTCGATTAGGAGTACTGCTACTGAACTTGGTCTTCCGCTTTTTACAACTGTGGCAGCCGCTGAGGCAGGAGTTTCAGCGATTCAGCGACTTCGGTCGATAAAAAAGAGAGAGGTACGTTCCCTTCAGGAATACCTGGCGATGTAAGATATGAAGACCTATTAAAACGTGAATATAGATATTTAAGGTTATTATGCTTGAACGTTCTCCAATTACTGCTGATGGACATCGTCAGCTGCAGGCTGAGGTTAAGCGCCTGACTACCATCGAAAGGCCAAAGGCAGCACAGGCGATTGCGACGGCTCGTGCCCATGGTGACTTGTCGGAAAATGCTGAATACGATGCGGCCAAAGAAGCGCAGGGATTACTTGAAGCAAGGATTCGTATGCTGGAGTCCCGTTTGTCCACAGCTCTGGTGGTTGATATCGAGAAGCTTTCAGGTACGAAAGTTGTCTTTGGGGCGACGGTGACAATCGTCGATGGAGATTCAGGTGAAGAGCGCACTTTGACAATTGTCGGTGAGGATGAATCGGATGTTGAAAAAGGGTTGATTTCCTTTCAATCACCAATTGCCAGGGGGCTTATTGGTAAGTCGATAGATGATGTGGTCGAAATTCGTCTACCTTCGGGTTTAAGGGAATACGAAATTACCGATGTGCAGTTTGTTGTTCCCGAAGTTCGGATTGGCGGCGCCCGATAGAAGTATTACTGCCGTAATTTCGCGGGTGAAACTTGTTTCAGCCGTCAAATTACGTGCAATTTCCGGGCTAGCTCGACCCGCAATTTTCGGACTAGAGGGTCTCTTGTGTATTAGTGGGAAAAAAACATATTGATTTTTGCTCTTTTATCTGTTACTTCCGCCTTGACTGTTTCACAGCAAACTCCGCGGCAACTTTCTGTTACTGCTACGTACTGCCTGCAACCTTTTGCATTGGTTCCAGGTTGGCAGACGTAAACCCGGCCCTGATTATTCGGAATACTCGTTATTCTGTGTAATAGACTGACAGGCATGGGACGAAGCTTCACATTATATTCGTATCTGTTGATTGCTTCGAGTGACTGGTTGCTGTCACATCGGGGAAAGCTCTGCGTTTATTTCGGCGTGCTACTTTGGTTGCCGTGGAGATGGAGAAGATTGCGAAATGATCTTGAAATAGATCGAAGTCGCTATCATTACAAAGTGACGATTAAGGAAAATCAAGGTGTCATCGTTCGTTGAACCACATGAATTGCTTTGGAGCGAAGTTGCGGCAATCGCTAACGCTGAAGGTTTGCATCTTTACGATCTCGAACGAGGTGGTGGTGGTCTAAGAGTTTTTGTGCAGGCTGATAAACTTGCAGTTGAAACTGATGACTCGGCAGAAGGTCAGGCTGGTGTTACCAGTGGTGACTGCTCTCGGCTCTGCCGACGATTGATGTTTTTCTTTTCTGTTGAAGGTGGGCGTCTTGGTGTCGGTTCCGAACCGTCGATCGAGGTGTCTTCACCGGGAATTAATCGTCGATTGAGACTGCCATGGCACTTTCGTAGTGCGCTCGGTCAGGAAGTTAAAATAACAGGAATTGCTGAGTTAGTGGCTGCTCCTGCTGATGCAGGAGGCGTTCAAACGATTTCTGGACGACTTCATGAAATTAAAGGGGATGAAGGTGCTGAGCACTTTGACAGTGTTGTGCTTGTTACCGACAAGGACAAAGTTGTTGTTTTTCCCTTTGACAGCATCCAGAAAGCGCGGGTTGAGTTTACTTTTTAAGGTAGGTGTCTGGTAGGGCATTTATCGGCTGTGTCGTGCCAATCCTTCTGGATTGGATGTGTAATTAATAATTGTTGCTGAGAATTGAACAATGAGTATTCGCTTCGACTTGGATCAGATCATCAATCAGGTTGGTCGTGACAAGGGTATAGACAAGGAAGTGCTGGTATCTGCACTTGAGTCTGCTGTGCTTAGCGCAGCCAAAAAACATTATGGCCACAACCGCAATATCGAGGCATCATTTAACGATGAACTCGGTGAAATCGAAGTGCTGGAGTTCAGAACAGTAGTCGACCGTGTCACCGATCCCGATACGCAGATGACTATTGAAGAGGCTCGAGTTGAGTTTGATCCTGATTGTGAGGTCGGTGATGAGTTAGGTCGCAAGCTTGATTCGGCCGAGCTTGGAAGAATTGCCGCACAAACGGCAAAACAGGTTATTATTCAGCGATTGCGCGATGCGGAGCGGGATATCATTTATTCCGAATTCAAGGACCGTAAAGGCGAGCTTGTTAACGGTATTGTTCAGCGGTTCGAGAGAGGTAACATCATAGTTAACCTTGGACGAACCGATGCTGTTTTGCCAGAAAGAGAACAGATCAGCCGTGAGCGTTACCGCCAAAATGATCGGGTTCGGGCGATGATTCTTGATATTGATCAGGCATCTCGTGGTCCCCAGGTCATTCTTACACGCAGTCACCCGGATTTCATGAAAAAACTTTTCGAATTGGAAGTTCCGGAAATTTCCGAACGTATTGTTGAAATCAAGTCGGTGGCTCGTGAACCGGGTGAACGGGCAAAAATCGCCGTTTATTCCGGTGACCCAAGCGTTGATCCAATTGGCGCTTGTGTTGGTATCAAGGGAAGCCGTGTTCAGGCTGTCAGTGCTGAATTTCGCGGTGAGCGTATTGATATTGTCCCATGGACTTCTGACTTTCCAAGTTTTGTAGCGCGCTCTCTGGCTCCAGCTGATGTAATACGGGTGGTAGTTGATGAAGACGATCATGCCATGGAAGTCGTCGTTGCTGATGAAGAATTGTCTCTGGCGATCGGGCGTCGTGGTCAGAATGTCAAGCTTGCGTCAAAACTTACTGGTTGGAGAATTGATGTTCGCAGCGAATCTGCCGCAGCTGAAGAGGCCAAACGCGCAAGATCGGCACTTGAGTCAATTCCAGGTATCGGAATAGGCGAAGCTGAACTTCTCTATCAGGAAGGCTATCGCACTGTCCGTGAAGTTGCAGTGGCTTCTCTTGAGGACCTTGCTTCAGTTCTGGCGTGTGACTTGTCTCGTGTCGGAAGACTTGTGCAGTCTGCGGCTGATTTTCTCAAGACTCAGGATGGGGATTTGTTTGCTGGTGAGCGTGAACACCAGTTGGCTAGTTCAGCGGATATTGAACAACTGATTTTGCCTGCTGAACTTAAAGAGATTCTGGTCAAAAATGGTTTTCTTACATTGCAGAGTCTTGCCGAAGTTGGTCCTGATGAACTTCAGCTGGCAACAGGATTTTCTGATTCTGAAGCCAGTCAGGTTTGCGAGGCGACAGAGGCTTTTCTCAGGTTTCAGGAGTAAGCCGACTGGAGGCTTTGACCGATGGCCTTGGTGCAAAGGACCTGCGCTGGTTGTAACTGCAGAGCAGAAAAGGAGTCTCTGCTGCGGTTTGTAATTTCTGGCGGAGGTGAGCTGGTAGCCGATCCTTTGGCTTTGTTGCCGGGACGCGGAGTTTATGTGCATTACAGGCCGGAATGTCTACTGCGCAAGGGGCTTCCTGGCTTGATGAGTAGCAGACTTGAAAGACAGTCTGTACGCAAAGACAAGAAGGGGGTTGTTTTTACAGTAGACAACTTGCTGATTATTCTGGAGCAAGCTGGCCAGTGTATTTCAGATGGTTGTCAGGGCAGACGAAAAGTTGTGTCAGATACTCTGTATAAGCTTGTCGAGGTGCTGCGTGAAAAGAAGCTTGAGGGAAGGAATGAACTGAATGGAGGTCACCGGCGTAAAATAAGAATTTAACGTCGAAGTAATTCGACGTGATCAGGAGAGTGGTTCCATGAATAAACAGATGTATTATTCATGGTGGCTGTTCTGCCCGGAAAGTTCCAAACGGTAAAGGTTTGGTCGACTGTAATGTAGGTGTCGGCAATTCTGGTCCGTTCAGTAAGTTGAAAATCACACTAGGGGGATTTATTCGTCACACTGATATAACCGAGGTTAGTATCGTTGACGGATTATTGAGTGTTTCATACCCCCTTAATTTTGAGGTAGGCGTCCGTGAGAGTTTATGAATTGGCACGAGAGCTGGGGCTGGATAACAAGGAAGTCGTACAGTTGTGCGAAGAGCTTGGTATCGATGGCAAGAAGTCACATTCAAATGCAATGACTGATTTGGAGGCGGATAAAGTTCGTCGCGCGGTTATGAAACGCAATAAGGGTGAAACGAACACTGAGTCTGTTCGTGAAGTCCACCTTAATTCGGGTCAGCTTTTAACAGAGCGACGCGTTGGTAATGTCATCCGTAGAAGAAAAAAATCAGACGGTGAGGGTTCTGACTTATCTACTGCAGATGATTCGACGGATATAATCGAACCAACCCTGTCAGCTGCGGATGATCTGTTTATTCGAAAGTCTGATGATATTGAGACAGTTGAAGATGGCGAAAGTGAGAGTGACAACTCGCTATCTGCAGCGGATGATTTGTTCCTGGATGACAGTAATGATCTCGTTTCGGATGCTGAGGTAGCCCAAGAACCTGATTACGAAGACGAAGTTGCTTCTGAAGTAGCACCCTCTATATCACTTGAAGCTTCCGAGAATTTGGACTTGGAAGAAGTGATAAGTGAGGACTTGTCAGAAGTTCGTCGCCGTCATGACATTCGCGCTCCTAAAATTCTCGGTAAAATATCTTTGCCTAAAGAGCCTGTAAAGGTCACGCCAGTTGCTGTGGCCAGCACTTCGCGTTCAGCCGCCCCGAAAGTGGCAGAGGAATCAGATTCTGCCAAAGCTGCTCGTGGAACCAAAGTTGTCAGAGGGAAAAAGCAGAGTCATGATTTTTCCGATACGGACTCTGAGGCAGAAAAAGCGAAGAAGCGGCGCAAGCAAATCCTGCGGAAGGATGACCTGCTCGACTATGACAATGAGCGGGAGAATTGGAGGGGGCGTAAGGACAAAAAGAAAAAACACTCAGGGGAAGGCCCGGATGGTGGAGCGATAGCTCCGATGAAGGCTTCCAAGCGAGTAGTCAAGTTTTCGTCTGAAATAACGGTTGGCGACCTTGCTCACGCATTGGGTGTCAAGGCAGGTCAGATTGTCAAGTCGTTGATGGATCTCGGCACTCTGGCGACAATCAATCAGGTTATTGACTTTGATACTGCCACCGTTATTGCTGCCGACTACGGGTTCACCACTACCAATACCGGACTTGACGAGGGATCCTTTATTGGTGGTCTGGCTGAGGACGACAAGGATGAGGATATGGCTCTTCGTCCACCGGTTGTAACGGTCATGGGACACGTTGACCATGGTAAGACCTCTCTTCTTGATGTAATCAGAAAAACCTCGGTTACTGCTGGTGAAGCAGGTGGGATTACGCAGCATATCGGTGCGTACAATGTGCCTGTTGCTTCGGGTGGCTCGGTTACATTCCTTGATACTCCTGGCCACGAAGCATTTACTGCCATGAGAAGCCGTGGCGCCAAGGTGACCGATATTGTTGTTTTGGTTGTTGCTGCTGATGATGGTGTGATGCCGCAGACTGTTGAGGCTATCAACCATGCCAAGGCTGCTGGGGTGCCCATTATTGTTGCGATTAACAAGATCGATAAAGAGGGCATCAATCTCGACCGTGTTCGTAACGAGCTGGCTGAGCATGACCTGATATCTGAAGAGTGGGGTGGCGATACGATCATGGTACCGGTATCGGCCCATACCGGTAAGAACATTGATTTGCTACTTGAAAATCTTCAGGCGCAGAGCGAGATTCTTGAGCTTAAGGCAAATCCAGGTCGCCCGGCGAGTGGAACTGTTGTTGAGTCGCGATTGGATAAGGGGCGCGGACCGGTTGTTTCAATGCTCGTGCAGAATGGAACACTGCGGAAAGGAGATGTTTTTCTTTCGGGTGGCACTTATGGACGTGTCAGGGCTCTGATTGCCGACGATGGCAGCAGTGTGGAAGAAGCAGGCCCGAGTATTCCTGTGGAGATTCTCGGTGCATCCAGCTTACCGCTTGCCGGAGATGATTTTTACGTCGTGCCAAGCGAAGCAGAAGCCAAGCGATACGCGGAAATGCGTTCCCAGATTTCCCGTCGTCGTGAACTCACCAGCCGCGGGGGAACACAGTCCATTCCTCTGACATTGGAGAACTTCTCGCAAATGGCAAGTCAGGGCGATGTCAAGGAACTTGCGTTGATTGTTAAAGCTGATGTTCAGGGTTCCGTTGAAGCCGTGACTGAATCCCTTCTACGTCTCAGCAACGAGGAAGTTGCCGTTAAAGTCGTTCACAAAGGTGTTGGTGCCGTATCTGAAAACGACATTAACCTGGCAATTGCCTCTAATGCGATTGTGATTGCTTTTAACGTCCGCGCTGACTCCCGAGCTTCGGTTCTGGCTGAATCGGAAAAGGTAACGATTCGTTATTCTCGTATTATCTACGAGCTGGTTGAAGTGATTGATACGGCAATCAAGGGTATGTTGGCACCTGAGATTAGGGAGAAGACTCTTGGTCGGGCCGAAGTTCGACAAATTTTCAAGGTACCACGTGCCGGGGTTGTTGCGGGCACTTATGTCCTTGATGGAACTATTGAGCGAGGAGCCATGTTGCGCTTGCTTAGAGATAACCGCATCGTCTTTGAGGGGAAAATGGCAAGTTTGCGGCGCTTCAAGGATGACGTCAAGGAAGTTGCGACTGGCTATGAATGCGGTATCGGCATCGAGGGATATACGGATATTCGTGACGGAGACGTCATTGAGGCCTTCAAGATGGAAGAAATCAGGGCTATTTAATCGTGTCTAAGATTCGACAAAAAAGGGTGAATGAGCTGCTTCTCGGGTTTCTCGGTGAGCAGCTCGCTCGCAGTCGTGACGATGTGTTGTCGCGAATTACTTTAACTGGTGTTGACGTTTCTGGTGACCTGTCTGTTGCAAGAGTGTTCTGGTCAACTGCCGAAAGTCATGATGTCGCTGGAGACTACCAGGAATTTCACTCCCGGGATGAGAGCAGCAAGATTGAGGTTTATCGAAAAGCTTTAACTGCGGCGACAAGAGATTTAAAGCGTGGCATCGCTGAGGAGCTCGATTTGCGTATCGTTCCTGAGCTGCGTTTTGAACGCGATCAATCGGCCAGAGAAGGTGCTCGCATAGATTATCTGCTTCAGGAAATAAAGAAAACATCGGTCGAGTGAGGAATTTTGATGATAGTCGAAAGGTTAAAATCGCATCTCAGCAGCGGGAAGTATTGGCTCGTCTTGCACCATGTTTCTCCTGACTCTGACGCTATCGGATCTTCTTTTGCACTGGCTGCGTGCTTACGGGCTGCCGGTGAAAAGGCCTCTGTTGTTATGCGCGATGCGGTGCCTTCGCGGCTCGAACGAATTGTAGCCTCCAAAGACCTGACAGATCTGATAATTGCCGAGCATGAGCTGTATAGCCTTCTTGAAAACGGCAATGTTATCGTTGTAGTTACCGATACCGCTACTGAAAATAGAATAAATTCTACTGCGCAGGTATGGCAGGCAATTCGTTCTGCTCAAACTGAAATTTTTAACATTGATCATCATGTCTCCAATACCCTCTGGGCGGATGTAAATCATGTTGTGACAGAAGCCGCTTCCTGTTGCCAAATAATAGTTGATATTATTGGGCAACTGGGCCTTCCGAAATCTCCGGCGATCGCCAACCTGCTTTATGCTGGCATGCTCGATGATACAGGAAGATTTTGCTTTTCAAGCGTGAATGGTGACGTTCTGCGTGCCGCTTCTATCGTGCTTGATAATGGCGCTGATCCTGAGTTTGTCGCCGGCGAGCTCTACTGGTCGGTGCCGGAAAAGGTGTTGTTACTAAGGAAGATAGCTTTTGATCACCTGGAGTTTTCCAGTGATAGCGGGCTAGCTTTGACCTGGCTTGCCGATGAGGATTTTACTCTGGCTAATGCACAGCCTGAGGATTCTGAAGGTGTTGTTGATGAAATTCGCTCCTTGAAGGGAGTTAAGGTAGCTGTCTTTATCAGGCAGATTGAAGATGGCTGGAAGGCCAGTTTAAGAACGAAAGCTGGAATCTGTGATGTGAATCGCATTGCCTCACTTTTTGGTGGGGGGGGACATAAAGCCGCCGCAGGATGTCGTCTTGTTGGCTCACTTGATGTTGTAAAGTCTGATATTTCTTCTGCCATATTGACTGCTTTGCATGATTTATCTCTTTCATAACAGACCTGTTAAGGCGTCTTAAGCAATGGACAGTGAAATTCGCGAACTCTCTCTCGATGTTCCTGTCCAGAATCACAGCGATAAAGGTCAATCGGAAGAACCTCTTTCGGTTAGTCCTTGTGGTGGAATTCTTATTGATAAACCCGCTGGTCTTACTTCAACAGACGTTCTTCGCCGCCTTGGACGACTTTATCAAACAAAAAAACTTGGTCATGCCGGAACTTTGGATCCGATGGCAACCGGATTATTGATAGTTGTTGTTGGTCGGGCAACGAGATTGCAGGACTATCTTGTTCACGGAAAAAAAGTTTACACCGGAGTAATTCGGCTTGGGATTGCAACGGACAGCGATGACGTCACAGGAAATGTTATCGATAACTCAGGACTGGAGATATCACATTCTCTATGGGCTGATACGGAGATACTGATCAAAGAACAATTCACAGGTGAAATACTTCAACGACCTCCATCAGTTTCGGCGATTAAGGTTTCTGGCGAAAGGGGATATGAAAGAGTTCGACGCGGTGAGGAGTTCAGTCTTCCGGCCAGATCAGTTTTTATTGAGAAATCCGAATTTACATTCATTTCCAATAACAGGATTCAGTATCGGATCTGTTGTAGTAAAGGGACATTCATCCGGGCAATCGCCAGAGACATTGGGCATTTCCTGGGTGGTTCGGCCACTTTGGAATCCATTCGACGAAATGTAGTCAGTCCGTTTACTGTCGACCAGGCTCTTACGATTGAGGATGTTGAAAAGCACCCGAACCCAACAAGTGTAATAATTTCTCCGGAGGAACTGCTCGCTGATTATCAGTCATTCGAGCTAAATGATTCTCAAGAAAAGGATCTGCGAAACGGCAAGCAGCATATTTTGTCAGATGTAATTTCAACTGAAGCTGAAGTAGCTGTGCTTCTTTCGGCGCAACATAAATTGGTTGCTGTTGCGGGGCGAACGAGCAACGCAGAAGGTCTTCCAAACTGGAAGTTGCGCTTTGTGTTCTAGATTTACTGGGTTTTCTAGATTTTCGGGTTTTCTCGACGTTTGGGTCCAGGATAGACCCGGGAAAATTAGATTATGGGAGTGTTGCGGGATGCTAATTTAGCAACACTCCCTAAATTCGTTTGACCAATTATAAACCGAAGTTCACGCCAAACCAGAATTCATTGTCGGCTGGTTCCGATACTTTACTGGTGTAATTTAAACTTGGTTGGACGGCCACATCACCCATTGCAACATCAAATTTTAATCCGTAGGTTACCTGAACAAGCCCGTTGTCCTCATATAGTTTTTCCGCGTTGCTGGCGAAGCCAAAATCAACATATGGAGTGTAAGCCCCCCGCTGAGCCCGTATGTTCTGCTACTTGACATACCAGCGGCAAAGGATGGGAGTTACTTTGGAGCTGGCGTCCAGTCCCAAGGCAGGAGCCCATCAAGAGATCTAGTTTTGTGACTT
>JAQTWB010000141.1 GCA_028689495.1 bacterium | reverse complement strand
AAGGAAGCTGAGAAGATTCTGGATCAGGATCACTACGGTCTTTTCCGTGTCAAAGAACGTATTTTGGAGTATTTGGCGGTACAGCAGCTGGTTGGAAAAATCAAGGGACCTATCCTTTGTCTGGTCGGACCTCCTGGTGTTGGTAAAACTTCACTGGGGAAATCTATCGCTCGCGCTACCGGACGGGAATTTGTTCGTATCGCTTTGGGCGGTGTACGTGATGAGGCGGAAATTCGCGGTCACCGCAGAACATATATTGGTGCGTTGCCGGGAAAAATAGCCCAGTCACTGAAGAAAGCGGGCACCAGTAATCCTGTTTTCTTGCTGGACGAAGTGGACAAAATGTCTGCAGATTTTCGTGGAGATCCATCTTCGGCTTTGCTTGAAGTTCTCGACCCCGAGCAGAATGACACTTTTAACGATCATTACCTCGATTGTGACTACGATTTATCACGGGTAATGTTCATCACTACGGCTAACTCTACTTCAACGATACCTCGACCGTTGCTTGACCGTATGGAGCTGATTCATATCTCAGGCTATACCGAGCTGGATAAGGAGCACATTGCGAAGAAATACCTCATTCCTAAGTCAGCAGAGAAGAATGGTCTGGAAGCCGATTCTGTTTGTCTCTCTGATGATGGTTTGCGGGCGATTATTCGCAATTACACAAGAGAATCGGGAGTCAGAACACTGGAAAGAACCATTGATAGTGTTTGTCGCAAATTGGCAGTTCAGCTGATTAAACACGGAAAGGACTCGCTTCCTGAAGTAACTCCGAACAATATCGATCGCTATCTTGGCGTGAAAATTTTTAAATATGGCACGCAGGAAGATGAGGATCAGGTAGGGTTTTGTACTGGTCTTGCCTGGACGGAGATGGGGGGAGAGCTGCTGGTAATTGAGGTAGCGATTGCTCCAGGGCGTGGTCGCCTGATGATTACAGGTAAGCTTGGCGATGTTATGCAGGAGTCAGCTCAGGCAGCGATGATGTATGTGCGCTCCAGAGCCGATTTTATTGGTTTGCCAAAAGACTTCTATTCGCGGATCGACATTCATATTCATGTTCCGGAAGGAGCGATTCCAAAGGACGGACCGAGCGCCGGGATTACCATGGCAACGGCAATTACTTCAGCATTGACTGGTATTCCTGTTGACAGAAATATTGCGATGACTGGCGAGATTACCTTGCGCGGACGTGTGTTGCCAATTGGTGGACTCAAGGAGAAGATTCTTGCGGCACACCGAGGGGGGATCACCAAGGTCGTAATTCCTAAGGAAAATGAAAAGGACATAGAAGAGATACCAACCTCAGTGCGTGAGGGGGTTGAGATTGTTACGGCTGAGCATGTCGATGAAGTCTTGCGAGAAGCTTTGGTGCTTGGTTCCGAATCTCAGTTAGCAGATCTTATCGCTGGTCGTGACGATCGTTATAAGGTGCTGTTTGGTATCCGCTCAGAAAAGCACGGAACACCCATGCACTCTGATGAGGATTCAGATGGTGCTCCTGTGGTTGCCCACTAGATATTTGTTATCCGGGCTGAGTCTTCAGCCCGGATATTTCCCAATTATTTAGCCAGTTGAGCTAAATAATTCATGTCCTTAAGTTTAAAAAATTCTCCTTGGACAATTGACTAAGCAACCCATTCCTGGTTATGGTTCGGCGCCGATAACGAAGGGGGTTTCTTCTTGGTTATCGATAAATTGGAGTTGTGTTGTTCGGTTGCTGGGCGGTTAGCTCAGCTGGGAGAGCACCGGCCTTACAAGCCGGGGGTCGCAGGTTCAAACCCTGCACCGCCCACCAGTGACGAAGAGCATCACTTCTAGTTTGACATTTTTCGGCGTAAATATGGGGCGGTAGTTCAGTTGGTTAGAATGCCAGCCTGTCACGTTGGAGGTCGCGGGTTCAAGTCCCGTCCGCCCCGCCATATATAAGGAACCCTGGTTCAGTGCTTCGCGCACTGTCCCAGGGTTTTTTATTGTGACCTCACCAATGACGGAACTTTCTTGCAATTGCTGTTCGTGACAGGCTGACAGGATATCCGCCAGCCGCTCGGTGGAAAACCGCTCCGCAGTTTTCCAGCCCTCGCCATTGGAGGGCATTGCGGTTAGCAAAAGAGCGGAGCTGTTTTGCCGCAATGCGGTTCAAGTCCCGTTCGCGAGGCAACTCCGCGCACCGGATTAACATCATCGCACAGCACATTGGTATCAAGGAGGGCATTGGGGTAATGTTACTTAGCACCTCGTCAATTTACGTTCTTGAAATTGAAGGCTCGATGCGTTAGTTTTTTTGTTGTTGAAATCCAATCCATCCTCAAGAGGTTTTCCCGCCTGACGATAGAATAGGCATTCGTGCGGTTTGTGTAATCCGGTTGGTTTACCAGACAGTTGCAGATTAACTCATCCTCCGGAGGTTTCTGGTTATGAGAGCTATTGAGCATTCCCTTAAATCTTCCTTCATTTCCTGTTCAGGAATCCGTCGGTTCAGTTTACCTCTTGCAAAAGTTTTGACGTTTCTTGTTTTCTTTTTTGGCACAGCCTGCGGACCGATTACAAATCACTTCGGCTATCCCGGACATGAGATTGAAAGTGCTCCACGGACGCCACTACGGATTGCTGTATTTTCTTTTGAAGATAGGCGAGTCAGTAAAGATGAGGGTTCCATTGACTGGGCTTATGTACCACTTGTTCCAACAGCTTCGCGCACTATTCAAAAAGCTCAACCTTCACCTGATAGCATTGGCGCCGAATATTATTATCCGGGACTGGTCGCCTATGCCTTGGCTCAAGATCTGAGAAAAAACAATGTTGGCGCAGTTGTGCATTTAAATCCGGAATTTACTGATCAGTATGATTTGGTTATTACCGGAACTCTTGATGAGCTTGGTTTGAGTGCAAGGCTTAATACCTATGGTTTGTCTTTTCTTGGCCGCTTTTTGGTAGTTGCTCTCTTGCCGATGGGCAGTATAGGGGCCGACTACGCTGCTACCTATTCCATAAGTGCTCCAGGTGAAGAGCCTTTTCATAGTGTACAGCTACGTGGCGATTGGAGTATGCCAATCTGGAGCACTGATTCTGAAAATTTCCTCGATAACGTTCATAATAGTCAATACGTTCAGAATGTTCATGCCGTGACAAAGTGTCTTGAAGAAGCTAACGAAAAATTTGTTGAGGAGCTGGACCGAGTTATTAAAACTCAGAAAGATTCTCTTACTCCGGAAGTACGCGAGCTTGTCTATTTCACCTCTCTTGATCCTGCTTATTTGGAAATCTACGACCGTGCCGGTTCTTATGAGTCTGAGGGCCGGGCCATGGACAGGGCATACTATCAGCAGTGGCAGGAAAGGACATCCTGGTTAAAAAAATATCAGACCAAGGAATGGCAGCGACTGGAAAAGGAGGATTCCTTCAAGCATAAAGCGATAATTGAGCGCTTGAACCTGTTGGCATCGACCCGGAACCAGAAAATACTTGTACTTGCTGCTGAACAACGGGCGCAGAGAGCCGCGGAAGAAGCAAGCTTTGGACAACTTGCAGACGTCTTGCAGGTGAGTGCTGGCATGGCAATGTATCGCCATGAACACGGGGTAGATAGTAGTAGCAACATCCGCACTTTGGCGGCTGATCTGGGCGAAGGACTGTCGCGTGTGGAGCCTGTGGACGTGCCAAAGATGCCGACACAAACATTGCTGGCCGATGTGGATCGAGAGGGTGCACAGATTCAGGGGTTCGGTAAATCGGTTATTGCCAGTCTGGATGGTCGGACAGTGAAAGAGCTGCGCGAGAAATTCATTCGTCTTTATCGCAGTCGTTTTCCTGATAAGTATCAAAGGTAGATCCATGAGAGTTTTATCTGTGCCACAGTTTGGGTGGCCACTGATAGTTGCAATCAGCGTTGGTTTTCTGGCAGCGCATTGTTTTGCCCAAAATGCAGAAAATGGCGTGAAGGATGAATCTCCGCCTGCGGTATATCAGGGACAAGGAGCAAGTGATGGTTGGAGTGTGCAGGATTGGAACAAGCGGGCGGATCAGTTTTCCAATGCGCGGACAGCAAGGAAGGAAGCTGAAAGATTGGTGAGAAGCAGACAAGAAAAATTGCAGCGAAAATCCAGCGTGCCGACCAGGGTGGGGGCCACAAATGCAATATCGACACAGACTTCGTCTGGTCAAAGTCCCGGCAAATCACCGCAGATCGATTATCACAATTCCAAGGTTCAAACCTTGCCGAACAGTTCAATCAAGGCACCGCCCAATAAAATACCAGAGCCTACTCCCGTTAAAGTGATTAAGGCACGCCCGAAAAAAAGTGTGCAGCCGACCGCGACACAAAAAGCCAAAGTCAGCAGTGACAGGGTCTTAAAGACAGTGGGGGTTACGGCGGCTGGGGCTCGGGCTTATAAAGCGGAGCAGGAGCGGGATGCGCGAGAGTATGATGATGTTGTCATTGAACGAATGGTTGGTAACGCAATTTGGGATTTGGCCGGTGGAGGAACTATTGACCTGGCTCAGGCTATTAGTGAGGAAGAGGGAGCTAAATGGCGTAAAGAAGGTGGAAGTGTGACTGGATTGTTCAAGGGAGGTGTTAAGGTTGCAGGGCGAACCGGTCTGGAAAAGTTGGCAGGACCATACAAGGTCACAAAACAAATCGTCGAGGAAGAGTTGGCGGCGGAGGTCGCTCTTGCGCAGCGGGAGGGGCGAAAAGCCGACATAAACAACGTGAGGAAGAACGCGGCAATTCGCGTAGCTGGTGAATTGACTCAGGTAACTTCTTTTGCTGAGGCGACGTTTTATGATGCAGATGCAGACAGGCAGGCAGTCAGAGCCGAGAGGAAATTACAGAGCAGGCTTCTGGTGCGGATGAAAGCAGATTATGAGTATTTTTCCGATCTTGAAGTGAAATTTAATGATCTGCTGAAGCGAGGGGCGATGGACCCTCATGCCCGTCTCCGTATTGACGGTATAGCAAGGACCTATAATCATGAAATTTCTGTAACCAAGTCGTATGTGAGGCGTATTTCAAGTAAGGATTTGGTCGATGAAAGTGAAGTTGAATTTCGTTTTTTGCGAGGGGTAATTCTTGGATTGCCGGACAGTCTTGTTGTGCCGGATGCATTTCATAAACCTTTTGAATCGGTTTACGATGAACAACTGGATGAGATGCTTTCGGAATTTGATGAGAGCGCTGACGATGCAATTATTGATGCGCAAGGGCGTATTGTCGAGAGCGGTAGATCTGCCCGGCAGCGGGCAAAACGTGCGTCCGCTATTGCCGATTATACAGCCAGGGAGGCAGAAGAGCGTAGCAAACTTATTGGTAGCACCGGACTCTCCGAGTTTCATCAGGAACGGCAGGAGTTGTTACGGCAAGGTATTGCTGCTGAAAGAGCGCGCATGGCTGAGGATGCACGTCAGTCAGAGAAAGACTGGAATCGGGCGACTTCGACATCATTGCAACGGAAAAGACTAGAAGCAGGCCCTTCAACGGGTGGAGTCGTCGCCGGTTTTGGTGGACCCGCCGCAGTTCATCCGGAGGCGAGGGATCCGAAGTATCGTGGGGGTGCAAGTTCCAATTCTAATGCAAGCGGATCTTCGGCAGTAGATGGCGGTGGAGGAGGTGCAATTTACAGTCCGCCTGATTATCAGGCCGCGCGTCGGAGAATAGCTGAAAGAAATCGTGATGCCGGCATGCCAAAAGGGCCGTTGCCACCGCAGTATGTCTGTGACGCCAATCCGAAAGAGTGTGAGTAGATGATTGGGGGGTGAAATATAACCTTTCGGAAAGAATGCTCCGGCTCTCGTGAGAGTCGCCGGAGCATAGCTCTTTAACCTACGAATCAAGCCGCTTGTTTGCAATCAGCCAGATTTGGCAAGTTTTGCACA
>JAQTWB010000032.1 GCA_028689495.1 bacterium | reverse complement strand
GGGGCGTTAGCCCGGCGTGGCAATCTCACCCTCTGTTGTCATTGCGAGGAGGGCGTTAGCCCGACGTGGCAATCTCACCCCTTGTTGTCATTGCGAGGAGGGCGTTAGCCCGGCGTGGCAATCTCACCCCTTGTTGTCATTGCGAGGAGGGCGTTAGCCCGGCGTGGCAATCTCACCCCTTGTTGTCATTGCGAGGAGGGCGCCAGCCCGGCGTGGCAATCTCACCCCTTGTTGTCATTGCGAGGAGGGCGTTAGCCCGGCGTGGCAATCTCCCCCTCTGTTGTCATTGCGAGGAGGGCGCCAGCCCGACGTGGCAATCTCACCCCTTGTTGTCATTGCGAGGAGGGCGTTGGCCCGACGTGGCAATCTCACCCTGGCTTCGAGATTGCCACGCCCGCTCCGGTCGCTCGCAATGGTATCCCCTCATCTATGACAAATCGTGTTGATTAAGGTAAAATAAAAATCAAGCGTGGAATTACCATCCAGTTCAAAACACGGAGGAACACTCAATGACCCATATTATCACCAGCTTGTGCTTGCGCGACGCCGGTTGCGTCGAAGTCTGCCCCGTGGAGTGCATCGTCCCCGGGAAACCCCAAGAGGAGTGGCCCTGGTACTACATCGACCCGGATACCTGCATCGACTGCGGCGCCTGCATCCCCGAATGCCCCTTCGAAGCCATCTTCCCCGAAGATGAAGTGCCCTCCGCCTACTCCGCCAAGGGCAGCGAGTACGTCAGCAAGGTCGGCCTCACCGGGCACTACGAAGGCGCCAACCATCACGGCGAAGCGGTGGTGCTCGATACCGTCCGCCAGCTCGAGAAGGGCGAAACGGTCGACCTGACCCAGGACATTCAACCCAACTACGATTACTTCAAGAGCGGCCCTGGCTACGGCGCCCTGGGCTAACCGGTTTTCTCCCTAAAAGCGAAGAGGAAGCCTCGTTGCTTCCTCTTCTTCGTTTATCCTGTTCTTCTGGTCAGGAGGGATTCTCGCCGTTTCAGTTGCTCAGCTCCAGGTTGCCCGCCGCCAGGTTGACGTTGATGGTCAACGTGGGACCTTCGCCCGCCAGCAGGTAGGTATCACCCGACTTCTCCCACGCCCCGCCCAGGTCGATGTTCACCAGCCCGCCATCGAAGAACAAGCGGGTATTGACCCCTGCCGGGACGATCAGGCGGAAGTTGCTCATCCCCGAATCGATGGTCACCGTGGCGTCGCGCTTCAGCTCACCCGAGAAATCCAGCGTGTAATCGCCCGCCCCGCTCTTGAAGATGAAGCGCTCGAAGTTGGCGTTTGCCAGCCCGCTGATTGCAACTTTCGACGCCCCGGTGGTGTAATCCAGCGTTTCCATCTCGGCCAGGTTGGCTGTGGCGAACGACAGGCGCACGTCAGCCGCCCCGTCGTCCACCTCCAGCGCTTCCAGCCTCAACCCGCCCAGCTCGTAGGCGCCCTTGTAGGCGCCGGCCTTGATGCTCAGCCGGATCGGCGTCTCGCCCAGCTTTAGCTCCCACTCGTTGCGCACCTCGTCGTTGAAATTCGGTATGCCTGAAATCTCCAGGTCGCCGGTCTCGATGCGCACCTGCCCCTCCTCCACGCTGACCTTGGGCTCCAGGTCGGCCACGTTGTACCTGGCTTCGCCGGTCACCAGGGCGCCTTGCGCGCCGGGTTCCAGGCGCAGCTCCCCCGCCGCAAAGCTCAGCGTCAAATCGGTCGTTTGGCTGGCGTCTTCCGGCGCCGGCGCGCTGATCTCTTTTGTAACCATCGGCCCCGTCTTCACGTCCGTCTCCGGTAAATTGAATGTGATCCCGCACGCCAGGCTCGCCAGAGCCAGCGCGACGATAGCTGCCAGGATGACTCGCTTTTCCATCTCGCACCTCCACGTGTAATTTCATTATTACTCAGCTTAAGATGAAATACGCAACCCGCGGCCTAAAGTCGCGTCCCCCATGCCTCCTCATCGCCGCATCCTTATTGGCCTGCCAACTGTTGAAAACCCCCTCCTTATCGAAGTCGTCAACTTTCCCCTTACGCCTGCTTAATTAGAACATCTGTGCTATAATGATACCGTGCCTCCCCTCCCCCTCCTTCGCCTCCTCTACGGCGACGCCCCCGTCCGCCTCACCCCCTCCCTCTCCTCCTGGGCTCGAGCCTTCGACCGCTGGCTCGCCTCCGTCGACTCGCGCGGCTCGCGCACCCTCTCCTCTATGGCTCGTGTCGCCTGGCGCGAGCTCCTCGCCTTCCGTCCCATTCCTCCCTGGCGCATCACTCGCCACGACCTCCTCGATTACCTCGAGACCCTCACCCGGCGCCGTCTGGCCGCCTCCACCATCAACCAGCGCCTCGCCGCCATTTCCTCCTTCTACGACTTCTGCCAGGAACGTGGTATCCGGCCCCTGCCCCGCGCCAATCCTACCCACGGCATCCCCCGCCTGCACGAGCGCCGTTATGAATCCTCCAACTTCCTCTCCCTCGAAGAAGCCCACGCCTTTCTCAACGCCATCGACCGCGGCGAGTCAATCCTAGGCAAGCGCGACTTCGCCCTCTTCCTCGCCATGCTCGCCTGCGGCTTGGAAGCCGGCCAGGCCCGGGTGCTGCGCTGGTCCCAGCTCACCCTCCAGGACGATACCGCCCTCCTTCACCTCCCCAACCAGTCCGCACCCCTTCGCCTGCCCCCCTTCGTTTGGGACGCCGTTCAGGACTACCTCGTCGCCTCCGGTCGTCTGGAGACCATCCAGCCCGACGACTACCTCTTCGCCGTCCTTGCCGAGCCGCTCCGCAAAGCCCCCTCCGGCCAGCCCACCGACTGGGACCCCCAGCACCCCCTCAGCAAGGCAGCCGTCAAATTCCTCATCAAGCAATACGCCGTCCTCGCCCAGCTCGACCCCCTTAAGGTCACCGCCCCCAACCTGCGCCACACCGCCGCAGTCATCCACCTCCAGGCCGGCGCCGACCTCGCCGGCCTCCAGCGCTTCCTCGGCCGCGTTAGCCATTCCAAGACCAGCGAATACATAGAGCGTCTCGCCACCCGTCCCCATCGCCCGCTGTGGAAGAAGCCCGTCCGGGCGCGCAAATTGCGCCGCGGTCCCAACCGCGCCCGTCCAGGCAACCAGCAGGCCCTCCTGCACGGCTTCTACGTGACCCACCTCCCCGACGAGTGGTTGCAGTACTACGAGCTCCTCAACCACATGGGCGTGGATGGCGAGATCGTCTGGCTGCGCCTCATGATCCTCCACGCCCTCAAGCTCTCCAGCCAGGTGAAGGACGTCAAAGAATCCATTCGCCTGCTCAATGTCGTCGGCCTGGCGTCCACCCGCGTTGGCCAGCTCATGCTCCAGCGCCTCCAGATCAAGACCCACCAACGCAAACAAGCCGAAGAGAACACCCTCGAAGAAGCCCTCCGCCAGATCGCCCACGACCTCGACCTCTCCTTGGATTGATATCCTCTCGCCGCGCCTCCCCCCCGTACGATCCCTGACGGTTCGACCGTCAGGGCGCCCCCTCGCCTCCTCCCCCTCCTCTCGCCGCGCCTCATCCCGAACGCAGCGAGGGACTTGATCGTCATGCCAGGCGCAGCGATTTCGATCGCCGACGGTTTGGCCGTCAGTGTAAAACCAATCCCGTCGAGCCCCTTCGCCTCGTTTTCCCGCCTAAAAGTCACCCCCCCGTACGATCCCTGACGGTTCGACCGTCAGGGCGCCCCCCTCGCCTCCTCCCCCTCCTCTCGCCGCGCCTCATTCCGAACGCAGCTATGCACTCCATACTATAGGTGCTTCCTCATCCTGGTAAATCCCCCTTCTAGCCTCCATCTCTAATTTCGGAGTGAAGAAACTGACACGTATGGATATCTGATAGCCTTCCTGTTCCTCCAAACATCCACGAATTCTCAATTACTAACATCATGGATTCAGTGAGCATCCTGCCCGTTGTCTAAACTTTTGGCCACAACAGATAATTCCTGGTGAGCTTTAGTTAACCCGCCGAATTTATTCAGGCTCAGTCCAATCTCCTTGACCATCTGAATCTGAGTGACAGAGAGGCGATATCGATTGCGAGCATCAAATCCGTCCGATATATTTATCCGAGATAATTTGAACCTTTACATTACGAACCTCTCAAGTCTCTATCTAGGATTTCCAAATCCACGAGCAATGCATCCACCGTACTCGCTTCCGTTCGCGCTGCGTCTGTGAATCCTGCTCGAGCAAAGTAAATATTGTGTACCTGCCATCCTTCGCTCGGGACGACCTTCGGCGCTTTATCCACCAGTTCGCGAACTACTGAGCGCCCGACCGCGCCTACTCCCCACTTGCACTCGCCTAGCAGGATCGCCTTGTCATGCCAGTTGACAGCAACGACATCGACCTGGGTATCTGCTGACCAATGGCTGCCGACCACCTCGGGAACCATCGGGAGCTTACCGGTGCGGGCTTTGATCAACACCCACTCTCGACACAGGTCTTCGAAGGCGGTCATTCCGACAAAGGCGCGAAACTGATCAGAAATACGATCCCAGAGCACCTGGCTCAGCTCCTGCTCGACCAGGTCGGCGTTAGGAGCGATGAAGCGGAAGTAGAAGCGCAGGTACGAATCGGTCAGGTGATACTGGCTGGTTTTGGTCTTTTCCCGCCGCTCTGGGGGCGTGGTTGCCGGGATTCGCCGCCTGACTAGATGCAGCTCTTCCAACTGCTTTAGGTAGGGGCTCAGGTAAGATGACGAAACGCCGAGTGTATTGCCGATATCCTGCGGGGTCCGGTTCCCAGCAGCGATGCTCTTCAATACCGCCTCGTAAGTCTGCGTCTCGCGGCGGATCACGTCCCCGATCAAGAAAAATGGCTCCGTGCGGAAAATGCTGGTGCGCTGCATGAAAAGGTCTCGGAGGTTTTCAGTGAGCGACCGCCGGTCATCGAAGCGTTCCAGGTAAGCTGGCACACCACCGGTCACAGCGAATACGGCAACGCGTTCGGCTGCTGTATAGCGTGGCAAAAAATCACTCAAGTCTGCGAAGGGTAGCGGATCTACGGGGAGCTGGGCGGTGAAACGACCGTAGAGCGGCGCCTGGTACCCCATCAAATCCACCATCATGCCAATGTGTGAACCGGACAGCACGATGGTGACGTTGCTGTCCTTGAACAGGTGATCCCAGGCGGCTTGAAGGTGTGAAGCCAGGGATGGGTCGGACTCAGTCGCGTAGGAGAACTCGTCCAGGATCAGGATCACTGGTTGATCGCCAACCAGTTGGGCAGTCGTTTCGAAGGCGTCCTCCCAGGTGTCGAAGCGCGGTACCGCCTGGCTCTCGGGGTGCGCCCAGCGCCACACGGCGCGCGTAAACCCTAGACGCACTTGAGCCGGAGTATCCCTGTTGGCCACCCAGTAGATGTAGGGTTTGCCGGTTTTCTCGGCCCAGTTGAGCAGCAGGGTAGTCTTGCCAACCCGCCGGCGGCCGTAGACCAGGATGAATTGTGCGCCGGGTTGGGAGAGGATGCGGTTAAGCTCGCCCAGCTCGCGCTTTCGCCCGATGAATTTGCTCATTTATAGTGCTTTCTAAGCAGGTTATTATAATCTGCTTAGATTATAGCCCAAATCGCAAGAACGTCGAGCTAATCTGTACGTCGTGTTCCTATTCGGATACCGTTTTTTACATTCCAATATCAGTACTCTTAGGATATGGTACTAGATTGGGAACGATATTACGAACACCCCCTTCTGGATGATCGACATCTCCAGTATATCTAGGTATTAGATGTATGTGTAGGTGCGATATTGTTTGTCCAGCCGCATTACCTATATTGATCCCAATATTAAAACCTTGGGGAGAATACTTCCTCAATATTATCTTATGTACCGAACGTATAAGTTCAAAAAAATCAAGAATCTCTTCTTCATTCAACTCAAAGAAAGACGAAATGTGACGTTTTGGGATAAGAAGCGCATGACCAGCGGAAACAGGGTATTGATCATATTTAGCTTTAAATCTTGCATTTTCCGCAATGACTTCATTTACAGGAAATTCCACACAGAAGGGACATAAGACTGATTTTTTTTCAGTCATAAGTTATTTATGCTTTCTATCAAAGAATCTAATCCAGTCGCTAAACGTCCACTCCAGTTTTGATTTTGGAAGCGGACGATCTAATAACTTGTAATCGATGGGCTTCCCCATGCGGACTTCACGATCATTATTGTAGACATCACAAAAATCCATTACATTCAGATAGGATAATTTCCAAAAGATAATGATTGATAACATAACACCCACAACGGTCCACAAGATAATTATGCCGGGTGGAATAAAACGGTTTTGATTCAATAGATTGTTTACAAGAAATATTAAAAGAAATGGCAATCCCGACCAAAACAAAACGAATGAGATACTATTCATGAGACACAAGTACAATATTTGATACCAATCCTGGCTGCCTATCCTCAAGTATGGAGGAGCGTTTTCGATCCTATATGGTAAAACCAAATAATTTGAGATGCCTCCATCTAAAGTCACAAAGTACTCCCGAATTCTTGAAATGCCTTCAACAAATTTCATTTTTCTTATTCTTAATTCAGTTGTCATTCTTATTTCGAATCTACCGACAGCAAACAAAAGCCCGAATGGCAAAGTAACTAAACCAACAGCGTCTATTAGAGACATAGACCTGGCGAGCGTAAGTTGAACGACTGCGACTGAAGCAGTCATAATACCCAGAAATAGAGTGGTAAAGAAAGAAAGATGATTAAACAGTTTGTTTTCTAAATGCATAATATTCTCATATAAATCCCGATATTCTTCGAGCATAAACTGAGTGGATGTCTGTTCCGGGTTATTCATACGCATAAGCTTGATTTTGAGGTATGATAGTGAGTTCGAGAATTAGGATCAAGAATTAAGGTCTCGCTTTCAATTATGTTTCATCCAAACATTTATTATTTCTTGGATAGATAACTCTATTTCATCTACTGTTGTAAACCGACCCAGACTAACTCGGATAGTAGAAAACGAGTCTTCCCTAGACAGACCAATCGCCTGCAACACATGTGATGGCTCAATTGCACCCGAAGTACACGCTGATCCGGTTCCCATCATCACTTCTGGAAGGTTGAGAAGCAGGGCATCCGCATCAATACCAGGGAAAGTTAAACTGCTGGTGTTCGGCAGCCGAGGAGCGTTTTTGCCATTTATCCGCAGACTATGAATTTCCTTGGTCAAGGTCTGTTCAAATTGATCACGCAGAGAGGTAATCCGAAACAATTCATCGTTAACTAATTCTTTGGCAATCTGGCAAGCTTCTCCGAATCCAACAATTGCAGGCACGTTAGTTGTACCCGATCGCAACCCTTTCTCTTGTCCACCACCTAAGATTAATGGCTCTAGCGGAATGTTACGTGTTCCGCCTCGAATATATAGAGCACCAACTCCTTTAGGCCCGTAGAGTTTATGAGCGCTCATGGATAGCAAATCTACACCCTGGTCATCCACATTTACTAGAATCTTGCCAACGGCTTGAGCAGCATCGGTGTGCATCAGAGCACCATACTGGTGTGCTATTTCAGCAATCTCGGATATCGGTTGAAGCGTACCAATTTCATTGTTTGCCGTTTGAACAGTGATGAGTAATGTCCTATCATCTATCACAGATTTTATATCTTCAACACGGACAAGGCCATTTGAATCAACGGGGATGAGTGTTATTTCAAAGCCATCTTCTTCCAGTTTTTTACAGGGTTGAAGCACAGCTTTGTGCTCTATCACACTTGTAATAATCCGATAACGATTGTTTTGTTTTTTTTGCCAAGCAAGCCCTCTAATTGCGATATTATTGCTTTCAGTAGCTCCACTCGTGAAATAAATCTCACCAGGATATGCACCAATACACTCTGCAACTTGATGACGAGCTTCGTCCACTGCATCAGAAGCCATGCGTCCTTGGATATGCAAACCATTTGCTGGATTGCCATATACTTGGGTAAAGTAAGGCAGCATTTTCTCCACCACACGTTGATCACACGGTGTAGTAGCGTTGTAATCCAAGTAAATCAAATTGTTATGAATCATGTGTGTGATATTTCGTAATCAATATCGCTTTCGAATTGACGGTATTCAGCATCAAGCATTTGTAATTGATCCCAAATAAGTTGTCGCAATAATTTTGCGGGACGAACGCAATAATGGTTCAGATCTTCGTCTGAAACCTCACCGTGTGGAAATAGTAATTTCATCATTCCACTCGAAATGTTATGCACTGCATCCTCGTTTCGTTTATACTTTTTCCCCGTTAGTTGAATATGCCTAGAGCAAAATTGATCGATTTCTAAATCATCTCGGAAAGCTAAAAGTGCATCCCCAAAGAAATCGGTCTTTAATCCAACAGTTTTCGCAAAACTGTCTCCACTAAGTTTTCTGACTTTCCATCCAGGAATAATGCCTTTTATCCGATCAATAAATGCTGTTTCTTGTAGAAATTCGGGTAATTCCTTAACTAGTGGGGAAACTATGGGTCTTTGTTGTGTATCAAGCAGGATGTTAGCAAGCATAACCAAACTACAATCACTAGATGATTCGTACAGCCCACCTCGTGTTAAACGAGCATTTGCTAAGAAGCCTTTTAGACCACCAACGATTTCCTCTGGTTTTTCGAATTTAAGTGTTTGAACTTCGTCCAAAACAACTACTTTATAACGAGCAAGAAGCCCCCACTGTCCTGAAGCATTGTTTACAAATAATACTGCGGGAGATACATTTCCGCCGCTTAGCAATCTTACTCGAGATGAAATATTCTCGAAAAAGTAACTTTTACCAGTACCTTTAGGAGCTAATTCAATAAGATGCATGCTTTTCTGAACCAGGGGCAACAATCGGCATAAGATGAATAGTTGTTCCTCTTCAGAGAATATAGTAGGGTTGTATCCCATTGATGTAATTAATAGTGACATCCACTCTCTGAGTGTAAACGCACGTCGTGCCTGCTTAAATAAGTTAAGGTTAAATACAGCTTGCATTGGTTTGAAACTCGCTACGGCTACGCCGTCGGGAGTATTCACTAGTTCAACGATTCCCCACATGCCTTGGTTAAGTAAATCAGGATACTTTTCAACAATCCCATCTGCAATAAGACCATCGGCGATTTGAAGGAGAGCTAACTTAGCTACCCGATCTTGGTGACGGCGTTTGAGTTCGATATCTACCTGCAACGAGGTTAATACTTTTATGGTTTCCCCATTTAGCAGTCGATTCTTTATAGAATTCGCCTCTTCTGGACCCGGTAGATAGCGATCTGTCCATTCCTGAATTTTGTCTATTTGCTCTTTAGATAAAATCCCTTTTCCCGGTGAGATCGTATCGATAACCCATTCAGCAACATAGGCCGGGATACCGCGCTTGTCTAGTTTGGTTAATGGCAATCTTCGTTTGTCAATCGCCAAATCGCCAAACACCTGTAAAACCTTGGTATCTAATTCGCGTAATTGGCCATCAGAGACTGTTTGTGCAATCATGGTAGGTCAAGTCCCTCCAGGAATGATTTGTCTCGCGTGTAAATTTCGGTTATTTTGACTTCTTCCAATGTCGGAAGGTGCTCAACCTCATCACCATCCGGTAAGCGAATTATGACGCGTAATTGTCCACTCATCTTTTGTTCACTGGATGGCCACGATGGGATCTCGATATTAATTTCCTCGGTTTTATATTTATTGATTAATTGCTCAACCGAATGAATCGTGACCTTATCTATCCCAAAGTTAACCTCTACTTCCTTGATTGTCAAATTAATTCGACTTGAGTTCGTTACGAGTATTGATAATGCTGCCGGACGATTGGTCTGTCCCTCACCAGATACTGTAATTTCAATGTCTGGCTTTGGTACATTTCTTTCAAAAACAATCCAAGGTATTATCACTTCTTCTGGGAAAAGACCACCATGCGGGAAAAACTCAGATTTTTGTTTTCCGTCTCCTGTCTTGAATGCTAAATCAGATAAAATCACTGCAGCATCATCCGAAAGTCCAAATCGGTGTTTAGAAAGGAAAACGATATCATTTTCCTGATCAATCATATACCCCTTGGCGTCAAACATGATATTTGTCTGACCCCATGCAGCACGACCGTGCGCTTCCATGTCTTTAGGTACTTCAATGTATCTTTTTGACTCACTCAGGATGCGGCCATGATCAGTGGTTATGATTATACGTAGCGGGATCGTTGAATTAACACTATCTGATATCTCAATGATTTTCTGTGCTATTGTTTTCAATTGACCTTGAACATCGGTTTTCAAGGTCTTGTATTTGTTTCGCGAATGATACGTGTGATCAGGATCTTGAATACGCCATATAAAGAGATCACCTTTGTGTGCTGTTTGCAATCGAGCTACCGGTGAATCTCGTTCCGAGATATCTTCACCTAAAATCGATAGTTCCTTTATTAGTGATGGCTGTCCGCCACGAATCAAAGCGCCTTTCGCAAAATCAGTGACAGTAGGAATCGGCGCAAAACACAAACTATTTTCAAGCATTGATAGATGATTGGATCCCTTCGTATTTAATAAAATCTGATTTATTATTTGGGCATCATATAAGTGAAGGCCATCCAAAACCATCAACAGGGTTACATAGTCAGGGTCATTCTGAATAGATTGTGTCCTGTAAAAGCTTAGATGCTTTTTTGAGTTTAAAGCAACTGGATAGTAATCAAGATACCATTCTGCAAATTCTTTTCCTAGCTCAAGCACTCGTAGCTGAGCTTGTTCATTTTGTGAAACAGATTGCCATTCCCGGTACGGGCTATACTCTGTTAAAAACCAACGGAATACGCTTTCTGGCTCGCGAGGAACGTTACCAGGTTCGTTAGCATGTGCTATGAAATTCAATCTTTCTCGGTTCTGTCCCGAAACAAACCGAGCAATATGGTTATGCAGCTCTTTCGTTAGGTAATTAGGATAGCTTTCAAAATAACCTAACGCCTCAAAAGCAGCTAATTGTCTCAATTCTCGAGGCAAATTGGCATTTACCAATTGTCCTAGGTATTGCCCATTGCTCTTGATCATTTCTTTGCGCCAGGCTGATAAGGCCAATTCCTTCCATTTGTCTGGCACACGAAGTGGAAACTCCCCTATTTTATTTGGTAACGCCAAATTTTCTATACCAAGCCATAGTCTTAAAATCTCTCTCGCTTTCTCTGTTTGACTGGCTTCGTACACAATAGCCATTTCAGGACAATCATGTTTCCAGTTGTTCGAAATCCCAGCTAATATGGAATAAAAAGCGGGATCCGGTTCTTCTTCATCAAGCCAAAGAAGCCATTCTGCTGCATGTTTTATAGAAGGTCTCTCAAACCAGAGTTTGTGTGGATAAATTTCACTTAGCAAATTTTGTTGATTTAAGTTCTCGGTCGACACAAAGAAATCATCCCCAAGCATTTTGCAAATGAATTGTGCCTGGTCCATCGTTAATTCAGGATACAATCCCCGAAGATTGCGAATAGGTGATAGAACATCAGCGAATTCTATTCGCCTTCCATTGTAAAAAATCGCGGCCCAATCACATAAACGATCACCACTAATTACTAAATCCTGCACGCTTAATGCAAGTTCTAAGAAGTTGACCTCAGATTCAATTCTAAGATATCCTTTTGGACATATAGAATCGCCTTCTCGATCAAGCAATATTCTCTTCATCGTATACCTTTGTGTACCTCAAATCAGCTTTTTCAATCTATTGATACACTCTTCTCTTTTTAGGGGATCAGTAATAGATCTGAATAGGTTCTCGATTTTGACGATAATGTCTCGTTCTTCTTGTTCTGAAATTGTTAACTTGATAGCATTGAGCCTGGCATCAATTTCGAGGGTATGAAAACTCTCGGACTGCCTGAGTTGAGCTGCGGCTTCGTTGAACTTTAAGGTCTCAATTAACCCTTCTATGCTGAGCAACCATTTTTCAGTGCTTGAAATTAGCCTAGACACCTCATAATCAATCTCAGCCAGGAGCTGATCGGCTATAGCGAGATGATTTTTACTCAATAAAGTTGCATATTTTTCACGTATTTGTTTAACTAGAGTTTTAATCTGTTCAACTTCATCCGTGGTAGAAAAATTGGATTTCTTGTGAGAATTAATCTCCTGGATATAATCACGCAATAAGTTCAGGTATTTTCCGGCTCTTTTCAGAACATCTTCATACTTCGAACCTACATAACGATTCGAATATCGTAAAATTCTTTCTTGCAATGAATTAATATCTTGGGGTTTTATGTCTGTAACGATCTCGGTAACAGTTGTTGCAAAAGTTTCGAGCTCAGATATCGCTCTATTGATCTCATCCAACTTTTGTTGTCTCGATTTAATTAATGACTCGGAACCATCCCTGATCTCCTGGAGTTTCTCCCTATATTCATAGAGTGTCACCAGGTTTGTGTGAGAAGTCATCATTTGGATTTGTTTGAGTACAGCTTCTTCGTCTAACTTTATCTTTAATGCTTTAATTCGCTCCTCAAGATTACTCTCAGCTATCGAGACTCTTTCGACTAGATCCAGCATGCCTTCTCGTTGTAAAGTCTCTTTTAGAATAGACAATTCTTTCCGTTCATTCCCAGCATACTCGATATCATTTAGTCTTAATGCTCGTTTACATGACGATTCTACGGCTTCCTGAAGCCGTAGATCAATCCTGTCTTGAATTTCGCTTGCAGATGGTTGGTTAGCAAGCGCCAAATCATCCACAACCAATTCCTTGACCTGTTTCCTATAATTGATAAGTTTACGAACATCAGTCTCGGAGGCTATGCCTGTAAGAATCTTTATGGTGCTATCGTCATAAGCTCTCGCGGCATCCAATGCACTCGATAAAATTTCAATTGTCCTATTCGCTTTTTGTTTCTCATCTTGTGGGCAGTTACTTTGGACAACGATCTCTTGTAAAACACCAATATCTTGTTCAGCCTGCAACTGGCTTCTGGAAACCCTTTTCTCAACGCTTTGGATAATGGATCGCCCTTGATTTAAAGCTTTATCCACATCTCGACGTGAGATATTAAGGCGATCTTGGATGGAAAATCGACTTAAAATGGCTTGTGGACTAGTCTTTTCTAAATCGATAAATTCTTCGATGGCTTCTGGACTTTTAATCACACCATTTATGCTTAAGCGAAGTTCGTTTCCACGGCGCCCAATCCATGCACAAATCAATAGTAAGGCTGTGTTGTAGTCGAATCCATACGGATACCTAAGAAGAGTTTCTATGATATCTTTCGCAGATATATCTTCTTCATCTGGCTTTATCGTATTTTCTAGGTACTCCCAGGCATTTTTTAGAAGCAACGACTCGGGTTCTTGAACCCAGTATGTTGTGGAGAGGATACCCCAGCTTAAGACAAGATAATCTTTACAAATACGCTGACCAACCGCGTCCATACCAGGATAAGCACCATTAACTCGGTTATGAATTAGATTTTTTGAAACCGTCTTCACTGCTTCTCGTAATGGGCTTCTACCGCGCTTGGGGTTAGCTGCCAATTCTGTAAAAAATTTTGGGGGACGATATGGATATGCCAACTCATACAGTCTCTTTAGAACTGTTTGCAGATTAATAGTTTGCAATGCCACTATAGATGTGCGGTGATTAGCCGGAATTACCAAATCTTGTGACTTCCTTTGAATTGTTGCATAACTTGAGAGATCAAAAACTAAGCCTTCAAATGCTTTGAGCAGTGCCTTTTTTGTGCGTTCGACTTCCTGTTCATAAGCACTCTGTCCAATTTCTTTGAGAGTATCTTTTCCTTTTCCTATCTCTTTCAATGCCCGTTGTCGTAGAAATGCATCAGCCAAAGCCTTGTCAGGTTGAGAAGGCATCAATAATACAACGGGTGGAGGCGTTTCTTCGGGAAAAGCGTCTTTTAAAATCTGGGCAGCATTTTCGCGAAAGAATAGTCTGTCTGTTTCATCAAGTGCTAACAACCAGCCGACTAAGCCTCGGTCACCATCCTGTAAACCTTGGAATGTCAGCCGGGTAGGCTGCATCCATTCTCGCAGCTTCTCCTTGGTTAGAATGTCCTTTGTAAATACTTTGACCGTAGCTGCCCAATCTTCAGGAGTACCCCAATCTACAGGAACAGAAATTTTATCAGAGCCAGGAAGGATGGAATCAAGCGAGTCGTTGAAGGCAAGAAGAGCATCATCATCGAAACGCTTGCCCTCAAGTTTTTCTCGAATTTTTTGTTCAAGTATTTGCGGGTTTGCAGTAACTGGCCAAAAGCTGTTGAAACGTATAGAAGCATCATACTTGGTTATGTTATTCCCACTCAGCTCTTTCAGAATTTGAAGAACAGATCGCTCATCAGCTCCAATCATCTGAGCTATTAATTCAACTTGCTTTTCTCCAGTAGCTGCTATTCGATCAGCCTCTTGTAGTAACAAAGCTTTTAATACAGACCGATGGTCTTCTCTGACACTGTCACCAAAAGTGAGCTCCAAATTCTGAACAGCATTTTGATATGCTGCGTATTGTTGTAAAGAGGTAACTAACCTCCCCTCAAAGTAATCCACAAGAGTTATCGGTAGGATCCAATTGACTTTATCTTCGTTAGCCGCAGGTTCGTTTTGTTTAAAACTCATCTGATCACGGACAAATCCCAAAACAGTTCGCGCATTCCCAATATCTTCACCTTGCTGCATCTTTAGATGACAAAGCAAAGCTGTCGTTAATGGGTGTAAAGGAAAGCAGCCGTCGGTTACCACACTGCGGAACTTGTCGTAAGTCCATCTAAGTTCCTTATCGTAACGTTTTATGAACAATTCCCATGTTAATTCGGTTGTGTCACCGTAAATTCTGCCCTTAATTCTCTTGTCTGCTTGTAAAAACTGTTCCCAAGCTGTTGGCGATTGGGCAAGGTAAGCATTGAGGACACTTTCCATCAAGGAGTACAGTGCGTACTTGCGGTCAATCCGCCCCAATTCTCTTTTTAAACCCTGAAGTGCCTGGCCAGATTGAACTTGTTCTGCAATTTCATCAGGATCATGTTGGGCAAAAGCCAGGAAAATCGCCTGGCCACGTTTGTCACCTATACCTTGTAATAGATCTTGCAAATCACCGACTGCTTTGCTCTGGCTATAGCGCTGAACAAATTGACTGAACTCGTCGAAAAGAACAACGATTCCAGAGAATGGTTTTTTCTCTCCACAATATTGTTCTACCGCCCAAATAATGGCCTCACGCAAGCTGAAATTACCTTCCGCGCTTGGAGGTACTCCATTGTTAAAATACGAGAATATCTCTACATACAATTGATAAGCGCCATCTTTATTCTCCTCTACTTCTTGAATCAAAGTTGGCATATCAGAGTCGTATTGCTTTAGAAATTTTTTAGCTTCAGGATCATGCAATTTATTTTCAAGCCATTGCTTGGCTTTTTGATTCCAAAACGGCAGCTCTATGCTTTTTGTGGTTGGGTTTTCATCGAAAGCGAGCCTTAATGCTGGAAAGAATTGTTCACGCAGAGAGCGTGGCGTGTCACCGCGTAATCGCACCACAAGGAATCGATCATTTTGACGCTTAAACTCATGATAGTCCTCTGCCTTGGCTGGATTATTTAGCGCTTGATCAATTCGCCCAAGGATTTCCTTAATCTCCTTGGACTGATATGGCTTGGCGAAATAATTAGTTAGCACCAATCCAAGGTGGCTTTTACCATGACCGTAGTTGGCAACAACAACGAAACGGTTTGTTCCATTGTTCATCAAGGAAAGTCGGATATTTCGTAACAAATCCAATGAGCCCACTGCACGGGTTTGTGTACCATACACATCGGGCGCGCTTTCGGCAAATATGTAAGACTTGACTAACGCAAAATTGCTTTTATCGTTGTCATAGTCGCTCAATTGGACAGCTGTACTAAACCAGCCTTGAGTATCGAGTTTGACCAGATCCTTAATGAGCATGATCCCCTCCTAACGTGTCACTGTGCAACGCGATTGTCGCGACGCCATGCAGCTAATAATTCATCATCTGGCAATACTTGTGTCGCAGTTTCAGGAATTGCTAATAACAAAGCTCGTGATCGATGTGGAAGTCCATTAAATAATTCCTCCCACACTTGTGTACATTCTTTCTGTGTTACCCCCGATAGTAATAAATCCAAATTACAAACCAGCACACAATCACTCCTGCCGGTTGTAGAGGCTATTAAATCTAATGTCTCGATGATCTTCACGGTCGAAAGGCGCAGGTATTCTGCTCCAGGAGCGATTTTGGTGCGCAATGGTGTCCGAACATCAACCGCTTCAACACTCAACTGCACAGCTATTTCTCTTTCTCGACCAGCGGCCTCGAGCGGCATATACCAGAGACCAATCCGAGTGCGCAAAGTAGCACTGCGCAGTAATTCAACTAATTTGATAACAGGCTCAATTTGCACCATAAAGTCTCTTCAGCAATGGTTCGCTATCCTGGCGGAGCAATACAATTTGATAGGGCTGAACTGAACGATAAAATTCTATATACTTAGCTTCTTGTAAAGCTAACAATACTGCTTCCAAATCAGCTTTACCGAGCATAAACAATTTCATAAATTCACTATCGTGTAGTGTATCCAGGCCGATCGTTATCCGCCCTGGATAGTGGGATTGCCAGTAATCTAGTAAAGCATAACCTACAGCCCATATAGGAGCAGGAATCGCATTTCTTACTTGATAGCGACCACTACCGGTGATTTCTAAAATTCGCAATTTCCCTAAACCTTCAGGTTTGGTGTAGGATCCCAAAAATATGGTTGCGGTAGATCGAACAGAACGTTCTGAAAGTATCTTATTTTCTGTCTTCCAAATAAAATTTCCTATCTGTTCTGAAATTTCATCGCCCGAAAAAATACTATTTGTAAAAAATCGATTAACTACTAAGTCATTCCAGAAAGTTGGGCCCGGTCCATGTGGAGCACTTAGGTGATAATGCATCAGCCAAATTGTGCCAATATGATCTAATAGTTGATCACTATTGAAGGCAAATTTGCCGAGAGGTCGAAGCATGTACCTAGTATCAATCATGCCAGTGCCTATTGCATATCTGGGCATTGCCTTGATATATCTGGTACCCAGGCTGGTTTGCCCCTGGAATATTTTTTCACGTTCAGATTGGCTTAGGTTAGAAAATTTTGAATATTGATTTACTGTTTTGATAATTTGAGTAATTGATTGTCTTGAGAGAGAAAAGCTTTCATGAAAAACAGTTCCTAGTCTATCCGATCCCATGGGTCTACCCTCTTTTTGAACGTTGAGGCTCTACCGGGGCAGGACCATCAAAATTTGCGTATGGGTTGAGAATTGAAATAATGAATTCACGTAATTCTTGTCTTGCATTTTGTTGTGAAACTACTTCATATGCATAATCACTAAAATAAGCATACTCTATGTTTTCACGGATTCTTTTAACCCCTCCTCCTGAAGTTTTCAGTTTAGTATAAGCTTCTTCCCGCCCTGGTATTATCTTGTGATTCCAGAAAGCGGAAGTTCTAAGATGGAAAAAAGGAGGAGCGGCTTGATTCCAGTCCCCTTTAGCCCGAGTTAAATTAAATATATTTTCAAAACTCGAAAGTAAACCTTCATTATAGTAAATTCTATTTTCTTGAACAACTTCCCGATCAATCATATCTAATACTGCAAGTAACATTACTAGCTTATGTGGTTTCTTTGTTCCATGTGTAATGTCTCGATTCATCTGTTGAATTTCAGCTTTTAGCCTTTCGAAATTTTGGAGTAAGCTAGCATTGGGCTCAGACATATGTAACTCCTATAGATGACATATTAAGCAAGACTCATCTCTATCATCCAAGTCACTAGTGATAAATACTTGTGATAGAGGCTGGTTTTTTAATTTTAACTTTTTTCTTTCTTGATATGCCAAATGCTCTTCTTTGATCTTTTCTTGTAACTCCGCATTATCTTTGAGGGTGCCTAAACTTTCCCTCTGATTCCATGTATATCCTTCCCCCGTTACTGGATCAACTTTCTCGAAGTCCATAGCTTTATCGAAAAGATCTGCATGGTTCTCTAGCAACCCAACCCATTCAACACGTTGTTGAAAAAAACAAAAATAACAACCTGATCGGGAGCGCCAGTCATAATACTTGGGAAGTCCTATGCCACTCTCATCTAGGATTCTATAAACATCGACTTCGGTTATACCCTCCTCAATAAATGGGTATTGAGGGATAATGTTAGGTTTCGTTGAAATATAACCTTTCCGATGAGACTCGTCCGCTCTGATACCAACATAGCTATAACAAATATCGTCCCTTACAAATTGTTCAAAGGGCTCTATTTTCAACTTCCGAGTGCACCAACGTGTTCTTGCATCAGGCAATACACCGTTATATAGTTTTAAGTAATGCGTAAATGGTCTTTCTGGATTCAATCGGTTAATTTCTTTTCCTAAAAAGACCTGTAGTTTATCCAAATACTCTTTAGTTTCAGGTAATTCCTCCCCGGTATCGCAAAACACGTACTCCATTTCGGGAATGCGATCGCGCATATAGATAGCTAAGGCGGTGCTATCTTTACCTCCAGATAGTGAAAGGATGTGTCGAATGGATTTATCTGTCATTTTTAAACCTCGCTTAACCAATAAGATCGTTACAAGTATTATACATATGTAGTTCGAAGCTAAAACCGTTATTGGTCATTCTTTGATTGGTACCTCTGGATCATTATCTGTAATGCTGCCTTTAATACCTCGGGGTCATCATCATATTGATGCTTTAGATATTGCCATACATCTTCAGCTACTTCCTGGCTGCGTTTATGTTGGGCAGGAGTTAAATCTGTACCTGCTAAATAGCCCTGGCGAGCCGCTTGGAATAGATTACCTAATACCTGTACTTGTTCTGAGTAGCGGTCTGTATCCGAGTCAGTCCAATTTCTTGGAGGGCGGTTAGCAATATAAGCTAGTACGCTTTCCAGGGCGGCGAGGGAATCGGCTGTTTCGGATGCGCGCTTTAGCAAGGGTAACAAACCTGAGTTTGTTGTACGAGTAATCAAATCATTCGCAAGAGTACGAAAAGAGCTCCAGCCGTCTTCTCCAGCATCAAAACCACAGGCAGTTAATAACTCATCACGGCCCCACGCCAATAACCTGGGCATTTCATTAGCAAGCTCAGCAAGTGTTTGATTCAACCGTTCAAAAAAAATATCCACTTGTTCAGTATTAAGCCGGCGATGCTCAAATGGCTGCAAGTCCACCGCAGTGGGTAAATCAACAAACAGTAGTTGTTCTGGAGAGCGCGCTTGTACTACAGCGGTGCGTACAGCAAGTGCATATTTTGATAGGCGATTGGTGCGGTTTGTATGCTCTGGGAGAGATGTAATGCCGCGAATCAGTGTGCGAACCACCGGCATCACCATTGGCTCTACTTTATAGCCGCGAGCAAACCGCTCAACAATAGCCATGCGTGTGCCGGTCACCTTACAACCTGCAACCATGAATAAATCTGGACGGCGGAGTAAAAGTTCCCAATTCGCTACTGTGGGTTCGGGTAGTAATGTCCCTTCCTGATAGAGTGTGGTCTCACCATGGTGAACAATTAAGAAGGCACATAAAAATACCGGCAGCACGCCTTCCGTTAAACCATAAGGCGGGCCGCTTAGGATCTTATATAGTCCGTCTACAGAACGAGGTTCTGGTTTGTCTGAAAAGATATATTCAGAAATCGATTGCCAGGTAGGCGATAGATTTATCGGATCTTCGCTTGTTACCTGTGAGATTTCCCATTTACCATCACGGCGTTGTCGATGTAAACCGCCTGCTTTCAAGATGCTATCATACATGCTACGTTCAGGCGGGAATTTTTCGATACCTAGATTTTCTTGGTCCGCATTTTGTAGCATTCTTTCGATTAGATTACGACGAGCAGCAGCGCCTTGCGAAGACAACGCGCGACGATTGATCAACTCATTCCATAGACGTGGTGTATGCCTATATAAATCATCACAAATACTAGAAAGCAAATGGGTCAATCCATGGTGGGCATCAGGCGTAATTTCGCTTCCACGATAAAACCATCGTCCTGTGGTTGATGCAGCCAAACGGTGCATGCTAAATGTGCGCTCTATTTCGTTCTGAGCCAATATTTCTATTGCCGATATGCGCGTTTGTAATTCTCGTCGAGCTACCGAATCGTCGCGCAAGTCTGGGGTGTTTTGTTTAACCCAGTGGAGGCAGCGCAACTCATGTAATAATTCGTGAAGCCGACCGGTGCGTTCAATAATTCCTATTACGAAATCGGGTCTTCCAGCATAACGTGAACTCTGTGCCCATTCCACAAAGGATGCATGCTCAGTTGAAGATGTTGGAAGACATAAAAGTACAATGCCATCCGCCCTTTTGTTTGATTGCAGATCAAGATCGTCTTTTGTGAAGGAGTCTACGTAATGAACCTGAAAAAAGCGCATACTCCCCGTTTGATAACTGTGGCGACGGGCTACGATTGGTTGGGGGGATAAATATCGCTTGAGATCCTCAGCAAGGCTAAACGCACCTGATATTTGTCTTTCAGCCTCCTGCAGCCTTTCTTCAATATCTACATCACTTCCTTGCCAAATTACGTATGTTTGATTGAAGCGTCGATACACGATTTGCGAACGAGATTGGAGTGTATTTAGTGCCAAATCGATGGCATCACTACTAACATTTCGCGATTCCAAGGCACTAATCAAGCTGGCCCGCTTTGCCTGAAGTGGACTGACTTCACCTAGCCAGTTCAACATCCCAATCGTCTTGAGCAAGTCAACCTCCAAACTTGTCAATCCATTGGCATTGTTCAAACGCTCTAATGTCTCGGTGATTGTGCGCGTGCGCCCCGACGCGTACAAACGCGCTTGGAAGTTCGCCGAGAGATAATCAAATAAATTTGGCAGACGGATTAATTGGGTAGGTTGATGAGTTCGTAAGAATTCTTGAAAGCCGTGCGGTTCATGTGAGGCTAAATAAGCAAAAATCGATCTTTCGTTCTGAGCTAACCGGCGAAACAGGTAAGGAAGGGCAGCCATGACAGTTG
The DNA here is from genome assembly GCA_028689495.1 of bacterium. GTDB lineage: Bacteria > Bdellovibrionota_C > UBA2361 > SZUA-149 > JAQTWB01 > JAQTWB01. The sequence continues at coordinate 5,351 of JAQTWB010000032.1, read as the reverse complement.
GATGCAACGGGTAAGCGCGTTCACCCAGGCTAATAAACTCATCGTCTCGCATCACCGGAGGGCACCAGCCAACTTTTGCAGCTTTTTCTGCATCTTTCCGCAGGATGGGTGTAATCTCCTCCATGATGGATTGGTCGGTTTCCAAAGCATTGACTAGTAGCCACATTTGTTGATTTGGAGGTTCTTGAAATGGAATATCCTCAAACCGCCCTTGCACTTTAGCCCATTCACGTTGGGTCGTGCTGTCCAATAGAGTGGCATACCGCTCAAAAGCTTGATGGAGGATACCTATAAACAAAAAAGGTATATCTCCGCTTCGATTTGCCATTTCGGCGAGTTCCTGCAGTAAAAACACATCAGCCTGTTCCGAGTTTGTCGCTGAATACTCAAGGGACTTGCCTAATTCATCAAATACCAGCAAAACACCTTTGAAGTTCAGTTCAGGTGCCAGAGAAATAAACTTCTCCACAGTATGAATAATTGAGCGGCTTTCCGTTTTTACCGACCAACCTGCTAATTCATCCAAAACAGATTGAATTCCAGGTTGATTGCTAATCGCGTGTAAAGCTTGTTCAAGACCGTGTTTTAAACACTCTTGTAAAGGTGCTCGATAACCCGTGATAGGTATAGGGAAGAATCCTTGCGAATTGATCGTTTCTGCGGCATCAATTGCTTGTTGCGCTAATAATGGATCAACCTGGTTGAATAGATCTAAGCTGAATATGTGTGATGACTGCGCTCTGCATAATAAATTCATCAAGAATAAGCCGAAATATGATTTCCCGGAACCATATGGACCAGTGAGCGTCCACGCGCGCGTTTGGTTACCTCCCTGTAATCCACTCAAGATACGAGCAAAGCAGGCTCTAGCCTGTGCAGTGAGTACATAGCCTTCAATAACGGATTGGCTGGAAATATCCCTTTCGACGTTTACTGAGCGCAATCCATTCTGACGTACGCGTACAATTTCAGTCAGACGCAGTGCAATTTGGGAAATATTATTTGCGCTCATAATATTGTTCCAACATTTTTAATGCCTCTGCCTGCCAATTTAAATCCTGAGCATCTGTAAGATAAATCTGTCGTAATCCTGCTGTTTCTTGTATACGAATGGTTCCCTGTGAAGCAATTTCAAGCCCTTCCAGATATTCAATGACGCTGTTTTCGTCAAGTTTGAACACCTGTCCAGGACTACCTGGTTGGTATACACATTCCTCAACTGCTACCGTGCGACGGTTTTGAGTCAGACGTGGTAAAAAGTTCATCAAAGCAAAACTGAATATTGCGCTTGGTAATGTGATTTTCGGACCCACATTAAAATGATAACTACCACTTTCAGGGAAATAGCGCATTAAGTCGAGTTCACCTAATGGGCAATCTAAACTATCTTCAGATACTACCCCTTTAATTGATCGGGCCGGGATATAAGTGCGCAAGCAACAATCCACTTCACGTTCAACTGTGCCTGTTGTTGTGCGTACACCTAATAGGTCGAACTGCTTTATTATGAATGCAGCTAATCGCTTCTTGTTAAATTCCGATTCTAGATATAACGAAAAAGTTAAGTACCAGACCAAGGCACGTTCTTGATTCGATACTAATTGCCAATGGAGTAACCAGAGTGTGCCAATATCCTCCAAATACGGATCCCAGCCGTTATCTCTGAGTAGGCTGGATGCCAGGTATGTAGGTTTTAATGCATGTGCCATTCCTACCTTACCGGCTTGTTCAAGGAGGCCAATTGTTAGACACCAATGGCGTATCGAACGAACCATATTTTTCCCTACGCCGAGCTTCACCAACGCCTCGTCTCGGGTGAATACCAACTCATCTTGGGAGTTTAGATCTATCCCTTTTTTTAACCATGCTTGCCGGAAAACAAATTTTTCATGTCCGCCAAAGGTTGGACGAATGTTATCCAATAAGAGATTCAATCTGTTTTCTCCCAGCTTTTCTCACAAGAAACTAGAACAAGTGTATCACAATCAAATGGTGTCATCGCTAGTGGGTCAGTTGACATGCTGAATGCCATTTCTGAACCAGGTTCTGTCTGGCTCGAACAGGGCGATGGGCACAAGCTTCCGAGCCACCTAAAGCATGGCGTCTGCTTCGACTACGCTCACGCCGTGCGGCTCGAGCACCACCCCACACAAATGGTGTAGGATCTTCATTCCATCTTCGAGCAATCGCTTCGAGCCATTCTATGATTTGCCTTGAAGATTGCGGGTTTTGCCCTGCCAGGCTTCTCCGAACCAAAATGCGCTGGATTGACTCGGCCATGTTCAACCAGGAACCTCCTAAAGGCGTATAGAGCGGCATAACCCCATGCGCAAATAACCATAAAACCAATTCCGGGGTGTAGTGTCCCTGAAGATTGTCCCAGACCAATAACATGCGTAAAGGTGGCAGTTTTTCTGCCAGCGTGATTCGCTTTGATAAACCTTGCTGCCAGGCTTGCCATACTTGGCGATTGGTTTCTTCATCCAGCATGGGTTTTTCCGGCAAGGTTTTCAGGATGGCTTCGATCTGTTCCTTGAGCCAGGGATGCAAAATGGCATTGGTCGAACGAGTAACCCCTTTGACTCGCACCTTTCCAGTGGCCGGATGGAACAAGGTGAGCATCTTGGCGGTTCCATTGCGAATGTATTCATGCGGTTGGCACACAGGATGGCTCTCCGGCTGCCAGCTTTCACCAGGATAGGGAACCGTCTGATAAGGTCCCGCTTCATCTTCTACCCATACGGCTAATCCCATTTTCTCTCCTAAACGATAGGCTGTCTCGATCAATTCTTTTTGGGGGCGGCATCTCGATCGGTAACCGTCACCACCCCTCGTTTTCGCTTCCGGACAACCTGCCCGGTTTCACGCCAACTGCGCGATTTCTGCCAGCGAAATCCTGCTTCTTGCAGGATCACCCAAATCCGTTCGGTACTGATTTCCGGTAAACCGTCTTCGGCTTTACGGAGCGCTTTTTGTAACAGCGTCAATGACCAGGTTTGGGTACCATCCTTTTCCGGGTCCGGTGAGCGCCGGATTTCTCTTAACACTCGTTCACGCTCTACCGATGTGTACTTTCGTTTTGGACCTCCACCGTGCTGGGGGCGGATAGCTGCTATTCCTTCCCTGTTGAACTGTCTGACCAATTGCGAGACTGCATCTCCAGATTTCCTGCCTGCTACCTGAGCCGCTTGGGTGTAACTTATTCCTTCCGCCACCGCCAGGATCTCTTTCGCCCGTGCCACGTGGCTAGCCGGTTCACTGTGGCAGCGGCTGATCCGCTCCAACCATTTCTGTTCTTCTTCGGTCATTGTGCGCAGTGGTTCTTTCTTTCGTCGGGTCATTGCCTTTTCCTTGCCTTTTTGAGTGGTTTTCTTTCCACTCATAATGGCAAGTTTCATGCCAACTGACCCACTAGTATCGGGTATTGCAATATTGATTGGTTTAGGTCTTCGCAGCTCTATTGCTCCAAGAATTTTGGAAGATCAACCTCATCTATCTCTATTCGCCTAATTCCGGCAATTTCCTTTCTCAGGTCCTGCACAAAATTGGGACGATTCGCTTCAGGGATTTGGATATCTAATGAATATGCTGCAAGTTGGTACGCAACTTTTTGGTTTTGAGGAGTTGTTAGCATCCTTTTATTAATATCATCCCATAGTAAGCCGTTCCAAGGGAATTCCGTTAGGTGACGAGGTAGTTGGCTAATATCTTGTATACTCTCATCCAATGGAACCCCTTGATTTGTTAGTATTGTGATAAGTTTTAAATACAGTAAGAGCCCAATAGGTCGAAACCATAGATCGCCACCATTTGGATTTCTGTACTTATATGCCACCTTCTCTTCCGGAATACTTTTTGCCATTTCATCTAAATTATCGAATTCAAGCCTCAATGTATTCCACAATGTAACCGAAGTGTCATACCAAATATTAAGCTCATCATCAGATAAACGAAAGCGTTTTAGGTTCTTCCAAGATCGGGGTTTCCGCCGGCCTCGCAAGTAAATATCTAACCCATCATAAAGGGCGACAATAGAAGTAAAATTTGTTTGATCCTTCGGTGGAACATTTTTTGTTTTATCCGTAGATATCTTTTCCTTGAATAGCGGGTATTCTTCAACCAACCTTCGTGTCACGATGGCCACCAAATCATCCTCGTCCAGTGCGATGATGTCCCGTTTACTAACTGGCTTAGCATGCCGGTTTAGGGTGGTGAACAATCTTCTGGTCCGCTTCATTCCTTCATCTGTGTTACTGTGAGCAACAAAAATAGCAGCTACTTCTTCATTCATCAATGGATCATCTTGGTTCGCCCCCTTAACAGCCTCCCGTATACCTGCTACTCGGTGCTGACCATCAATTGCAAATATCTTCTCACTCCCATTTAGTTCTAGAAAACCAAGCGATCCATACAGATGAACAGGTACCTCATCTGTATCAAAACGTTCATTGCTCCTTAAACCTAATTCATACCATTGGGGTTTCCCGCCATATATACCTACAACGAGGGCGTTGAAAAACCTTTGGGGCTGATTGGATAGATATTCTTCAATTTGCTTTACACGTGTAGATGCTTCCAAAGTACGCTGGATCAATTTATTCAATACTTTAGATTGATGGATTTCCTCAGCGATTTTTACCCTTTCCGCAATATTCTTCATACGCATGAAGGTTAAGTAATATATCCAGTCTCCCATATGTGCACGAAGCGCTGGAAGAAGTAGCTTATCCATGATGTGCATTCTCCTATAAAAACGGGTAAGGAACGATGCGACTCACCTCAGCGGGAAATTCCGAATTTGCAGGAGGCATTAATGCTTTAAGTAATTCATTCTCCACCGCCTCTGGTTCAACCACACCAATGTCAATTACCGAACACGAAAAATGAACATGCCCATTATATCTTTGTAAAAAATTTAATACTTTAGCTCGACCGAAGGGATCATCCATTTCTCGCAGATATTCTCTAAACCTTTCTCGTAATGTTCTACTCGTTTTTCCGACGTAAATAAGGTAAGATGCTCCTAGCGTTGCTTCTAAGCTTGGTTTCACAAGGAAGGCATAAACACCTGGCGCATTTGGAATTTCGTTTGCGTCCTCGAGAGATAAGTGGAAGGTTTGCCATTCTAGTAAGGTGAGTGGGTGATAATTTTGCCACATCCGAGGCCACATACAAAATGAAAATGTATGCCCTTTGCCTTCATCTCTAAGTTGCCTTTCTTCGTCTGTGGTGGACCCAAAAAGTTGGACAAAAAATCGGGTTTGCTTAGGGGGTACCTGCCTCCGGCTTTGATGCCAACCAGCCGGCCTCGAACTCCGCCGGCGTCAGGTAACCCAACGACGAATGGATGC
>JAQTWB010000140.1 GCA_028689495.1 bacterium | reverse complement strand
TCAATAAAGTGCCTGCGCGCCGCCTTCTCCTCGCCTCCCCGGAAGAGCACGCCGTGGGGCATGACAGTGGCCATCTTGCCGTCGGCCTTGAGCACGGCCAACATGTGCTGGACGAACATCAGGTCGGCCTTCTTCCCTTTTTCGGGAAGCCAGACGGCGAAGCGACCGGGGTAGTCAATGTCTTTCTTGATGTAATTCTGACTGAAGGGGGGATTGGCAAGCACCCGGTCGTGGCGCTGCAGTTCATTGTTCTCGGCCTTGTGTTGTGGGTGGCGCAGGGTGTCTTCCTGGCGAATATCGGCGTGATCAATGCCATGGAGGAGCATGTTCATCTTGCAGATAGACCAGGTGGTGCCGATGCTCTCCTGTCCGGCCAACGCCAGGTCACGGGGATCACCGCCGCATTCCCGGACGTAGTCGCGGGTCTGGATCAGCATGCCGCCCGAGCCACAGGTAGGGTCATACACGCTCATGCCTGGCTGAGGGTCAACGATCTCCACCAGAGTGCGCACAACATCGGCCGGGGTGTAGAATTCCCCCGCTTTCTTGCCGGCGGAATCGGCGAAGTATTTTATCAGGTATTCATAGGCCGCCCCGAGCAGGTCGGGGAACTCGAAGTTCTCGTCACGAAGCGGGATCTTCTCGAAATTCTGAATGAAATTGGCAAGGGTATCGTCATCAAGGGAACGTTGACCGATCTTCTTGTTGAAGTTGATCCCCTTGAGCACGTCCTGCAGTGCATCAGTGTTTGCGTCCTCCAGCGCTTCGAGCGCCTTGTTGAGGGAGGTTCCGACGTTGGTCTTCAGGTGCCGAATAGTCGTCCAGTGGGCTTCGACTGGCACAAAGAATGTGTACTTGTCCGGATTGGTGAGTTGGCCCGCGATAACCGCCTCGGCCATACCCTTGGCCTTCAGATCCTTGGCGAGCTGTTCCCGCTCCTGGTCAAACAGGTCTGAAAGCCGCTTCAGGAACAGCATGCCGAAAATATATTCTTTGTATTCTGATGCATCCATATTGCCGCGAAGATCGTCACAGGCGCGGAAAAGTAAGCTGGAAAGTTGGCTGAGGGTGAGTTTAGACATCTTGCTGATTTCTCCGAAATTTTTGCATGATAATTCAAGAAACTGCGTTCATGGCATAATTCAACTGAACGGCCATTATTACAGCGTCTCTTCATATCAGAAATGAGACTCTTTATCCATTAGAATGAGTTCTTATTAAAGTATATAAGCAACGAGAACTGTCTTACGATCGTGTCCTACTTTCGATAAACTGAAGGTAATTGGAGAAAGGTCGGGTGAATTTGAAAGCGGGGATGCACCAGTATAGTGGTGTAGGTCCATAACTGGTTGCACCTCCATACTGGTGTGAATGATTCTGAAGAGCCGCGGTGTACCCGGAGACCTTCTATCTAGGCATAAGGAGAATCAAGACAGCTCCTGCCGTTGTTCGATAATGGCTGTGGCCACTAATCGTGTGGCATCAAATGAACTCTCCCCTGAAAGCTTAATGCCCTTTTCAGCAAACATGGTGAAGAGAGTCTGGAGGATTTGACTGTAGAGAATCATTTCTTCCCCTGTGAGTTCTGCCACTGGATTGCCTTCCGGCTTCACCCTCGATTCCAATCGATTGAAAAATGACGCTAAGGGGCGTTCCAGCACTTTTGCATAGCCAAAGAGGATGTCTAATCCGAGGCCAAACTCGTGTCTTTCGCATTTGGCAATAGTATTTGCATGAAGACCGATTTTCTCCGACATTTCTTTCAGAGAAATATTGGCTCGCCTGCGCTGTACACGTAGATCCTCGGCAACAGCAGTCTCGTATGCCTCGTAATCATCAAAAACCTCTTTTAGTCCCATATTCCCACCTCAATCCAGGCACATTAATGAGGTGAATATAGAGTCAAATATATCTATCCGTCAACAAGCCTCCACATAATTATCGCGCAATTTCAAATTATAAACATATTTATGTTTACTTAGCACTCTTTTGTGTATATGTTGAGTGCAGATGTTATTTTTTTACGGGGGTTAAAAATGGGAAATCATGATTTGCTGGAAAAAGTACTCGCCTCGACTATGGATGAAAATTTAAAAAACGATCTACTGAGGTATTTATTTAAAAAAGCCGGAAGAAGAGAGTCCAATGGTGTTCTGCGACTGAATTATTGCCCGAAGAAACTCGACTATGATGAAATTTACGAGAGAATGAAGGCCGTGGGTGGCGGCACCGGTGTTAGTGTTGCAAAATTACTGGGGATTACGACGCAAGGAATGAATAACCAGGTGGCCCGTGGAAAAATTAACGGCAATACACTCATCAACTTTTGTCTGAAAACAAAAGTATCTCTGGATTGGCTTATCGGTGCGTGTGACGGAAGTAGTACAGATTATCTTGAAGAAGAGATCCCCAGCATAACTGACTCAGAGACAATAATAGACCAACCATTACAGCAATACCTGTCTCTTGTTGAAGTTTACGACCAGCACAGTGGCAATGTTGAGTTGAAATGGTGTCTCACTAAAACCCACTTGTGCCTTGATGACGACAATCATCCCATTCCCGGAGATTTCGGGGCATTACTGTCACTGATCATTCGTTATAAAGATCAGTCAGGTACACCAGAACGGGTAAAAACCGGCGGGAAACGACATTATCAGGTACGCAGGGTTTTAGCCTATGTTCTGGGTGAATCCAAAATAGTACGCTATATTGATGCTCGGGCGAAGAATCTTACCGCTACGCACACCTCAGGTCATCTTGACCGACCAGGTAAGACTGAATTTAGGCTGCATTCTGCAATGGATGAGTGCCTGAATGTGCTGACAACGTTGGCATGTCAAAACGGCCTGTCCATTGTTAAACCTGAATTTGGTACAATAGCCTGGGATTTCCTGATTGGAACCGGAAGCATGTCACCACGAGACTGGGTTCTGAGTAAGTTGAAGGAATCACAGGCAGCGAACGAGTTTGATTTGGTGACGACTGAGACGTCAATGGTAGGTTGGGATTTCCATGCAGAACCCATCATGCATACTGATTCAATTGCGTACGCAATTTAGGTGAGGTACTTCGGCCAGCATCGTGCCCACCTTTATTTAATTCAAGGTGGGCACGATGCCAGGTATATTATCAAGACCAAACAGAACATATTCGGCGAACCGAAAGGCATTACGCCCTGTATTCATAGGCTTTTTTAGTCATTGTTTGTTCGACAATATTAAACTTTGAAAAGAGATTTATAACAATATTCTCAGCCATATGTTCGGTTTTGACTTTAAGGATATCTGTGACTATACGGTCGAGCTGGGCAATCAATTTAGAAATATCGTTATAGTCGCGCCGTAGTTCGCCCCTATACTTTTCTCCGGATATCTCTTGCTGATAAGCTTTAAAGAGCTGCCTCTGGGATTTTTGGCCCGATGCTTTGGCTATTTTTACCAAACGAGTCAAAACATAGATATTACTGTTTCGGCATGCCACTTTGACGTCTTCAGGCAAACGATTTAGAGATATCAGTTCTGATACACTTGGCACTGATTTCCCAATATATTTAGCAATTTGAGCAAGGGTTAAACCATGCTGCTTTTTCAGAGAGAGTATTAGTTCAGCTTTTTCCATCGGAAGCAGATCCTCGCGTTGAAAATTTTCGGCCAGGGCTATTGCTTCAAGATCTCTATCAATATATCTAGCCTGAATGTATTCGATACCAGCTTTTTGAAATGCAAGCCATCGACGCTCACCCGATACTATTCTCAAAAGGTTATCTATTCGGGTGAATGTAATTGTATGGATCTGCCCAAGCAATCGAATCGACTCTTCGAGCGCTTCCATTGCTTCCGGGCATTTAAATTTCCGGGGTTGGTTATTGTTTGGTTGAAGACTTGAACATTTGATGTGATATATATTTCCATGGACGAAAATATCATCGGCGCTGTTTTTCATTGTTTACCACCCTTTTCATAGAGATCTATGTAGATTATGAGAATCAACCATAATGGTGATTCCATTTTAGTTGTGTTGGTTAGAGGAGTTTGAACCGGCTTACGCCGCTGTGAATTTCTGACACAAGTGACATGTCATTTAGAGTCCTCCGGTTCATTGTTGATTAACCAGATAGGTTATCCCTGGGATGGACTGGCTCGACTTAAACTGTTTGATGTGGCCTTAACTCTCATCGTTCACAGTTTCGTCCACAGGCAGGCATTCAGGGCATTGCGTTAAAGGAGGAAGAGGACCTTTGCGTTCTTGCAGGAATGAAGTCTTTTTCTGCCTCGATAAATCCCGCTGAATGATTTCAACGATTCTCATATAGCGAGCATTGCCATCGCTGTGATTACGGCAACTGGGCACTGAAGAACAGGTGATATTGATGGTACTATTTAATTGTTGACGCATAATTCCCCCTACAGATAGATCAGGGGGGTGTCCGGTCGGAACGACCGGACTGGGAAAGGGAGGACTATGAAAGTCGGAATTTGGATTCGAGTTTCAACGGAAGATCAGGCGCGGGGGGAGTCCCCTTCGAACCATACAGCTCGGGCACAAATGTATGCTGGCAGCAAAGGTTGGGAGGTAGTCGAAACATATGATTTGTCGGGTGTGTCGGGAAAGGATGTATTGGAGCACCCGGAAGCCAAACGAATGCTCTCTGACGTAAAAGCAGGCCGTATCAAATCATTGATATTTTCAAAACTTGCTCGCCTCGCGAGAAACACCCGACAGTTGTTGGAAATTTCAGATTTCTTCCAGAAAAACGATGCCAACCTTGTGAGTCTCGAGGAAAGCATTGACACGTCAACACCAGCCGGCCGGCTTTTGTACACCGTCATTGGAGCTCTTGCACAATGGGAGAGGGAAGAAATCTCTGCACGGATTGCTGCGAGCATTCCGATCCGGGCCAAGCTGGGTAAAACTACTGGGGGACAAGGTTCTTTTGGATATCATTGGATCGAAGATAAAATCATTCCTAATCCTGCTGAAGAGTCCATTGTGAAGCGTATATTCGAATTGTTTTTGGAAACGGGTAAGGTATCAACGACGTGTCAGCAGCTTACCAAGGAAGGATTTCGAGCACGCCGGGCAGAGTTTTCTCCCCGTACCCTAAAATTCATTCTGAAAGATTCGATCTATAAAGGAATCCGCCGATCAAATTACAGTAGTCAAAGTAGCGGGAAGTTCGAATTAAAGAAGGAAGAAGATTGGGTGCTGGGCGCTGTTGAGCCAATTATAAGCGAAGATACATGGGATAGGGCAAACGAGGTACTGGAAGCAACTCGACTTCGTTTCACCGTTAACCGCGCAGAGCCAAAACAGGGTAAATACCTTTTCAGCGGCCTGCTGGTCTGTCATTGCTGTGGAGGAAAGTTGTACTGCTATCCACACTCTAAAATGACGGTTCCGCGTTATACGTGCCGTGCCTGCAAAATTAAAGTCAACGAGGACGTTGTAGAGAATGCCCTACAAACCATGCTTAAAAGGATTTCACTGTCGCCGGAGACCCTCTGCGGTGATAATGACAATGAGATTAAACTGAGGGACAAACAAAACAGCCTGGAATTGTTGAAGAAGGATTTAAAGGGTATCAATAAGAAGATAGATATTTTGGTTGATCTGACTGGCGACAACAGAATCGATAAAGAAACCTTTTCATCACGATTCGAACCACTGACGGTTCGGCGTGAGAATATCTCACAGGAGGTCCCGCGCCTGCAGGGAGAAATTGACTTCATTAAAAGCGAGGACATGGGCCGGCAGTATGTAGTTAGTCAGGCAACTACGCTTGCAGCGTTGTGGCCTGAGTTATCGTATGAAGCCCGTCAGGGGATTACCAAGGAGGTTGTAGAGCGGATTGAAGTCCGTAAGGAGTCTCTGCACTTCGATATTCATCATATCTCAAATTTAAAACAAAAAGATGGGGA
>JAQTWB010000139.1 GCA_028689495.1 bacterium | reverse complement strand
GAGCAATTTCAACTCTCCATTGAGCCATTTGCCTGGCTTAGAGCTTTTGCACAAACACAGCATTCCGAGCCTGAAATAGTCAAAAACATTATTATTCAAAGGCTCAGGACACGAGAGACGAACTTGGCCTCCAAAAGAAAATCGCCGCCACTTGGCGCAAAAAAACTTATAAGACAAAGTATTTTCCAGACACACACTCCAAAAAAGTTCGGCAAAAAAATGATCTGCCTCGGCTCCGAAAAAGCAACACGAAAAATCTTTATTCAATTCTTCAAAGATAATGCCGAAAAAGCTCGAAAGGCTGTCAAACAGATTCGCCGTGGTTTGACTGCGGTAATTCCTCCGTCGTTTTTCCATCCTGGAGGATATTTGCTTTCCAACATTCTACCATTCTTCACTCCTCTACCTTTGGGGTAAGCCATATCTCCACGGCCTACACATCACTGCCATATAGAATTCACTCACAAAACTAAGGGCTATTGCCATAAACTTTAACAACATAAACGCGCATCCGCTTCATTATTTTGTATTCCCGCGACCCCGGTGATCTATCAATTTCCGTAAAAACCCACCGATTCAACCCAACAACCATCACATTGAACAGCCTTCCCCATTTATAATCAGCGCCTTGCAGGTGCCACCAACTTGACCAATATAAAAAGAACCCGGAACCAATTTTCCATTTTTTCCCCTTGACCGAAGCAACAAGCCTTTGAGATGCATCAAATATTCAAGCTGCAAATGACTCGCTCGCTTGCAAACGGTGGACCTACAAACGCCCGGAAATCCTCACTAAGATCAGGCACCAATTAAGCAATGAACAGACTGCGCTCCACCATCGCTTTCCTTGCCGTCGTAGTTCTAGTAGTCGCCATAGCTTGGGATAGCTGGCCGAGCTCAAGAAAAAGAAACGACACCAGACAGCAGGCAATAGTCAACGAAACAGAAAATAATTCTGAGAATTCCACCGCTAACAGCAATCAGCTACGAGAAACTACAACTAACGAGATCTCGATTACTGACTTCAGTCCAGAAGAAGCATACTATCTCAAAACTTCAAAGGCCCTTATAGGCTTTCTTGACTACCTGAAACAACGACAACTTGAGCCTAACAGCTCACCCAAGTATTTTGCCGACGCCGAAAACACACTCGCAAAGTCTTTCTCATCTTCCTCCTTTCGCGCAGCAGGGAAAAAAGAGGAGACGAGGTCTGAGGACGGAGACCCTCTACTGCGAATGATGAAGGAAATAAACAAAAAGGACTCTTCCCGTCTGGCCTTAATGAAAACAATTATCGCCTGGCATATCAATCAGCAAGATGAGGCAGAAAAAATCCTCACCGAACTGGAACAGGCCGAACTAAACAATGAGGTCGAGCAACGTCTATTAGCCATCACATCAGCCCTTGTTCGGGGTAGCGCAGATTCCTCGACCTTGGAAATTAATGCAAGCGACTCCAGTTATCTTGGCTGGGTCAGCCAAATACTCGAAATTAAACTTGTCGACGACCTCGTCGCGCAACAATCAATGCAGTCAGGCCTGGACGATGCGACTAAATATGCATTCCAAAAAATGGTCATCCTTTTTAGTTGTTTTATCGGCCTATTAATTTGCTCGATCACTTCGTTAACCGTGTTGGCGCTTATTTACGCTTTCAACCTCTCACCTTCATTTTATAGTGAAGGCCTACTCGCCGATCACTTGAGAATTGAAACATTCGCCCTCTACTTGGCGGTAATGTTCTTTGGTGGCCAACTAATCGAGTCAGTAACAAATCTCAATGCCAACATCGAGACTCGCTTGATCCTCAATGTGGTAATGATTATTTCAACATTAGCAGTAGTTTTGTGGCCTCGACTGTTTGGCTCTTCAATCAGAGACATCAGAGAAACCTTTGCATTATATGCCGGAGGAGCCTGGAAACTATGCCGTGACCTGATTGCAGCCTTTCTAGCTGGGACAGGAGCCACGTTGCCATTACTTGTTATCCTTATCGCGTATGCCGTGATTTTAACGTTTTTTGAAATTAACGTGCAAGACGGCGCTCACCCGGTGGTCGAAGTCCTGAGCCGCTCCGGCCAATCAAACTCTAATCTGGTATTCTATGTGATCGCCTTTCTTGCCGTAATCGTTGCCCCCCTGGTCGAAGAAACGATGTTTCGCGGAGTACTTTATTCTTGGTTACGCAACAAAACCAGCGCTTTTTTTGCAATTGTTCTCTCATCTCTCATCTTCGCCTCGATTCATCCTCAAGGCCCAATTGGCATTTTCCCTCTCACCTGTATCGGAATGCTACTTGCCTCCTTGCGCGAATGGAGAAACTCACTTATTCCTTCAATGATCTGCCATGCGGCGCTTAATGCATCAGTCCTTTCACTTACCCAAATAATTTTCTAATGGAAAAATACCAACCTTCTGTCAAAGAAGCCTGGGGCAAAACCTGGGTGCCTTTTCTGCTATCCAGATTACTCATACTGACAATTCTAACCTTTATCGGCACACTACACGTCGATGAAATACCCGGTCGAGAAGGACGTAACTTACATTTATACTCCCAAGTCTCAATCTCGGCTTCTCATGCGGCCCTATCACGGATCTTAAAATCAGCCGATGCCAACTGGTATCTAGAAATAGCCAAAACTGGATATCACCCTGGCCCCATGACAACTGAAATAGCAAAAAATTGGGCATTCTTTCCGCTCTTCCCACTCCTGTTACGCGGACTGGGACTATTTACGACACATCTTGTTATCGCCGGAGTCTTGCTGAATAATGTGCTATTTTTCGCGAGCCTAATCCTTCTTTGTATGCTGCTGCCAATATACGGGGCCTCTGCCAGAGCAACAGAAAAAGCTATCTGGATGCTGGTGTTTTTCCCAACGAGCTATTTCTTCAGCGCACTTTTGTCTGAATCGCTTTACTTGCTGCTACTGCTGTCAGCATTCTATCTGCTGGAAATTTCAGCAACGACCAGAAAGGGGTATCTACAAGCGCTCTTCTATCTATCATTGTCGGCTATCTGCTACGCTGGCCTAACTGCAACTCGACCGACAGGATTACTAATGCTTCCCGCTTACCTATGGCGCTGCCTTGAGCTCAGACGACCGCTCCTTCAATCAATAGAAAACACTTTGCGAATAAAAACCCGTGTTATGCTTCCCGCCGTCAGCATTCTACTGCTGGCTGTGACCACCAGCGGAGCTTTGGGCTACATGTATTACCTCTGGAATCTTACCGGTAATCCACTGGCTTTTTCGGATAATCAGCTGGCCTGGGGACGGAACCAGGTTACATTCCTCACGCTGGCGGGCGAGATGCTCTCACTCCCGGTGGAACTTTGCCTTCCCTGGAATTTTCTCACTCTAAACACCTGTTCAGCATTACTCACTGCGGGAGCGGCCTTATATTTTGCCGAAAGAAGAAATTTCTCACTGGTGCTGCTGCTACTGATTCCTCTTGCTGCCGTTCTTGCAACTGGAACCGTCGTTTCAATCGGGCGCTTTGTCCTGACATTTTTTCCTGTCTTCCTCTATCTCGGAAGATTGGCCGAAACACCAACGACAGAAAGAATACTGCTTATTATCTCAGCTGTCTGGATGGGGCTGATGACCGCCGGTTATGCACTTCATATAACAAGTGCGATGGCCTAAATACCACACAACAAACACTAAAAACCCGGGACAAGCCCGGGTTTATCGCCATTAACCAGAACCAAGATTCCAATTACTCTCAGGCTTTTTTCCTCTTCAGACCTGCCAACCCGGCGAGTCCTGTTCCGATCAGCACCATTGTTGCTGGCTCAGGGACCGCGGCTCCTTCCGCCTGAACTTCTGACAACGAATAATAACCATCACCAGCTACAGCGGTAATCGCCAGCATACTTGTCTGAATGGTCGAAGGCAGGAATAACTCGGGCCGAGTCATCATCCCCCAACCAGCAACAGCACCTACATTCACCCAGGCCGCACTGCCACTGTCCAAATAAGAAATCTGGTAAACATCATTATTATCTGCCTGAACATGAAAACTGCTGATAAAATATTCGGCTCCCAGATCCAGCAATACACGATTGGCAACTCCGTCCTGAAAACCTTCGTCCCACCACAGAGTATTTTGATCCCATTGTGTTCCTTCCGGGAGGAATACCCCATCAACTACTGAATCAATTAGCGCCTGACTTCCGGCACTACCACTTGGCCACCCCGTTGCCGGACGAGCGGCAAAGAACGTGCCTTCAAGAGATACTGCAGCATTCAAAGCCACATTCACAGCAAATGCATTTGATGTCATCAAAAGCGACACCAGCAACATTACTGAAGCAACAAATATTTTATTCATACGACGTCTCCTCACATAGAAGGATTTATAGGAAAAACGAGGCGGATATACCCCCCCCGACTGTATAGTCCGCAAAAAACAGCATCGCAATAACGAAGCACAGCAGTTGGCTGTTTTATACCCCTCCCTCTATGAATTTCCCGACGCAGTCGCCACTAACGTGAGCGGGAGCAGTATATTGCTGCCATCCTGGAAAAGGCTCTGGCTAATTAAGCACTGAAAATGTAGTATGGGCGGCTCAGGAACATCCCATGAAATATATTGACGAGGAAGAAACCGAAAAAATGAAAATCGTTGCATTTACTACGCAACCCCCTGTTTCTCCCGCCGAACCGGGCTGCCCAAGACTGTTCAGCCTTTGTCGTGAACTGGCCAGAGAACATTCTATCACCCTGCTCTGCCCTATGGGCAACGCCGAACCGTCAACTCTTGATAATTTAAATAGCGTTTATACCCGTTGCATCTCAATTCCGTCTGAACCAGAGGCACAAGGGATGCGCCAACGTCTACACACTCTTAGTCTCTCCTCAGTCCTCGACCCCAGAGTGCGCAATCCGCAATTTGTCTCCCTGATTCAGGATATGCTGGATAGAGCATTTAACGAATTCCCCGACGAGAACGGCTCCGATGCTGGCGTCGCTGATGTTATACTCGCTCGCAGTCTCGACTCCAGTTTTTTCATTCCGGCTCGACTGCGAAGTCGCACCGTTCTTGACCTGGTAGACAGCACCAGCATGCTGATGCGCCGCAGTGCGCCATTTCAAAAAAGTTTGCAAAAAAAAATAACAACGTTGTTAGAAGCCCACTGTCGCCTCAGTCTGGAGAAAAAGACCGTTGCCGAATTCCCGGCTGTCATTACGATTTCTCAACATGATGCCAAAAACATCTGCGGCGACTCACTCAGCGAAACCCACAACGTCTCTGTCGTAAGGAACGGCATCGATAGTCGATGGTTTGCTCCGGATGCAAGTGGGGAGAGGACCATCCCACCACTGCCGGCCGCCCCAATTATACTATTTAGCGGCGTCATGGATTACGAACCTAACACTGATGCTGCCCTGTTCTTCGCAGAAGAAATCTTTCCGCTTATTCGCCAAAAAAACACCAATGCCCAATTCTGGATTGTCGGAAAAAACCCTCCTCCGGCAGTAACTGCATTGAATGACAAACCAGGTATCCGTGTCACTGGTGAAGTCCCCGATGTTCTGGACTATATTTTACAATGCCGCGTAGCCATAAGCCCGCTGCGTATGGGATCGGGGGTAAAAAACAAAGTACTCCAAGGACTGGCGGCCGCCCGTCCAATGGTTATCACGAGCCTTAGTGCTGAAGGTATTCCCGTAGAAGACAACAAACATCTGCTGATTCGCGACAAACCGGAAAGTATTGCTGCTGCAATTATTGAACTTCTAAATAACGATGCGCTAGCCGAACGACTGCGCCTAACCGGACGCTCGTTACTGGAACAAGAGTATTCGTGGAAAGCAAGTGCTCATATTGTCAATGAACTCCTCTATAAAGTGGCTGAAAGCGGACTATACTAAGAAACTCCACTTTCCTCGAACATCACTTACTCCAACCGC
>JAQTWB010000138.1 GCA_028689495.1 bacterium | reverse complement strand
CTTTGATCCGCTGTGCCGTTTGTGGATTGATTGCCAGTGCTTCTTTGCGCCCGCCTTTTCTTATAACTCTGAGAGCGTCAAAACCTCGGTTCTGATGGACATCAGAAACTTTTAACGCCGCTATTTCTGCTCGCCTAAGTCCGGCCTGCAAGCCAATCGATAAAATTGCCCTGTCTCGAAGTCCCGCCAAAGTATTTTCATCCGGCGCATCAAGCATCTTTCGCGCCTGCGACTTTGAGAACGCAAGCGTACTTCCTTCGATGCGATTGATAACTGGACGGGCGACATCAATCACGGGATTGCGCGCTGCGTATCCATGACTAACTAAGTGCTTAAATAGAGAGGAGAGGGAAGCAAGACGACGGCGCACTGTGGACGCTTGCGCACCCTCGGTTTCTCGCATGAACCTTTCCCAAGCAATCACTGCGCGGTGATCGACTTGGCGGAGCTCGTCAATTGAACGAATGCCGAGAGTCTGCATGAAGTGCAGCACGTCATTCTTATATGCTCGACGTGTTCTGGGGCTCTTTTGTTTTGCCAGCCAGATCTCTTCCTCTGGCACTTGGGCCAGGGCCGCTACGGTTGAAACAGCGTTATTTGGCCTGATGATGGGTGTTTTGCTCATGTCCCCTGCCGAGTTTTCTCTACGTGATAAACTGGATTATCACGTAGAGCAAGTAGGTGGGCAAGGGGGGGGCAGTAAAGGAATTCTATGTCAGATGCTTTTGTATTGCTCTTAACCATTCTAGAATTTCATTCTGACCCGTTCCGGTAGGGTCTTTATAGGCACCTCGTTCTTTGACTTGGTCGGCTGTCATGTTTCGGATAATATAGGCAGCTATGATATGTTTAGCGTTTTCCTTACGTGGTGAGATTGGAGTACCATCAAGGGCAATCGGGTGAAATTTTTTTAACCCTTTATTTTTAATGGCATCTGACAGTAGTTCAGCAAACAGCCCTGTGGCGTTGGAACTAGGAGCCATCCGTTCGTAATCAATATCGCTATTAGGGGGAAACTGGACTTTCCCTTCTGTCAATCGACAGACCGCATCAGGGTGCAGATAATTGTCCATATTTCGCTTGTTTGTAACGAACGCTTCCTTGTCGTGCATCGCGTTGGTATCAGACAACCATTTCTGTTTCTTCTCATCTAATGGCATCGCTGAATTACTACGATCTGAATCCTGAATAATGACTTGTGGTAAACCTAGCCTATCTAGGTAGCGACGTTCTACCCAATCTTTAAGCGCGCTACCACCTCCAATCGTCCAAAAAATACTGTCTTCGGCTAAAGGCGCGATATAATTCGAAGCACTAAGCACCATTGCCATTGATCTCAAAGCATCAATATCATGCTTACCTTCAACCAGTACCGCAACTTTAACCCCAGTTCGATTGCTAGGAACGGGTAAAACACCTAATGCGTCTGCAATATCCCCATACACTTCAGGAGATCCGCCACGAACGCGAATTGCCTGAGTCTCGGGATCTCTATCTACATAACGAAGACAGTCCAGCGAAATCAACCCAGCTAATCCCGGAACATGCGTTGTTAGAATAACTTGATCCCCGGCATCTGCAAGAGCCTTAAAAGTCTCAATAATCCGATTTTGGTTGTCAGGATGTTGAGATGTCTCCGGCTCTTCTATGGCATAAACAAGTGGTCTCGTATGACCAAGCTCTGCTTTTTTGCGTTCTGCCTGAGCTTGAAAAAAGCTCATAAGAATAAGCCGTCGAACCCCCGAACCTCGCTTATTAAGAGGAATGCCATCATCTGCCTCAAGTCCTAATTTAAATATACTATCCCATTTTGGCTTTGTGAACTTTGGTTCCAGCAAGGACGTCAGATTGGGATATGATGATTGAAGTTTTGCGACTGTCGCTCTAGCTGTTTCACGAGCTTTCTCACTCACCTGCTCAGCAATACTATCAAGCTCGCTTTCAAGCTGCATTAAAGCCTGCTTAACAGCGAGTTTCATCGGGTCTTGAACCTCAGAATCTTGATCTGTGCTAGGTCTATCGGATTGAAAAAGAGCAAAAATGGGTAAGTAGTTTTGAATAGCTGCCCAGACTGCCTTGCCATTCGCGTCGTTAAGCGGAACTTCACGTAATTGAAGCTGTAGGTCTGAATGGTCTTGGTAGATGGCCAACCTCATAGACGGATTTTCCGTCTGATTGCATTTACCTTGAAGGTTACGCTCCTTGATAATTGCTTTGAGTTCCTTATTGGATTTTTGAAGGAGATTCGCTACATCAGCTGCCTCTGGGTGAACAGCACAAGCGCTAATGGTCACTTTTGGAGAACTAAGAGAGCAGTTATAGGTTTTGTGTATCTCCAAATCCTTTTCGCTATTTAGAAGATACTCATTCTCGAAAGTTGTAGTGACATTTGTATCGAGAATAATTTCCTCTGGGAGTCTATCAAATACGACACCAATTCTTACCGCTTTAGCATCACCGGTTTTGGATGCATCGTCGGATTCTATTTTCTTAACTCCTCCCTCAAAAAATATATCTAGAGCTTCCAAAATAGTTGATTTTCCGGCGTCATTTTTTCCAATAAAGGCTGTGAGATCAGTAAACGGTATTACCGTTCGGTCTTTATACGCACGGAAATTTTCAAGAATCACAGATTTAATGTACATTTTGTCTCTTTGCTAAAACCGATACGACTAGTTTTCATATTAATTATAGTTCTAAAATAGGGCACCACCGTAACTATTAGCACATTAGTTCTAAGGATATTAGTCCCAAGTTGGGGGTGAGAGTCCAGAGAGAGGGGAACGATATCTCTGGTAAAATATGCGCCACCTTGAACAGATGGCGCATTGCGGTTTTATGCGGCATCCTTCATTTCTTCCTGCTGCTCGCGCATCCAGTCAACCGCCTGCTGGGCTTTACTCGCTGCGGTGAAAATTGCTCGTTTGTCGTTCTTCAGGACTTTAAGCCAAGTGACAATATATTGCGCGTGGTCTTCCCGTGGTTCCTGACTTAAGCCCAGCTCGGCACACAAGAAAGCTGCTCCAAGTTCGGCAATAAGTTCTTCAGCTGCATAAGATTCATTCCCAAAACGGCCAGACAAATCGCGATCAAGGCGGCTCTTTGCTCCGCTCCAGTGGGTTATCTCGTGCGAAAGGACAGAGTAATATCCTTCAGCCGCATAGAACTGTGAAAACTGCGGCATCTGGATATAGTCATGCACTGGGGCATAGTATGCACGGTTTCCGCCGTGCCTGATTTCAGTCTGAAGGCTTGAAAAGAAGTTTTCCGCTCGCTCTACCCTACCCTTTTCTGGTGTCTGTTCTTCGGGTTGAAAGCCTTCAACCTGTGCGGCATTAAAAACCGCATATCCGCGCGCCATCACTGCGCCAGCGATTTTGCCCGCTTCCTGCTCACCTGCATCCTGTCGATCGTCTTGCCCTTCTTTGTCAAAGAACTTCCAGAAGACAACCAAACTTGCTTTTTCGCCCTTTCTTACCTGGCATCCTTTTTCCTGCCACTGCTTGTAAGTTCCCCACTGGTTTGACGGATATCCCTGCTCGATAGCCTGAACCATGAGGGTAAGAATATTAACACCTCGATACGGCTTCTTGCTCACGGCATTGACCGGCATCAGGGTTGAGCCTTCAGCGTTCTGCCAAGGCAGTCGACCAGCGGGAGCGCTGCTTTCAAGTGCTGCAATAATTTTGTTTGTGATTTCTTGGTATACGTCTTTTTTTTCGCCTGTGTGCTTCATAACGGCCTCCGCATTTTTTGTTCATCGAAAAGGATTTGCTCCTGCAAACTCCTTTCGAGCCCCGCGGCGGTAAGCGGTGGTCTTTGGGGTGGTTTTGGTGGGCGAGCTCACAGGGGGTGAAGCAGTCAAGCTGGAGAAAGACGGAGGGGTATCGCCCGGCAAGATTTATCTTGCGTAAGCTGCACGAAATGAACGAAGTGAATGAAGGAAGCTCGGGGATACCGGCTTTTCTAGCTTTACGGCGAGGGGGAAGAATTCACCCTTTTAGGGAGTTAAGAATGGATAACAGACTTTTTAAGCGAACGCCTTTGTCTCATTAAACATCTCTGGTGCCGCTTCCCCCGGTTAATGCTCTAATCGGAAGAAGCGGGTTTTTGCTACCCTACGGTAGCACTTCTCCGTGATCTATAATCTCAACAGTCTCCGAAGTCTGGCAGGTATTAAAAACGACATAAGATGCATCAACGAGTCGTTCGCCCAATTTCAGCTCAAGTTTTGCCCCACGGGCCGGAATAATCTCAAAACGATTTGTGTCTCCAATATTGCAAACGCCAAAGCGTATGTTGCCGTTTGCAATAATATCCGAAATAGCAGAGGAACTCGGCTTGCCTCTTTCTATCTCACCAAGGTCCTTTGGCGTTACTTTGATCCTTTTTTGTGTGAGGCCGCTCTCAAACTGATTTTCTACTATTAGCGCCGTTCCTCGGTGAAGGGAACAATCGCTTTCTTTGGCAAGTTCAATTCTCACTGTTGTCATAATTACATCTCATGTTGTTCAGGTTAATTTTTGCACTGAAGAATCCGTGCGCGAATGCTCACCTAAAAGGCAAAAGATGTGCCAAGCGCGACAAGCAGAGAAGGTCATGGAATAATTGAAAAGCTGCTATCGAGACTTCCTGTTCCACCTGAGGCAATTCACCACAGATTGAGGCAATATGCCTTCGGTATTGAGTGCGAGATGTGGAATCAAATGATATTTATAAAGGATACATTGGTGGGCCTTGCATCACCTGATTTTTGGTTGCAAGTGGGACCACCAGGCCATTTTCTGCTTTGAACCAACCAAGATCCTCCACGAGAAGCAATGCTCTGTTATGAATAGAAAACTATTTTGGTAAAATTCATCTAAAGCTAAAGAGTAAACAATGAGATTTTACAATATATAACATGAGAATTCGGCCTGCCAGACTTGCAGCTATGCTTCTTGGGAAAAGAAAATCCCCTTTGTTCGAAACCGGACCGAGAATCGCGTTTAGGCTTTTAAGAATGGCAGGAGCAGATATAGAGAAGGTGTTTGAGCAAGCTGCTCAAAGCGGCGGAAGTATTTTGTGGCTTGAAGACTATCTTGAAGAGCTAGATAGTAATCCTGAGGAACCTTATATCCCAGCACTGTTTAAGGTGATTGCCGAACACACGTGGCTGTGGTTCAACGATGACGGTAAAGTTACAAAAGAGCAGGCTGAGGAGTTTCTGCTAGCCTATATAAATAAGGAGATATTGGATGCTCCCTATTCGCTAGATTCTGGTTTTAAGTTTTCTGTTTCTAGTAAGGACCAGCAAGGTGGAGGCTATTCAGTGCATATCACTAACAATCAAAATAATAATAACACTCAAACGGTTGGAGATAACAATTCACAAGCGGTATCTTCTGGGAGTGGTCAAGCAAATTCGTCCATCTCTAGCTTCAACCAAAGTTATACCGCTAGTAAAGCCAGGCTTGTAACTGGCTTGCATTCGCTTTTGTCAAGCCTGCCCGATGATTATCCCAAAGATCTGGTCAATGAGGTGCTAGATCAACTCCACAAAGCCAATGACCAGGCTAGTAAGGAGGACGCAATGACCGCATTAGGAGGTCTTTTAGTAACGCTAAAAGGCTTATCAGGGTCGTGTGCGGAGATTGTTACAAATCTCATTACTGTTGCAACTCCAGTTTTGCAATGCATGGAAGTAGCGCAGCCCTTATTAGGAGATCTATTGAAATAATACTCTTGCCTGTAGCTCAATGCCTCTATGGCAATTCGCCTCATCAGTTCCTCCCCCGTCCGCCTATACCTGACAATAAACTCTCCTTCCCGCTTGCCGGTGACAACTCTTCCTTCTGATCTTTCCCAAGCCCTAAGGTAAGCGATTCCTAACAGGCGTTCTTGCGCTGCGGTTCGAAGTGAGCTTTCCAGTGCTTTGGCGCAAGTAGATGTACGTCTTGTGCCGGATGCGTATCGATGCGCTGCAGGATATCAACCAGGTAG
>JAQTWB010000031.1 GCA_028689495.1 bacterium | reverse complement strand
ATGCTGGGAGGAGATAACTACCGCATCGGTATGGCCGGTGGTTCGGTCAGTTCTGTCGATACTGGCGCCTATAATTCTCAGGTCGAGCTTAGCGCTGTGCAGAGAGCAAATCCGGAGATGCAGAAGCGCGTCTTTAACTTTATCCGCGCTCTTGTTGAAGCAGGTGAAAATCCCGTGGTGATGATTCACGACCATGGCGCTGGTGGACACATAAACTGTTTTTCCGAATTGCTGGAAGAACTCGGCGGGCGGATTGACCTTGCCGCTCTTCCGGTGGGCGACCCAACCCTTTCGGCCCGCGAGCTTGTCTGTAATGAAAGTCAGGAGCGCATGGGGTTGGTCGTTCCTCGTTCGGCCCTGCCGTTGCTTGAAAAATTGTCCGAGCGCGAACGTTGTCCGATGTATGTGGTCGGAGAAATTACAGGTGAAGAAAAAGTGGTATTTCAGGCGGCTGATGGCAGCAAGCCAGTTGATCTTGCGCTTGATGTGCTGTTTGGCGCTTCACCAAAGACTGTGCTTGTCGATGAGACAAGAGAGGCTGCCGAGTCGCCAACGCCACGACCAGTGGCCGGTTACGAAGAGTTTAAAAGCAAGCTCGACAAAATGCTGGCGCTTGAGGCGGTTGGTTCAAAGGATTGGCTGACCAACAAGGTTGATCGCAGTGTTACCGGACGAGTGTTGATGCAGCAGTGCGCTGGACAGTATCAATTGCCGGTGAACGATGCTGGTGTAGTTGCGCTGGACTTTACGGCAAAGACGGCGATTGCCAACGCTCTTGGCCATGCGCCAGTTCCGGGATTGGCCGATCCGGAGGCCGGCTCGGTGCTCAGCATTGCCGAAGCGATTACTAACCTTGCTTTTGTGCCGCTTGAAAAAGGTCTTGGCAGCGTCGTCCTGAGCGCCAACTGGATGTGGCCGGCCAAGCAAAACGGGGAGAACGCCCGACTTTATCGCGCTGTGCGGGCTGCCAGTGATTTTGCTCAGGCTTTGCGCATTGCCATACCGACCGGCAAGGATTCAATGTCGATGACGATGCGGTATTCTGACGGCGCTGATGTCAAGGCGCCGGGAACAGTGGTGATTACTGCCGCGGGTCATTGTGATGCTCCGCAGCATATGGCGACTGTGGATTTCAAGCCTATAGATGACTCGGAAGTCGTTTATGTCGATTTGTCGAGCGACAATTCTTTTCCGCTTGGGGGCAGCGCCTGGGCAACGGTTAATGGCGTAGTCGGTTCAGATGTGCCTTCGGTGAAAAACCCGGCGATTTTTGCCGCCGGTTTTAATATCGTGCAGGAACTTCTTCGCGCTGGCAAGATTCTCGCCGGGCACGATATTTCGGCAGGTGGGTTGATTACTGCACTTCTCGAGATGGCTATCTCCTCCGATGTCGGGGCTGAAGTTTTTGCTGATACACTCGAAGGAGCTTCTTCGGAAGTAGATTTTTTCAGCCTGCTGCTCTGTGAAAAACCCGGACTACTGTTGCAGGTTCGTGGGACCGATATGTCGTCGGTGTTGGCAGCCTTTGCTGATCGCGGAGTTTTGGCCCAGCGCCTGGCGCGGCTGACTCCGGGTGTGCCCGAGATTATGCTCTGCACCGATCGCTGTCGACGTTTTCTGGCACTTGATGAGTATCGCCGAAAGTGGATGAAGACGTCATTTCGTCTGGACAGGCTGCAGGTGGCCAAGGGTAAAGCGGAAGAGCGTTTTTCAACCTTTGATCAGCACCCGCTTCATTTCGTTTATCCTACGGGTTTTACCGGTCAGGCGGGCGATTACGGCGTGGACCTGCATCGCACTACTGCCACCGGACTTCAGGCGGCGATTGTTCGCGAGAAAGGCACAAACGGCGATCGTGAAATGGCTTTTGCCATGCATGCTGCGGGTTTTGATGTGCGCGATGTGGCGATGTCGGATCTGGTGGCTGGCCGTGAGGATCTGTCTGATGTGCGTTTTCTGGTATTCCCGGGAGGTTTTTCCAACAGTGATGTCCTCGGCGCGGCTCGTGGTTGGGCGGGGGTGTTTCGTTATAACCCCAATGCCATGGATGCTTTGCAGAACTTTTATCAGCGCGAAGACACGATGTCGCTTGGCGTTTGTAACGGCTGTCAGCTTGTGACTTTGCTCAACGTTATTGCCCCCAATGCAAAACGTTCGCCGCAGATGTTGCATAATGATTCCGGCAAGTTTGAAAGCACTTTTCTCGCCGTTGAGATTCCCGAAAACCGCAGCATCATGTTGCGTGGCCTTGCCGGAACAAGGCTTGGTATTTGGGTAGCTCATGGGGAAGGGAAGTTCAGTTTACCCGAGGACGCGGCTGGTCATCATGACATCGTCATGCAGTATGTCAGCTCGGATTATCCGGCAAACCCCAACGGTTCGGATTTCAACACTGCGGGGATAACCTCACTCGACGGACGCCATCTGGCAATGATGCCTCATCTTGAGCGTGCTGTATTCCCTTGGCAGTGGGCTTATCTTCCAGAGCTGCTGCGGGAGGAGAAGGCAGCTATTTCGCCCTGGATGCTGGCTTTTGTCGCCGCCCGCGACTGGCTGAAGGAAAATCGCCAGTAGTCTGGAACTGCGCAGATACCGTTTCAATCCCGAAAAGAGTGAAAAATTTTCGATTTTTCACATAAAAGTTAAGGATATTTTGTAACGGTAGATCAGCATAATTTTAGCAGCGGAGCTGGAGCTCCACTGCCCCATTGCGGCACTAACTTAACACAGTTGCTACTCCATTATTATGTCGCCGGGGTGGGCTCGTCCCCTCAGATTCCATAATATTGCGATAGGCTTACGTGCAGCACCCAGGTCAAGGTATTATCCCTAAAATAAATCTACATTGATAAAGAAAGAAATCGCATCGAAGCCCTGATGCATCGTATAATACAGGCAAGGCGAGAATGCCTTTTGCTCTTTCAATCACTTGGAACTGTTCGATTAACTAGATGAGGTGTCTCCTCAAGGGGGTTATTATGGCCGAGAACGACAAAGGATTTCTCGAAGTTGCAGCAAAAATCAGCGGTGCCGGTGAGCAGGCGCTAGCCGAGGCCAAGGACCTCGACCAGGTTGAAAATGCTGACATCGATACCGAGAAGACTTTTGCCAGTGGCCGAAGGAGCTCTGACAGCGCCGTACATCGGGCAGTTTTCGGCCGCAAGTTTCCGCTTGAATTGTTCGATGTGCCACAAACCGCACCTGATGCCGAGCTGAAAAAGGCGATGGATAAATGTGTTGCTGTGCTTAAGGAGCACAAGAACAAGGGCACCCTGTTTGACCATGAGATAAAAGTCAGTGAAGCAGCCGAGCAGGATTTGGCGGCGGCCGGTTATTGGGGAATGTTGATTGATCGTAAACACGGTGGACAGGGCGCTAATTTCCAGGACTTTGCCCGCTTTCTTTCTGAAGTTGCTGAAGTTGATCCCAGTGTCGCCGGACTTGGTTCCGTGCATGGTTGCATCGGCGCGGTGGATCCACTAACGCATTTTCCGCCGGAAAAAAGTGAAATTCAAGACAAGTATTTGAATGCGCTGGCCACAGGAAAGCGACTTAGCGCATTTGCCCTGACCGAACCCGGAGCGGGGTCGGATTTGACGGCAGTAAAAACTACGGCTGTGCTTGATGGTGACCATTATGTCGTCAATGGCCGCAAGTTGTTTATTACCAATGCCAAGTGTGGACGAACCGTTGGTTTGGTCTGTCTTATCGATGGCAAGAAAGAAGTATTGATTGTCGACTTGCCGGACAAGGAAGACGAGACGTTCAAGATTCATCGTTACGGAATTTATGCGCTGATTCGCGCCCACAATATCGGGATGGAGTTCACAAATTTTCGTGTGCCAAAAGAGAACCTGCTGGTTGTGCGCGATGGGGAAGGAAAGCCCGACAAGGGCAAGGGGCTGGTGATTGCTTATCATGGGCTTAATCGTGGACGTGTTGCTCTTTGTGCCAATGCCGCGGGGACGATGCGCGGGTTACTCGCTTCGATGATTCCCTGGGCTGATTTTCGTATCA
Organism: bacterium; assembly: GCA_028689495.1. GTDB lineage: Bacteria > Bdellovibrionota_C > UBA2361 > SZUA-149 > JAQTWB01 > JAQTWB01. Next base: position 22,835 of record JAQTWB010000031.1, on the reverse strand, counting down.
CCTACAAACGACCCATTTCCGGGCGTCAGCTGGTTAGAAAGCGCATGGGTGAAATGGCTTCGCTTATTGTTGCCTGTGACGCCCTTACAGACTGGTGCGCTGCCCAGCTCGATATGGGGTTTCGTGGTGAAATGGAGTGTATCATTGCCAAGCGCTTTGGTTCTGAGGCGTTGAAGCACTCCGTCATCGAATATGTGATGAAGACTCACGGTGGTCGAAGTTTTCTCAAGGGGCATCAGTTCGGTGATTACATCGGTGACTATCTTGCGCCCTGTATTTACGAAGGTGAGGGTGAGATGCTTTCGCAGAAATTTTACGGCACCCTTCTTAAAGAACAGCAAAGAGATTATTTCGGTCCTATTGCCAAAAAAGTCACTGAACTTCAGGGCTCAGGTCAGATGAAAGGTGTGTTTAATCCGATCAATCCGGTTCATCTCTGGATGATGCGCGAGCCGCTGATGAAGTATTCTGCCTGGGTCGCAAGTCGTTTGGTTTATTTGGCAGGGCAGTCGTTCAAGGATTTGACTGGCTCAGCTCATGGGGAGCTGTCCTGGATGCCGAAAAAATTGCGCAAACACGCCGAGTGGGCGGCTCTTAGACTGGAGCGAAGTTCAATTCCGGTGAGTGTCGTCGCGGCGGCACTGCAGGGGCGCTTGCTCGAAGAGCAGTGTTATCTGGCGAGACTTTCGCTTGAGGTTCAGGATTTGCTGACAATCCTTGCCACTTCAATCTGGGCTGCGCGACGCAATGATGAGGCGATTCAACTTGCCGCGGAAATCGCCTGTGAAGACCTGAAGCTCAAAATTACCGGCCATATGCCCGGTGTGCTCAACGTGCCGTGGAACCTGAAGCACTATGGCAAGAAGGCGCGGCTTGGCAAGATGATCGTTGAAGGCAAGTTCCCTGGCCTCGATCGGATTGAGACTGCGGATATCATGCAAAAGTATTAGGCAGAAAGTTGCGGCCTTTCGTAGTGACAATATTGGGATTGGCAGGCACCAGCCTGCCGAATTGCAAGTCCGTCTCAACGTCTTGCTGTTCCTGAGTGCCATCGACGCATGCTCCGGTCTGGATTTACGGACAGCGCTGGGTGTGAACTCGGGCGGCGGTGACGACATTTGTGGTGGCGGGTGGTGTTTATAACCTTAAATAAACCTCAGGCTCCGGGTGAGGGAGCCTGAGATTGTCATGCCCAAGTTTATCGCATTTTCGCTTGCACCATTTGCTCAAACTCGAAGTTTTTTACAATCTTCCTTGAATCCTGGACATACTGGTTAGCTGCGAGCCTGTCGTATGTCTCCTGTATATCCGCAACAAGTTGCTGTTTGATTTCCGATTGAGGCAAACATTCAGCAGCCACTTTAAGCTCATCCAAACCAGTCCAGAGTTCGGACCAGAATGTAACTTCACCAGCGTTGCATTCAGACTCCACCATGAACTGCGAAATATGGATCAGGTTGTTTCGAAAGTACAGCCGGTGGGACTTAAGGTTAGCCAGCATATAGCCTTCGAGCGCATCGGCCACCTTCTCGTGGGCATTTGATACTCTCAAAGCATTTGCAGCTGAACCTCCCAGTCTAGCCTGGTATTCGGCCAATTGACCCAATAACTTTCCTGACACTTTTTCAACTTCAATATTGCTCGGGTTTGGGCATTCACCATGCAATCGGGAAATTATTGATTCTGCAGTCTCAATAACCTTATCCGCTTTTTCTATGAGTCGTGGCAGGTTTTCGTAATATCCCTGCATTGCCCGTTCGAATTGAGCCCTGTGCATGTGTACTACAGAGTCGATTTGATGAAACTCTTCAAAAGAATCGAGCTCCGCCGCATCTATCAAATTGCGATATGGTTGAACCAGATTGGCTTCAACCACGACAAGACGCCGTAAAACTGCAATGCCACAAGCCGCTAGGGCGCTTACCGTTACCGTAACAAAGATTGTTATGAATACCACCGCTAGCTGAAACATTTCCGGTTGCGTATTCATCTCATTCATCAATTTGATTGTCTCATAACTTAGGACCAGCCAGTTTAATGTCAGGAGAATGAACGCGACTGCTGACTTTATCCTTTCAAGCTCAACAAAATCGCGTCTAAAATTGACTGTTAAAACAATAAGACTTGGAAACAATGTCCCGGCAAGGACCAGTTCTGTATAAATCCAGTTATTGACCGTTGCCGACATCCAAACCAGCGCGATGAACAGCGCAAAACAAACAACACCAGTTTTGGCAGGTGCAGAATAATTGAGGAGCATTACCGCCACAGCCAATACCGCTGCTCCTGCTGACCCCACTGGGGAGTATCCATCTATCCCGATGAACAGCAGTGTTAGGAACAGTGTTTGCGCACTGAAATAAATGCCAGCATCGCGAACAGATATTTCGCGTGAATATGCGTGATACATGCCGAATGGCAGGCTTATGGCCAGAACGACCAGGGAGTAGAGAATGGAATGCATAAAAACCTCCGGGTAGAGAAAAAAGAGAATGAGTGAAAAACCTAATAGTTACACCACCCACACCAGCCATTTGTTCAATGACTGGTGTGGAAAGGTTTCTGCCCGGTTTCAGAAAGGGCTACCCGGATACGAATGTGTGGAGGGAGCAGGAGATATTGATAGTTATGAGGGATTTGTCAATTCTGTGACCTTGGGGTGGGGTTTGCCTGTTCCTGTGTGCCATAAGGCAGCCTTAACCTGCAGATTTACGAGTGCAATGGCCGATTTCAATAAAATTTTGCCGTTATCGGCGGCCTCGAGTGGTGCCCTCTCCATTCGACTTTTCACGCAACATTCGCATCAGGCAAAAATAGCTTCAGAACTCAGAAACCTCAGACGACATAACATCATTACTCGCTGTTATCCTCTCGTTTGTGGGCTGAGTTGATGAAGAACATTGCTGCAATTCTCAAATTATCGATTTTTGGCTTGTGCTTACTGCCAAGCATAAACGTTTTCGCGCTTGATTTCCCTGATAAGCCGGGGTCGCGAGATTTCTTCGTCGATGAGGCTGGTCTTATCGATGAGGATACCGCCTGGAAAATCGACCTTCTTGCGGCTAACCTCCTTGAAGAACAGCGGGTTGCTTTGTTTGTTGTGACCATCCCTTCAATGTCTAAGTATGCGCCTCCGGGCTATTCAATTGCTACTTATGCCGGGAAGCTTTTTGATCACTGGGGCATAGGTTTTAACGACAGAAATTACGGTATGCTGCTTTTGGTTGCCGAAGATGACAGGAAGGCCCGCATTGAGCTTGGGGCTGATTGGGGACGGGGGCATGACCAGGATGCCGAGCAGATTATGGAGACCCTGATCATACCGGCTTTCAAGGATGGAGATTATTCACTGGGGATACTCCAGGGGGCACAAGGGCTTGATGCGATGGCCAGGGGACTTCAACTGCCGCAGCCTGCGGCTCCATGGTGGATGTTTCCGGTAATCATTCTTTTGTACGCTGGACTGATTGTCTTGATTTTCGATCTGTTCCGCAAAGGGCGCAGTGGCTTGGGTTGGGCCCTGATAGTGCTTGTGGCCGTATCCATCATTGCGATTGTCCGAGATATTTATCAGAGCAGTGGCACAGGTTTTGACGATTGGGATAGTTCAGGTGGATTCGGTGGAGATGGAGGGGGTAGCTCTGGCGGCGGCGGTGCAAGCGGTAACTGGTAATTATCCCGGAAATTGCACTTCTGGATGACCATACTGGGGCAGCGGAGCGCCAATTGGAGTATGGAATATCTAAACAGTCTGAAATAAATTCCCCTCTTTGGAGGGGTGCCCGAAGGGCGGGGTGGTGGAAAGTACATGGAGAGGGACCACCCCGGCGCTACGCGTCACCCCTCCGAAGGCTTGCTATTACCCACAAGTCTGCAGGAACGAAAATAGTGGCTTCAGTGGGGCAGCAGAGCTCCAGCTCTGCTGCAATTCATATCTCCCGCCAAGCTCCAAATCTGCCGCGAATTGGCGCAGAGCTGGAGTGAACGTGATCACCTGATCCTTTACACTTTTGTCTTTGGAAGCTACCTCCCAAAGCCCTCCGAAACAAGGGCAATATCACCCTTGTTTCGGAGGGGAATAATTGCCTTTGAGATTTCTTCTTTCGGGGCACAGACTGTGATCGCTTTACGAAGCCACCTTTGCAAATGGTGAATTGCAGCCGAGCTGGATTCTGAATCAGGTTCAGGAGGTTGCCCGACGATAGCCCCTGTCGGGGTGCTGAGCCCCTCCCGGCGTGAGTGTAGTCGAACTCAGCTTGGCGCCAATGCCATAAAGCTTCTGCTCCCCTTGACCGCAATCCCGGGTCGAAGAATTCGGCCATTTACCACCTTGACTTTGGGCAAATTGTCCCGTAATAAGGTCGCTGCAAACTCAGAGCGGGGCCAAAAAATGAGCGCCCCCGCCAGTAACAGGCATTATTGATGGACGCCTTATCGCAGAACAGTTCCCGCGACATATCCCGCACCTCTAGCTGTGCCGGGTTGGCGTCCGCCTCGATTTCCCGCTTTTCACCAGTTTCACCTGCCGCAGTTTCTTCAGTTCTTCTGACTCTCGCAGCAGTGGTGATTATTGTGGTTAGTCAGGTGGCATCGTCTATCTGACGTTGTCACCCGAAAAACTCCCCCGACTTCTCAGATATGTATAAAAATTTGCAATAACAGGTCCCGAATTTGCCGGGCCTGAATACAGCGGAGATAAAATGAAAATAACAGGTTCCAAGGCGATAATTCAGTCGCTGATTCACGAAGGGGTGGATACGATTTTTGGCTATCCAGGCGGGGCGATTATGCCGGCTTACGATGCCTTGTATGACTTTCGCCATCAGATTCGCCACGTGCTTGTTCGCCATGAGCAGGGAGCTGCGCATGCGGCGGAAGGTTATGCACGGGCCACGGGAAAGCCGGCGGTTTGTATTGCAACAAGTGGTCCTGGTGCGACAAACCTGATTACCGGTATCGCCGATGCACAGATGGACTCTATTCCGGTCGTCTTTATCACTGGTCAGGTGGCAAAGCCTTTACTCGGCACGGATGCCTTTCAGGAAACTGATGTCATGGGCGTGACCATGCCGGTGACTAAATGGAACTATCAGATTACCGAGGCCGCCGAAATTCCGCTGATTATCGCCAAGGCGTTTTATATCGCCCGTTCTGGACGTCCCGGACCGGTGGTGATTGATATCACCAAAGACGCTCAGCTCGGCATGCTCGACTGGGAATACAGCAAGGTTGACAGTTTGCCGTCTTATAATCCGGTGCTTGAACCTTCGCAGGCGGCGTTGACTGAAGCTGCGGAAATTATCAACTCGGCAAAGCGACCGCTGATGCTCGTCGGTCACGGTGTTCTGATTGCCGGGGCTGAAGAGGAATTGAAGCTTTTTACGGAAAAGACCGGTGCTCCGGTGGCGCTTACCTTGCACGGGTTATCAGCTATCCCAATGGCCCATCCCAATGTTGTCGGTATGCTCGGTATGCATGGTCATTATGCACCCAACATGCTGACTAACGAAGCGGATGTGATCATTGCAGTTGGTATGCGCTTTGACGACCGGGTTACTGGCAATCTTAAAACTTATGCTCGCAATGCCCAGATAATTCACATTGATATTGATGCAGCGGAAATCGACAAAAATGTGATTTCCACTGTGGCAATTGTTGCTGATGCCAAGGTGGCACTATCGGAACTGCTGACTTTGGTTGAGGAGAAGAACCCACAAGAGTGGAGAGAGAGATTCTCCCGCCTGCGAGAAGAAGAACAGAAGCAGGTGATAAGTGCAGAAGTCTCTCCGCAGTCGGGCAAGATTCGCATGGGCGAAGTGATCGCTTTGCTTTCGGAGCTGACTGATGGGGAGGCGGTGATTGTCGCCGACGTTGGCCAAAATCAGATGATGTCGGCTCGTTATTACAACTTCAAGCAGCCAAACAGTTATATCACTTCAGGTGGTCTGGGGACGATGGGCTACGCTCTGCCTGCGGCGATGGGTGTAAAAATTGCCTTGCCGGATCGCGAAGTTGTGGCGGTGTGTGGTGACGGTGGTTTTCAGATGAACATTCAGGAGCTGGCTACCGTGGCTCAGGAACGACTGCCGCTCAAGGTGCTGCTGCTCAACAATAGTTACCTCGGTATGGTGCGTCAGTGGCAGGAGATGTTTAACGAAGAACGTTATTCCTGTGTTGATCTGGTTAACCCCGATTTCATGAAGCTTGCTGATGGCTTTGGTCTTGATTCTGCCCGGGTTACGAGTCGGGAAGAACTTCGAGCCGGACTTGAAGCGATGATTAAGTCAGAACGCGGTTTTGTGCTGGAAGTTGTTGTGGAAAAGCAGGGTAAAGTTTTTCCGATGGTTCCGGCTGGAGCCTGTGTTTCTGATGTCAGACTCTCATAATCAGGGGTGAAAATGGACGCAAAGTATACTATTTCGGCATTTGTTGTTAATAGCCCCGGGGTTTTGCATAGAATCGGCGTGCTATTTACTAGAAGAAAGCTCAATATCGACAGCCTGACTGTCTCGGAGACCGGGCGCAAAGGGTTCTCGCGCTTCACTATCTGCGTCAAGGCCGACAAGGCGCTGGTGGAAAAAGTTGCCAAGCAGATTCGCAAGATTATCGAGGTCGTTGACGTGTATGTCAGCGAGAACCGCGAAATTCTTTTCAAGGAGATCGCTTTTATCAAAGTTGAAGCGAATACTCCCGAGAGACGGCTGGAAATCGAAGAACACGCTCTGCGATATGATGCACGTGTTGTTTTGGCTGGTGAAGGATTTGTCGTTGTTGAAAAGACCGGGCAGGAAGACGAGATTGATTCGGTCTACCTGATGCTTGAACCTTTTGGAGTGAAGGAATTTGTTCGTTCAGGACGAATTGCCATCCTCAAGGAGGAACAGGAACCGCTGCCAATGCCAGCAAGGCATGCTTGAGTTTTGGAGTTGTTCTGTAGAGGCAGACTTTTTGCGTCTGTCAGATGTATTGTAGGGGCAGGCCTTGTGTCTGCCCAATTAAAAAGTGTTTGATTAACTGGGGCCAGCCTGGCCTCACTGTGAAGGAGTAGGGGCAAATGCCAGTAATAAATTTTGGTGGAGTTGAAGAGGATGTAGTTACACGGGAAGAGTTTCCTTTGGAGATGGCTCGTGAAGTTCTTAAAGACGAAGTGATTGCAGTTATCGGTTACGGTGTCCAAGGTCCGGCTCAGGCGCTTAATCTGCGCGACAATGGTTTTAACGTGATCATCGGTCAGCGTCAGCCTTCAAAGTCCTGGGACAAGGCACTTCAAGATGGCTGGATAGCGGGGGAGACATTGTTTTCAGTCGAAGAAGCCTGTGAGCGCGGAACGATTTTGATGAATGTTCTTTCCGATGCCGGACAAATTGCCGCTTGGCCGGGAATCAAGGAACGTTTGACCGCCGGGAAGACACTTTACTTCTCTCACGGCTTTGCAATTACCTACCACAATCAGACTGGCATCATTCCACCAAAGGATGTTGATGTTATCCTTGTTGCACCAAAAGGTTCAGGTACAAGCGTGCGTCGTTTGTTCCTCGCCAAGCGCGGTATCAATTCAAGCTACGCAATTTTTCAGGATGTTTCTGGTAAGGCTCGGGAGAAGGCTTTGGCTCTCGGTATTGGCGTCGGTTCGGGATATCTCTTCCCGACAACTTTTGAGCGTGAAGTTACAAGTGACCTCGCTGGCGAGCGCGGTACACTGATGGGCGCTTTGGCTGGTATCATCGAGGCCCAGTATCAGGTGCTTCGTGAAAATGGTCACTCGCCAAGTGAAGCTTTTAACGAAACAGTTGAAGAGCTGACGCAAAGTCTTGTTCCACTTGTCGCCGAAAACGGCATGGACTGGATGTATGCCAACTGCTCGACTACTGCTCAGCGCGGCGCACTTGACTGGTTGCCGAAGTTCAAGGCGGCAACACTTCCGGTTTTCCGCGACCTGTATAATTCGGTCAAGACGGGCAACGAAGCTCGTATCACCATCGAAGCTAACAGTCGTCCTGACTATCGCGAGAAGCTCGACGTTGAATTAAACGAAATGGGTAACCGTGAAATTTGGCAGGCTGGACAACAGGTAAGAAAGCTTCGGCCATAAAAGACAAGTAAAGCGGCGACGCCGCTTTACTTGTGAGTTTTATTGCGGTCTCTTTCCTGGGTGTGCCGAGCTCCAGCTCGGCGCATTCAGACCCCCGTATAGGCGATACTTTCGCCTACGCCTCGCACGTAATCTTCTCGTCCGTTGCATCCCTGTCGAGCTGGAGCTCGGCGGCCTCATAACCTAGCATCACATTTGTCTTTCTATGTATCAGTTGATCGATTTTCAAACCAAGAAACCAGTATCTACCGATAGCTTTATCTACACTGGCGAAAATGGGCCTTGGGAAGTGCAGATGGACCTCGATTATGTCCGCTCGCGGATTAATCCCGATTATTTTCGCAAGTCGCCGCCATTTGCCTCGAAGTATCTGCCGTTTATGCCGGTGCGCGACTTCTCCGGCTTTGTCTCGCTCGGGGAGGGAGCGACGCCGCTGATTCGCAGTCGCAACATCGGCCGCAAGCTTGGCATTGAGCTTTATTTCAAGGTTGAGGGCAAGAATCCGACCGGGTCTTTTAAAGACCGCGGTTCGGCCGTTGAGATGACACTGGCGCGTGAGCTTGGTGTGAAAGGTTTGTCGGTTGCCTCGACTGGCAATATGGCGGCGTCCTGTTCCTGTTACGCCGCAGCGGCCGGAATCCCTTGTTACGTTTTTGTTCCCGAAGATACTCCGACATCCAAATTGTCACAGTCGATTTCTTACGGAGGCAAGATTGTCCAGGTCAAGGGCGGTTATAATGATGCGGCCCGTCTGGCGGAGCAGGTTGCCAGAGAACATAAATTTTACCTGGCCGGTGATTATGCTTTTCGCGTTGAAGGACAAAAAACCGCTGCCTTTGAATTGATGGATCAGTTGTTTTTTCAGGTGCCGGACATGGTGGTGGTGCCGATTGGTTGTGGCACAAATGTTACCGCCTATGGCAAGGGCTTTCGCGAATACCGCGAACTTGGATTTATTTCGCGTATTCCGAAAATTATTGGCGTGCAGGCGGAAGGGGCCAATACCGTTGTTCAGGCTTTTCAAAAAGGTGTGCGCGAGATTACCGCACTGGAAAAGACCAATACAATCTGTTCGGCGATATCGGTGACCTATCCGCTTGACGGGGTGAAGGCGATCGACGCGATTTATACAAGTGGCGGTGAAGCACTCCAGGTTAGCGACCGAGAGGCGCTTGAGTGTCAGTATATGCTGGCTCGGGAAGAAGGACTCTTTGTTGAGGCTTCTTGCGCCACCGCTCTTGCTGCCTTGGTCAAGCTGAGTAAACGCGAAGAGATGCTCGGACAGAAGGTGGTCGTTGTGCTGACTGGTGACGGGCTTAAAGATCCAAGCCCGCTTTTGAAAGTGGCAATAAAGCCGCCGACAATCTATCCGGAAGTGGCGGACTTTAACAAACTTTACAACCGTTCGTTCTTTGACGGCAAAAATGTTGCCTTTGTCGAGCCCGATGAAGTGTTGCTGACAACGGTTCCGGAAAAAGACGAGCTTTCGATGTTGTTGAGAAAACATCTCGGAGCTTCTCTGGCCGATGCTTATCTCGAGCTTATGCAGGAAGCTATCGCCAAGTTCCTCAAGAAGGGCAAGGAAGTTACATTCTCCGACCTGCAGGACATTGTTCAGGATGTGCTGGAAACTGCCGCGAAGAAGGGCAAGGGCAGTTTTGCCGTTGTCGATTATCAGGTGAAAATTTCGCGTAAAGATCGCGCTGAAGCACGGGTAGTCGTTTTAAAAGACGGTGTCGAGCACACATCTGACGCCGCCGGGGTTGGGCCATTCGACGCGATTATCAAGGCGCTTCAGGCAGCTGGTGCGGACAAGAACTTCACGCTGTCCGGTTATAAGGTCGACATTCGCGGCGGCGGCACCGATGCCGTTGTTTATGTAGAGCTTAAACTTGTTCGCGAAGGCTTTGTCTCGGTTGGTCGTGGCACTTCGCCGGACATTATTCAGGCATCAGTTGAAGCTTTTGAAGACGCCTATAACAGTTTTTAAAACTGCTGTGGGCCTTGTGCCCACCCGGCTTTGTTGCTTTCGTCGCTGATGCACAAATTGTGTGACAACGGTTGTTGTGTTCTGTGCGTATCAATCAACGGTGATATTCAAATGTTGCCGTAACTGGTAGGGCAAAAGTAGGGAAGCGGTTATCCTCCAGGAAAAACCGCTTCGAAAAAGATCACTGACTTTTAATTTCCATTAGAAAGTCAGTCGTTCTGGCTGGGGGAAAAGCTGGTACAGCACTGCTTTTGCCAGATCGTTGATTCCACCAGGAATCTTCTTGCTGACAAAATCCAGAGCCGATTTGTAACAGACGGCTCCATAGCTGGACTGCTGATATTCCCATAACCGGTCCTTGGGAGAACAGGCTATTTGGTGTTTTTCAGCCGGACCTGACGCCTGTGACACCAGGGACTCGATATCGCGACTGACATTATCGGGCAGTTGCGATTCGTCCGGATGCCCTAACAACCAGTTTCTCTCCATTTCGGCTCGCAGTTTCTCGCCGCTGAGCCCATGCTGGCTTTCTAGATAGAAAGTCAATTTTTTCACTGACGCCAGAAATCCCTCGACTTGCTTGGGACTGCTGGTCTCAAGTAAATCAACCAACGCCGATAGGGCCTGGATATGGCTTGAATATGACCGTCGGCCAATTTTCCAGGTGCCTTTGTTGGGTTGGTACTTTACTCTTTTCATTTTCCTATTTCTCCATTGTAAAAATTGCGGGAAAGTCCGCCTCCAAACCGGAGCAATGTCCAAGCCTCGAAGCGAACTTCCCGAATTATGCACAAAGGAGACAAAACCTTAATTTGCTTCCCTACTTACCCATATGTGAATTCTTTATGTATCTGCCTTTATTGCAGAATTGTCAGCGATTGGAAACGCTCCGCTAACAGTTTTCTAACAAATGAGCGAGGTCATCCTCCACGCGGCTTTTCAGTTATGACGTGTTGCAGGTGATTCATTTCCTTTTCGCGAATTTTAAGACTATTTGCATAGAACATCTCGGCGGGGGTTGTCTCCGGGGTGATCGGGGTTGCCGCGGCATAAATACCGACTCCGTCCTGAGAGGCAAAGTGCGAATATTTCGGGTGCTGCAGTTTGCTCCAGCCATTGCTCCGGGCCAGGTAGGCTATTTCCAGCGCAGCTTCGCTAAGTGCTTTTTCTATCTCGGCCGGAGGAATATCATTGGCGATTATTTCAAAGCGGGGACCGTTATTGCGAAATCCGATCGTTTGGTCCGAGCGTCCGAGTTTTTCTTTGACCAGATTGGCAATTCTTTTAAATGGTTCGTTGGCGCCGCTTGCCCCGTGTGCTGCGTTAAGTGAATTAAGGCCACGGATTTCGCAAGAAACAAGAGTGCTCGTTGTTCCGTGTTTTTCAACATTTTTAATTGCGCGGGCCATCGTTGAAAAACGGTCGTATTTTGAGAAAAAACCGGTTACCGGATCGTATTGTCCATCGCGAAACAAGGCGCTCTGCTGTCGCACGTCGAGATTATACCCGGATGTTTTCGCGTCAAAGATCTTGCGATTGACTTCATCGGGTTTCATCATTCGCGGGTTGTTTTTGACTGTATCCGGCAGAGAGCTCCAGTATGCATCCATGCTTTTCTTGCTTTCGGCAATTGCCTCTCGTGTGGGAGGTACAGGAAGCATGTCATCTTTTTTGGGGACAAGAGCACGTTGTTCTTCAGGTGTTTGTCGGCGCACGATACCGTGTGTTTGTTTTTTCATTTTTTCAACCTGCTGATCGGCGTATTGCAGGCTGTCTTTTGCCGGGATATTGTTGTCGATTCGTGAAGTGCCGAAGGCAATGCTGACGCCGCGTTTGCTGGGGTCGTTAGGGTGTTTGAGGTGTGGAATATTGGCTAGTCCTTCGTCGGAGATATAACGATTGACACGTTCTCGTGCTTCGTTGAGAGCGTGATTCAGTTCACTGCGGTTGACCCCAGTTGCTACGAAGGAGAATTCGTCTCCACCGTGGCGAAAGAATTCGATCTTCCCACCCGAGGCGTTGATTAACGGTTTCAGCTCTTCATCGACGATTTCGGTGATCCGCTTGAAAATTTTGTCTGCTTTTTCACGTGGTACCTTGTGATTGAGTCCGCCGAGGTTGGAGATGTCAATTTCGCCATATACCGCTTCTTGACCTGTCAGCGCTACATGTTGTCGTCCTCGCTGCACAGTTATCAAACGGTCTTCGTCGACGCCAAAACCGGTTAATGGGTCATGATGTAGACGTTCGCGAAATTCGTTTCGTGCTTCAGATGGAATGTCGAGTTTTTTCACATTCTGGTCGTAGAGCATGTCGACGTTGTCCTGGGCGCTCTGGAATACGCCACCTGGACTCGCGCCATCATGTTGCGCCAGCAAACCACGGTTTCCGGCAGTTGCTCCGCCGAAAAAAAGTGAAAAAGCAACTGCGGAGGCCGTCCCCTCCTCGAAATTTTTGTCAGTTGCATGGTTGCTCAGTCCGAGCTGGGTGAATGTTTGCAGAGATTCGACCGCCGCGCCTTTTCCACCGCGGACCAATGCTCCACCGGCGTCAGTTAGGATGCCCAGCTTGTTTGTTGCGCCCACCAGCGCCATATTCCCCCAGAACACTTTTTCTGCCTGGTATCTGGCCTCGGCGGGCGGTTTGCCGTTTTTGATGAGTTCATCATACGTAGTTCCCGCTTCTGCCGATGATTCGAGAAATGCCGCAGTTGTTGATCCCCCCCAGGCGGCCATATTGCGGGTGACATACTGCATCGAGGCGAGGAACTTGCTGGCGCCGACGCCGGGGATAAAAAATGTCATGCCTTCGCCGATTTGCTGGGCAACCTTGTCGCCTGTGCCTTGCAGGCCAGGTAACACTTCGTCTGAGAGGCGCTCCAGTTCAGAGCTGACAATTTTCGCGGCCCGTGAGTCAAGTGGGAGATTCAGAGTGTCGACGATTTTTCTGCTGGCGTTTAAACCTCCTGAGGCCATGTCACGCAGCACTCTTTCGCCAATGCCAGTTGGGTGCCCGACTGTTTCCCGATAATCTCTCCAGTCACCAAGTTTTTCACGTTCGGCGGCACTCTGCATCAGAGCTTTCGCTTCAGCTCGGGCGCGGATTTCAAGTTGCCGGCGGTCGTAGCCGGGGAGGAGCTTGTCCAATTCCTTGAGAATGACACTGGTCAGAGGTTCCTCGTAGGCCTGGAAGTTCAGCGCTATCGCCTTTTGGTTATTTGGCGTGGAGATCGCCGTGTTATTTGCGGTTTCGCTTTTTGGCGTAATTAAAGGCACTTGGACAATCTCCTGTAAGGACAGATTCTGTTACCTTTTTATGACATAAAAAGCCGTAAATGTGCTCTTTAGAGGATGGCAAAGGCGCAGGTGTAGTAGGGCTCTCCTTGGGGAAAGCCCTATGAAATGAATAAAACGCTACAGCTACAGTTACTCGTAATTAATAGTTGAATAGTTAGTTGAATAGTAACCTGGAACCAAAACGCTACAGCTAAATAGTTACAGCTAAATAGTAACCTGGAACCAAAACGCTACAGCTACAGTTACTCGTAATTTTCCCCGTAAACCTCCGGATCTATATCGCTTTCATGGGGATGATACCGCCCCTGGAGTATCAGGTCGCTTTCATCGAGGACGGTAAAATCGACCTTATGCTGAGAGCCGGTGACCATTATGCCCATCGCTACATATTCACCGGCGAGGGCTTCAGGGTCGAGTTCGCCGCTCAACGATACGAGTGACGTGTAGGTATCGTTAACCTGATAGCGAACAATATCCTGGCCCGGGAATTTTTGCTTGATTTCGGCGACAATCTCGTTCCAACGTTTCTGGTTGAGATAGGGATCGCTTGTCTGCTGGGGAAGGTAGACAATACCTTTTTCTGACCTCATCATAAAAACCTCATTTTGCAGTTGAAGGGTGAGGGAAGCTTTTCCACGCTTCAGTTACCCTTCAACTGCAATCATCTACCCCCACGCCATGCCAATTTAAGCTTATGCCTCAGGTCGCAGAACGATAGCCAGTGTTTATTAGGTTTCTTTAATGGACGGCGCGAGGTCCGGGGGGCTTGCGATATTTGACGATTGTTTTATATGAAATGTCGAAGTGGTCCTTTTTTCGTCATAGCGATCTTTATATTCTTCGGTCTTTTTGGGCCTCCTGCCGGGTAGTCGCGTGTGCTTGTGGTCATGTTTTAAGTGACTGCAAACAGAGTGTTTTTATAGGAGGTTATATGATGTTAAGTACTGAGTATGTTGTTATGCACCCGGTTCAAATAATGGAACGGGCGGCAAAAGTAATTTTGGATATGAATTATCTGGAGGACTACGAGCAGGCCCGTCGCAAAGGTGGGGTATATGTGCGGTTGCTGGTGGCAGGCTATCTTGAGGTCGAATCGTCGCTTCAGGATACTATTGTTTCAACCTGGCCGTTTATTGGGGATTTTGATTTTCTTCCTCCAGCCGAGATGTTTCGCAAACTTGTCGAGCGCATCGAACAGGGAGCCTTTGAGAGCGATCATGATAAAGAGCGACGCGAAAGAGTGCCGCCAACTGAAAAAGAACGGAAGAAGAATCTGATCACTCGCCTTATTCGCTACAGCCTGATGTTATCAGGAGAGACGACAAAGGATGGTCTGTGGAGAGCTTCGCTGTATGATCTTGCTGCCGAGGGATACGAGTCTTGGGAAGTGGAAACAATCTTTCCTTTGCTGCCTAAGGTTGGTGATCTGGAATATCACTATGAAAAAGCCTTTCTTGCCTTGATCGGGAGAACAAGTCCTGTGATGAGGCTGGTCTGGGATATTTTGCTCGCACAGGATGTAAGTTTCAACCGGCTCCGTGAGTTACGTAATGTTGTTCTGCCGCGTTGGAAGGCTGTTTTCCCCGGTGGGCCACATAAAGGGGAGAATTCGAGCGAGGCATTTGCAATTCGTTTTCAGTTGGAGCAGCTGGCACGTTATCGGCGCAGTGCTAATGTTGTCTTGCGAGTCGATGATTTGTCGGAAGTCGACGGTAAAATTAGTAAACTGTCGGGGAATGTTCGCGATCTGGTGAAGTTCGTCCTGTATCTGAAGCAGGCCCGTCTCAGTCCACCGGATGAACGGTTGACCGGTGCGGTAGAACAGATGGTTCGACAGACATTGCGGTTCGCCATACTTTCAGAAGATAACCTTCAGGATGCAACGCATGCCTGGTTTCTTTATCGTCTTCTTGACGAGGGCATTGACGTGAAAGTTATTCGCAAGGTTGCTGCATTTGATGGCCCAGGTGAATATTTTGCTCTGGATTGTGCTTCTTTGATTTCTTCGATTCGCGAAGTGGCCGAGGAGTTTTTTGATGGCATTGTTGTAACTCGGGAGATTGAGATTTCCGTATTGCGACGTGCTTGGGCCAAGGCTAGAGATCGTTACATCGGGCGAAACAAGAAAGCGCTGTTTGAGTTGCCTGGAGAAGATGGTTTTAGGGAACTTCAGGCCATAAATGCTCGCGTTGGGCGTTTACGCGAAAAAGTATCGTAGTATTGCAATTGATTGACGGGTCTGGCTACATAATTTGCCAGACCTGCACTAATTGTACCAGCTCAGACTTATTCTGACAGACACGGTCAGAATGCCTTGAATTCCAAAAAATTTACCTCACGATGTGCTGAAGGCAAATTTGTTTGGAAGTTCAAGGCTTTTAACTCCCATGCCTCTCAGAGATTTGCCTGAACCTTGTACATCTTTATCGTGGTTATTTTGTCCGGTCGAGTGTCGACCCGGACAGCTAATTTGCACGGATACAATGCATCACCGGTTCGGGTGGGGAAAAGTTTTTTCACATCCTGTAAAATTTGAAGGTTTACTCTGTTTGCGGCTTACATTATGAGACTGTGCATGGAACAACGAAATATCGCCCGAAAAATTAAAGCAAGAGTTTCCTCGGTTTTTCCGGGGGTATTCCCACCCAGTGCACAGCAGAAGCGTGTCGCGACAGTGATTGACATCACTTTTGTCGATGGCGCCTGTTCTCCTGAGGAACGGCCTCATGTGTTCAATATCCCGCAGGCGGAAGTGGCGGAATACGGCATGAAGTCCTTTGAGGCCCGGGATTGGCGCAAATATTTCACTGACAATCTCTCCGGCCGCGGTCTTGAGATCGGGCCCTTGCATCGACCGATGGTCAAGCACGACGGTATGCAGATGGAGTATGTCGATCGCTGTTCAGTCGCGGAACTGCGTGCTCATTATCCCGAACTTAATGAGTTGCCGCTGGTCGAGCCTGACGTGATTGATGACGCCGAGTCGCTTTCTTCGGTGGCGGATCAGACTTATGACTTTCTTATTTCCGCTCATGTGATTGAGCACATGCGCAATCCGCTATCTTCGCTTGAGCAATGGTGCCGAGTGGTCAAGCCCGGCGGCTATATCTACATGGTTGTGCCGGACAAGCGGGCGATTTTTGACAGTCGCCGTGTTCGCACAACCCTCGAACATATCATCCTTGACTATCGAGAGCCTTCCCAAGAGAGGGATCGCGAGCACTTCCTTGAATTTGCGCTTCATGTAAACGGAAGAAGTGGCAATGACGCAGTCGAAGAAATGCGCAATCTGATTAAGACAGACTACAGCATTCATTTTCATGTTTTTATTCCCAGTGATGTGGTGAAGATGCTCGAGTGGTTTTCTGAAAATGTGCGCCCACTGGAAATCGTCGAAGGACCATGCATGACACCGGGCAGTGATGAATTTCATTTTCTTCTCAAGGTGGGGCAATGAGCGGGCCCGTTGGCAAGAAAGCGGCCGAAGAACTTGAACGGCAGCAGGAACGCTGCCTTCGACTTATTTGCAAACTGTTTGCTACCCGTGGAATTGTCGTGCGCCGTGAGAATCTTTCCCGCGGTTCCTCTTATCGCGTAAAAAGTGGCGGTTGTGTCTTAACAGGAGATAACCTGCTGTTTATCGATCGACGTTTGCCCTGCGAGCAGCAGTTTTCGATGCTTGCCGATTTTGCCGATACCACCGGCATGACATTTACCGAGGATGAAGTCATTTCGATGCTGCCGCAATTCAAGTCTCAGCTCAAACTTGGTGATGCTGTGGCGATTGTGGAAAGTTCCGAAGGCGTGTCCGCAGAAGCGAGTCTTGTGCTGTAGGGGCGCCTCGCGAGGCGCCCGTGATAGGTTGGCAAGACAACACAATTCACCATGACCACCCCGTCACTTCGCCGGCGTCGAAATTGCAAACTCGGTTTTGCCCGAGGCGAGTTTTCTGATGCGCACGAGTTCGGAAGCGACAGAGCCGGGCACAGAGGTGGAGATTGTCACCAATCCATATGAGTCTCGCCTTGCAGCGGAAGATATCTTTGCCTCAACCGAACCACTGCTGTCGAGTTTTGCAGTATCCGTAAAACTTCGCTCAAGCCCATTTAAGGTATAGGTGACATCGTTCTGTTCGGTGCTCAAGTTCATCAGCCGCAGCATGTTATCCATGCCGAGGAACATGTTGTAGGTGGTGTAGAGTTTTTTGCCATAGGCTTCACGGGCGACCGAGGCGTAAGAAGTTTCCATGGCTCTCGAAGTCCGGTCCCGGTAGTAGAAAACACTTTGGGCAACTACTGAGTTTGGCGTTGATGGTGTAATTGCCACGTAGCCCGTATTTGAATCTCCGGAAAGAAGCCCCATCGTCGGAAAGTGCCGCTGTGAGAGGGCTGGCATGGAGATGTTGTTTGTCGCCAAAGTATAGCCGTCGGCATCGATGAATTTTAGTTGCACATTGGTGTCTTCGTCCAGCATGTTTGCCACCTCGACATAGTTTTCACTGACGTCGGAGATTGAAATCGGGGCGTAGATGGTGCGAATAGCGCCGGTGGTTGCCGGAAGCGAGAAGGAGTAGTCGTAGTTGTTGAAGTTCGAGCCTTCGGCATAGCGGACGATGCTCGAGAGATAAGGCGAAGCAGTATCATCAGGAATGATCATGTTGGTGCCGACATTGTCCGGACCGGGGTTTATGTGCCCGCCATCGATATCGCGTCTGCCAAACGGCGGGACAGAGACTCTTTCCTCGGCAACCTTTTCACCGCTGATGTTGTATCGTTTGACAGTGAAGCTCTTTGCGGCAGAGCTTAAATTCCCGATTGTCAGCCAGTTGTAGACTGTATTTGCCGGGGCGGAGGATGTGTTGCCGGGGTGATAGGAGTTGAACATCGCGGCGCTTTGCCCGAGGTTTGAGTTGCGTAAAGGCTCAGCGAAGGCAAAACCGTATTGTGAGTCCATTTCCCCGGAAGAATCTGGGTGATAGATGGTGACCCTGCCATCGAAGCTGTTGTGTGACCCCTGTAGTTGTACCATGCCGTAGGTATCAGGGGCAAAGCCTTCGAGGTCGTTGAGGATTATGTCGCGCTGCGTCATCGGCGGCACGGTCCAGGAGCGGTTGAGGTTATTGCCGCTACCACCATTGCTGTAGACGAGGAGGTTTAGCTCCAGTTCCTCGTTGCCCGTGTTCATTATTTCAAGCACGTTAATCATTCCGAGAAAACCGTTCCAGAAGGCAAACGCCGGATTTGCGACAACGGGTTTGGCCGAGAATAAGGCTGTGGCGTCAGTCGTAGTGAGAGTTACCTTTTTTGAAGCCGGAGTGAAGGAGTAACCGGGCAAGTTGGCGCTAACGGTGTGAGTGCCAATTGGGATTGCCGTAAGGTGGTAATTGCCACTGTTGTTAGTGGTGGTAGTTCGCTCGCCGCAGGTGATTTCGACGCCTGGCAGTGACGTCTGCTCCATGTTTTCCAGAGTTACACTACCGCTTATGTCATAGGCGCTGCGCGTGACGCCAAGTGACGGGGTAATATCTCCGGTCAGAGTGCCGGAGATATTGGAGGGAAAAGTGTAGTAATTGTGATGAGCGGAGATTGTGTAATTAGTTCCGTGTGCGACATTGTTAAAGGCATAGTTGCCGCTACTATCCGTGACAGTTGTTCCCAGTGCTCCGCCGTCGATAATCACTCCTGCCACGGGAGTTCCATCAACGACAATCTGCCCTGTTATGTTGTAGGTGTTGATATTAGCGGTGAAGTCATGAATTGTGGTGGCGGTTAAAGTTCCCGAGGCTGTGCTGGTAAAGGTATAACCGGTAATCGATGGGGTCAGGGTGTATGTCTGACCATGCGGAATGCCGCTAATTGTGTAATTGCCACTGCCATCAGTTGTCGTGTCGCCGTGAATGCCGGCGTCGACAGTTACTCCAACTAGAGGATTCGTGCCGTCATCAATTGTCCCGGTGATGTCTAAGGTGAAATCCAGCGAATCAACCATCACATTGTATGGAGAGCCTCCATCGTGTGTCCAGAAGTAGGGGATACGTCCCCACTGCTCGCCACTGCCAACGCTTAGGCCAGTGTTCGTGCCAGTGCTGTAGAGAGTGTCTGCTACTGCTGCCCAGTCGCCGGAGTTGTATGGTGCGACGGCATCTTTGTGTTGAATGGAGTTTCCCGAAAGCCAGAGCGCTTGAAGTTCTTCGGTGGCGGAGAGAGAAAGCCCCAGGGAGTCAATTGTCGCACCGCTTGCCAGTGTGACCGACGGCTGCCAGGAAGTGGAGTTGTTATCATAGCGGCGGTAAACCAGTTCGTCGCTGTTGTTGCTGTAGAGCAGATGCAGATCGCCGGCGGAGTCGGTTGTTCCAGAGATATAAGAGCTAGAGCTAAAATCACTTGCAGTAGTTGGACCGCACCGAGCTATCCCTGTTAGTGGAGTTTCGCCATCTCCACTGCTCGACAAGTTTCCGCCAACAAAAATTACATCTCCCAGAGGCAAGAGGACAGATGAGGAACCCTGTAATCCGTCACAGATTGGGTGCCAGGTTGATCCGTCCCAGCGGGCGATGGCGCTAGTATTGGCGATATTACTTGCCGTCGAAAAATTACCGGCAACATACAAGTCGCCATTAAACGGTGTTAGGCCAGCTGCGGCCCCCGATAATCCAAGATCTAGCGCACGCCATGATGCGCCATCCCATCTGACGACATAATTGGTATTTGCAACACTATCTACGTTTGTGAAAGTTCCGCCGATATAGATGTCATTGTCTATCACGGCAAGAGAGGATACAGGGCCAGTCTGGATGCCGTTACCAGGAATGCCCCATGTTGTGCCATCCCAATATGCAAGGAATGACCCAACATCCCAGAAGTAAACACCTCCCGCATAAATTTTTGAACCATGAACAGCAATTGCCCTGACTGAGTTGACAAGCCCGTTACCGATTGCGTGCCAGGAGGTACCATCCCAGCGAGCAATGCGGCTGGTATTGGCTACACCGCCAGCGCTGGTAAACGAACCGCCCACATATATATCATTTCCGGAGATTGTAATTGCATTCACAGCTCCGATTG
Source organism: bacterium (assembly GCA_028689495.1). Classification (GTDB taxonomy): domain Bacteria; phylum Bdellovibrionota_C; class UBA2361; order SZUA-149; family JAQTWB01; genus JAQTWB01. Next base: position 2,393 of record JAQTWB010000031.1, on the reverse strand, counting down.
TTCCAGTCCCAAGAGGATGCCAAGCCCCTCCGTCCCAGCGCGCAATATAATCGGCATTTGGGTCACCTCCGGCGTTGGTAAAGTTTCCACCAACGTAGAGTTCATTGTCGGATGTTGCAATTGCGGCGACAGAACCATTTAAGCCGCCACTTAAGTCATGCCACGAAGAACCGTCCCAGCGTGCTATGTTTGCCGTCCCAGAGGTTTCTCCCATACTGGTAAAACTTCCAGCAAAATAGAGATAAGCTCCAATCCTAGCAGCACTAGTAATTGTGCCGACAAATTTTGCACTATACGCATTCCAGCTTACCCCATCCCATCTTGCGATATAGCTGGCGCCACTCTGATTATTTACATCGGTAAATGAGCCACTAACATATAATTGGCTATTATCTACAAGAATATAAGATACGATGTTGTTAAGACCTGTCGCGAGTTCGTGCCAGTTAGAACCATCCCAGCGGGCAATACGATCTGCATTTAAATTGCCACCAGCATCGGTGAATTGACCACCAACATAGATATCAGATCCATCAATCGCAATCTTCTGTACTGCTCCAGTGGTTATTCCTGCTCCCAGGCCATGCCAAGCGTCTCCATCCCAACGGGCAATACAATCAGCGCTGGCGACTCCTCCAGCGTCAGAAAACCATCCACCGACAAAAACATTATTGCCGTCAGTAGCTATATCGTACACAGTTCCACTGGCGATTCCTAATCCCAGTTCCTGCCAGGCTGATCCGTTCCAGCGGGCGATGCGATCGGCATTGGCAAAACCACCTGCATTGCTGAAGTTACCCCTTACATAAAGAGACCCGTTCATGGTAACGGCGCCATATGTGCCCCCGTTAAGGCCAGCGCCAAGGGCGGACCATGAGCTGCCATTCCATCGCGCAATATAATCAGCACTGGCAATGCCATTGACATTGGAAAACGTGCCACCGATGTACAGGTCCGTTCCAAGTTCGACAAACCAGGCAGCCGGGTTGTTTAGTCCAGTGCCGAGGGAGTGCCACTGTGTTCCATCCCAGCGGGCAATACGTAGTGTGTTTGTAACGCCACTGGCTTGCAGGAATTCTCCGGTGATATACAAGTCTCCGTCGAATATCGTCATATTTGAGACTTGGCCATTTGTTCCACTGCCGAGAGCATGCCACTGTGTGCCATCCCAGCGGGCTATGTAGTCTGCTTCGGGAATTCCGCCGGCATCGACAAAATTACCGCCAACATAGAGGTCGTTTCCATCGGGATAGACAATTTGGACATTTTGACCGACTGCGTCCATTACCGAAACCCAGACTGATCCATCCCAGCGGTAGAGACCAAAGGAACCACTGGCGTAAAGGTTACCTTTCCAGATTGTGATCTTAGCTGATGATGAAATAGGGCTTGTTTCTGTTCCGGACCAACTGACATCACCTCCGTTGCTTTTTAATAACCAGGTTGCGCCATCAAATCCCCAGACATCAAGATTGTCAGAACTTGGACCCGAAGCAAGGTAGATATGGCTAACACCGTCAGAGAATAGAGATACAGATGTTCTGAATCTGTCTGGCTTTCCCAACCTGATGGTTGGCTCAAAACCACCAATATTATCGGTGAGGCTTGCGGAGCTGCGAACAGTCGCGACTACTTTGTCGGACATTTCCAATTCGCTGATGTCCCAAACCGCCGCCACCCAAAGTTTGTTGTTCCCATCAAGCGCAATACTCGGTGCCGAATAAGCGTCGTCAGCGGCAGTGCCGTCGAGGGCGGTAACTTCAGCGTCGAAGGCAATGCTTGTCGCGCCGACAACTCCGCGACGAAGGACGATGTCGTAGGTATTTGCCGTAGCGGCAACGATGACATACGGCACACCGGAAATTGTTTTGTAGGTCAGGGCAAACTCCGCCGAATCGTAGGCGAGAGTTCCGGCACTGGTCCATGTGCCGCCGTCTAGATTATCTGTGTAGCTGAACTCAATCGCACTGCCATTATAATACGCCGCCCAATGCATACGGTTTATTTCGTCGTAGAAAGTTTTTCTGGAGTTTCCCGAGGTTGCAGTTGCGGCAGTTGCAGTGTTCACAGTCGCGGGGGCAGCGTATAGCTCAAGCGGTGTCATCGCAAGAGCAAGACATAAACCACAGATAATACTGTCAAGAACCTTTTTCATCAGTAAAACCCCATAAACATCAAGGCTGGAAAAAGAGCGTTATTCCCCAGGAGTTACTCGGCCCGGGGTTAGAAATTCTTTAGCGATTTGAGAAGGAGAATGTCACGGTATTTTTGAGAGTTCGGCGGGCTGGTGCCAACTCGTTCAAAGGAGATTTGGACACGGCATAATTTCTACCTAACGCCAAGCACAGTCTGAAAATCCACCGCTCCATCGACAGCACGGCTGCGAACGACGC
>JAQTWB010000137.1 GCA_028689495.1 bacterium | reverse complement strand
CTTACTCAGTTCAATCGGCTATTGTCCTCCGGCAGAAGCTGAGGCAAACTATTACAAGCAACTGGCGACTCAGCCTGTTGCTGATTAACTTAGACCAACATGCCTCCTCAAAACCCGGTGCGGTTCAAATAAGCAATTGTTTGTAGTCCCTAGAAATTACAATGATTACTCCGCTTTTGGTTGATCGTGACCTTTTGGAAATCGCCACTGATCTCTTGACACCTAAAAGTGGAGTTTTAGATAAGGTTAATACTATTTTTAAAATCCGCAGGTTAGCAGTTGAATGCTACTCCCAATCGCCGTCAAATAATGTAGCGACACTATTACCACCGAATTATTTCAGATTGATGCGAACGTAGACCCTAACGTGGGAGGATTGACACTTGATTTCGCAAAAGCAGTTACTTTCGCAGGAGGACATCGGTAGCATCTCTGTGAAAACAGCCAAAACGACAAGGCTGCTCGCGGAGTTACCTTGGCAATATCTTGCTGCTTACAACAGTTACGATAAGTACCTCTGGGTACTGAACAGCCGCACCACTCATCGTCTTTAAACTCGAAAAGCCGTTCAATATGATTAGCGGAAGCCTGTGGGCCAGGCCACTTTCCAAAATATTCAAGATACAAATGTCTCACTGCCCAGACTGTGTAGAAATCGAGCAATTTCACTAGACTGTCGCCATACTGCCATGATCCATCCACCACATCAAAAGCACAAATCGAACCGTCTGGATAATTAGTATGCCGCGGACCTATCCACGACACACCAACACAGCAAATATGCCAGTAACCCCAAGCTACCACCCTCCCAGTTTGTGGCATGACAGCCACAACAAACAGCGCCTTGCGACCTACATCCGGCAGGAGCAGACTTTCAATTAGAAGCCAAAAGCCCTCCTCCTGTCGGTGTATAATTGCCCCTGGATAGGCTACATTCACTTCGCTTAATCTAGGATAAAGTTCATCGTCTGCTGTACAGAGTGTGAACGGTGAGGCTGCACCGGTCGCCCATGCTCTCCCGGGTTGTGATGCTCTGGCGAATGATGTCCTTGTCCCTGGTTGTTGCCTTGTGGCTTCGGATGCTCCGGATTGTGTTGGTCTTGATGATTTTTTTTCATTTAATAACTCCTCGCCCAGAGTTGAGTGTGAAACAGATGGCCTGCTGGGCAAAACCAAGCCTCCGTTCATTACGATCGGGAAAATGGAAGCATCCAGTTGAATGCCGATTTCCTCGAGCCGCGTTCTAATGTCAATTACCATGGATATTCCCTTGTTTCGATAGGTGACAGTTTCCCAGAGTACTGCGCAAATAGGCTTCAAACAGCATCCAGCCTAATTGATTGGAACTCTGGTTAAATTGAGTGTTATCAACGTTCATACATTTCCACAGTAAAAAATGAAAGAATATCTATTTGCATATCAACTGTAATAGCGCCAAAATATGCGGTAATTTATGTATAGATGGAGTCTGCCAATGCAACGAATACTCGTAGTGGAAGACGATCCAGCGATGCGCGAACATCTGCTTCAGTTGCTTTCCGAAGTTCAAGACGTTGAAGTAGATGCTGCTGCTGACGAGACAGGAGCGCGGGTTCTTATGGGGAATAACAACTATGACCTTGCCGTGCTTGACATTGAACTTGGTCAGACAGCTCTGTCCAGATATGCTGGGATGAAATTAGCTAAAGAAGAAGCGGCCGCAGTCGCACTCTTTGTATCTGGAACCAATGATTCAACGCTTCGCGATCTGGCCAGTTTATTATGGGGCTATGATTTCGTAAGAAAACCTATCGACGACATTGACTTCATCGTTAAGGTCAAGCGCTCTCTAGAATTTTCCCACTTGGCACGAAATAAAGCACCTTTATCCAAGTCGGATCTGCCGTCCGGGCTTGAACGCAATCCAAAAAATCAGACCAAATTCCTTTGGCATGGAAAGGATGTACAGCTATCAGTGACAGAACTGGGTATCGTTGATCAATTGGCTCGTTCATTCGGAATAGTTGTGCCTTACTCAACACTAGAATCCGCGTTACCTACAGGGCGCGGAGCAAATGCGCTTTCAAGCCACATTCGTAATATTCGTCAGGCTTTCCGGGACAAGGATCCAAACTTCTCAGAAATCGCAACAGAACCGGGGCGTGGTTACATATGGAAACCTCGTGCTTAAAATTAAGCGCCCCCGCCAGTGGCTGCGAATGTTGCGGCGCGTCGACTTCACGCTAAGATCTGCCATTGCCGCGATAATACTCTTAGTTTTTTTTAGCTTAGCCATTGGCGACTTCGTAATCACTGCAAGCCAAAAAGAGCACCTAATTCAGGAGTCGGTTCTTCGTGGAGAACTAGGACAATTTCTGCTAAACACCCGTGAACTTAACGGTTCCTCACTATTGGAAAATCCAATCGATTTCACAAAAGCTAGTCGCCCAGCACAGATTGTAACTGTCAGTCGTCCTTTTTTCACCTACTTCCTAACTAAGAGAAATACACGCACATTCAGCACAGATAACCTGCGATTCGACCCACCCCACGCTTGCGTTCTTGAATTCCTCTCAAACACTACCCCATCGAGAGTAGATGCATCATCGTTCCCTCTGCAGACCTGTTTTGCTGCAATACCATCCGATCCAACAGGGCGCTATGTCTACTTTGCATTACGATATCCAACTCCATCGATCCACAGACATACTCAAGGCGAGCCTATCGAGAATAGTGATCGACTTGTAATACATTTCTTTGGAAAAAGAGAGGTCATTATTACGCTTACATTCCAACAAGCACCGCAATTCAAAGGTAGCGACCGTCATTTAGCTGCCTCTGACCACTTCGACAGCTTGCATGAAATTGCCTCTTACCTTCCGGAAGATGGTGGTCGGGCAACCAGACTACTCAACGCCCAAGCCTTTGAACAAAGAGTTTCTGATACTGGAGAAAATATAGTCTCAATCCTTGGGCGAATCGATTCAACGCTGTTGCCTGTTGAAGACCAACTAGATATCTGGCCTTCGCCTGCGACGAAGGATCTAAAAATTGGCATCGAGGTGATTCCTGCTGCAAACAGCTCCATGCATTCCGTCCAACCCTTATATAAGTTTGGGCCAGAAGATGAAGGTACTGCTCAACTTTCCCTAGAACAGGCATACCGTGTTGCGGTACCATCCAAAGCGACTCTGGTAGTCTCAGCAGGTGGCGGCAATGAAAAAGGTAAAATCCTTTGGACGTCAAATTCATTAATACCATCTGAACCGCAAAGACATCAAGGATGGTTTCAGATAATTGCCAACAATGTAGCTAGATTGATGGTTTCCGGGGTTCAAAAGGTGTCTGTGACACAGGACCACCGCCTTAGTGGGCTTCCTCTTTTAGCGACAACCTTAACCGAGGACGCCAACATTGTCCCGGATATCGCAGCTCGCTCACTAGCTTGGCAATTTGCTGCTATTTTCGCAGTCGCTGCACTAATATGGTTTCTTTGGGGCGGATCTAGGCGATTAGAGCGGCTAACCAGAACTGCCCATATAGCCGCTGTTACCCGCGGCGGTAGCTTTGTTGAATATGCTAACAGCTCTGATCAAATCGGAACTCTGGGTCGCGTGCTGCATTTACTATTCAAACGGGATCAACAAAGAATGGCCTTCCAACGCAAGCGGTTAGAGCGGGAGAACCAACAGAAAGCCGAAGTAATCCTTAAGGAAAAGGAACTTCTGGAGACTCGTCGAGAAATCCTGAATGCAATTGGTCACGAGATCCGGTCCCCCCTTGCTAACCTCCTTGCAAGCAGTAAACAAGATTCCACAGTTAATAGAAACCTCAGCCGAATGGAGCGAGCGGTTAATGCATTGCAGGAAGCCGCGACAATTGAGGAAGGCCTCATGAACGGGGTCATTGCCGCCCGGGTTGATGATCTAGGAAAATTTATAAGCAAGCTTGCGGAAAACTTGGCTGCTAACGGTAAACCAATTATTGGTTATGGAGAACGCTCAGGCGTGTTAGCTTATTTTGACGACATCATGTTGGAGACCATCTTAGATCACTTACTTGATAACGCCGAACGCCACGCAACTCCCGGCTCCATTATTGAAGTCCGCTGGACAGATGACAATGATCTGGTAACCATTGAGATTTTCAACAAAGGGAAAACTCTAGAAGATTGTGAAAATATATTCAAACTCGGCGTCAGTGATCCGGAAAATGGGGGGCACCTTGGACTAGGGCTTTATGCAGCCAGGATGTACTTGTTTGGCATGCATGGCTCAATCTCCGCTGCAAATCGTGATGATGGAGTAGCCTTCATCATCCATCTACAGAAATCTGGTTAATCTAATATTATTGCTCATATGCCGATGCTAATATTAGACCATTATAGGCATTCCATTTAAGTGTGAGTATCACCAAACTTTATTATAAATACACATCCCAATCATTCAATACTCGCCAAATTACTCGCCAAATTACCCGACATAAAATGCATTAAATTAATATAACTTATTATTTTAAATAATGTTATTATAATTTTTAACTTAACTTAATTAGTCGCCAAATGAAACAAATTGTTATTAGAGCCCCTGCCGCAACGAATATTGCCCAAATGGAGCCGCTAATCCCTGAAGCAAGGGAAATGACTGCGCTTCTTGAGATTGCTAGTGAGTTACGTCAAAAAAGCTTAAAGCTCGCCAATACACCACTGCCTGGCCTGAACAAAAGACTCAGGACGTTACTACGCGCAATGAACTCCTATTACACCAATAAGATTGAAGGTCAACATACACTGCCCGCTGATATTGAGCAGGCTCTAAACAATAACTATTCGATAGACCGGGATACTGCACACAGACAACGCATTGCGAGAGCACACTTAGAAACTGAAATTTGGGCTGAATTTAAAACAGAAGGCTGGAGTTGGAGAGACACTTTTTCAACAGACATGTTGAGCGACATACATTATCACCTTTATCAAGGGATGAACGAAGAAGATCGAGTTACTGAAACTGGAGAACCCGTTTCTGAAGGTGAATTAAGACTTCAGAATGTAACCGTTGGTATGCATATGCCGCCAGACTTCAACCAAGTACCAACCTTCCTTGAACGATGGAGATCTGCATATACGGCTCTGCCTGATGGAGACACAGCATTAGTCGGTCTCGCTTGCTCGCATCAGCGTCTTGCCTGGATTCACCCTTTCAAAGATGGCAATGGTCGTGTATCCAGACTACATACTCACGTCGCGCTTAACGCCATGGGATTGACCAATGGGTTATGGTCGCCAATGCGTGGATTAGCTAGATCACATCAGCAATATTATGACGCTCTGCATAATGCTGACTCATTACGTATGGGCGACTACGATGGACGCGGCTCGTTATCCCAAAGTGGTTTAGTTGCCTGGGTTAGATACTTCCTTGGTATTTGCATAGACCAAGTGGACTTCATGGATAAGATGCTAAACCTTCAGGATTTCAAGGATCGTCTAGAAACCTTGCTGATTGTCGAGGAAGCAAAAGGAAAATCCGGCATTAAAACTGCGGCACTGCTGCCATTGCATTACATTGCGATTAGCGGGCCTATTGAGCGCGGGCAATTCAAATCCATGACCGGATTAACAGAGAGATCTGCAGATAGGCTTTTAAAAGCTTTGCTTGACTATAAACTACTTATATCAGATACACCGCGGGGAGATGTTTACATGGGTATTCCTCTGGAGTCCTTGCAATTCTTATTTCCCAAACTATGGCCGGAAGCTGAATCGAGTATAGCGGATCGCTAAAAGCTGGCTAATATCTATTAACTTTGGCAATACATTCTTGCGTGACATTTGCGTGATTCCACGATGCTTTACTATGCCTTATCGTGACTTTTGCTACAGACGATAAAATGCAACATATTGATTATTAATAACATTCACCCTAAGATCAAAACTACGAACCAAGGGGTCAGGAGTTCGAATCTCTTCGGGCGCACCATATAAAACAAAGGCTTACAGTTTAACCACTGTAAGCCTTTTTTGTTAATCTCATTCCTCGTCCTGAAACTATCCTAAAAATA
>JAQTWB010000136.1 GCA_028689495.1 bacterium | reverse complement strand
TGGTACAGCTAATTATCATCCCCCAATTGTGTCAGCTCGTCGTTAAATGAGGCTTCTTTTTTTTCCATAAGCTCAAGCCGTGATTCAAGACGGGCGTATAAATCTTCTTGCTCACCTTTTTGTCGACCAAGCAATCGGGATAATTTGGCCTGTGCATCACCAAAACCGTTTTTTGCACCTTCAATGAGTTCCTTGTTAGTAATTTCAATACTTTCATCCAAAGCGGCAATTTTACCCTCAAGAGCTTCAATTTCTTTTTTAAGGCTAGATGTGGCTTCAGAACGGCGTTTTAATATGTCAGCCCGCAATTTTCTGAGCTCTTTTTTCGAAATACTTCGTTTGCTCTTCTCCGCGGGTTTTTCATTAAGACTCTTTTCCTCGCTCCAGCCAATGCGCTCAAGAAAGTCCTGATAGTTCCCATCAAAACGCTGAGCCCCATCTTCATCAAAAACAACCAGTGACGTAGCGACAGTCTGCAACATTTCCTCGTTGTGGCTGACAAAAATAACCGCACCGGGAAATGTATCAACAGCGCGAATCAGACTCTCGACACTTTCCATATCAAGGTGGTTTGTCGGTTCGTCAAGAACCAGCAAATTACACGGTTCAGCAAGTATCTTGCCCAGAAGAACCCGTGCACGTTCTCCTCCAGAAAGAACTGAAATCGTCTTGAGTGCCATGTTTCCTTCAAACATCAGTCCACCGCAAATACTGCGAACTTCTGTTACACTGAGAGTCGGATTGCTTCTCTGCACCTCCTGTTCAACTGTGAGACTCTCGGACAAATCTGCAACATGACTTTGAGCAAAATAACCTATTTTTGTGTTCTGTCCATAATTGACCCGACCTTCGGTGGGCTGCAATTCGCCGACCAGAAGGCGCAATAATGTCGATTTCCCCTTTCCGTTTCGCCCGACAATTCCTAGTCGCTCACCTGGCTTGAGAACAAAATTAAGATCCTTCATCAGCAGCTTGTCTTCACTGTAGCCAAAAGCCAGATCGGTGGACGAAAGAAGCTGTTTTACAGACTTGCCGTTATAACGAAACTTCAGCTTCAAACCGGATATGTCGTCCAGCTGTTCAAGCTGGTCCATTTTGTCGAGCGCCTTGATCCGCGACTGGACCTGTGATGCTTTGGAAGCCTTGGCACGAAAACGGTCAACGAATTTTTCCGTTTCCTTGCGTTTGCGCTCAATGTTGAGACGAGTTTGTTCGTGTATCTGCTCCTCTTCGACAATTTTTTCGTAGTAGGTTTTGGTATTACCGCGAAACTTGCGTACACGCCCACGATGAATTCCCGCAATATCGGTGATCACGGCATCCTGAAAACTTCTGTCGTGAGTTATAAGGATAATTTCTTTGGGCCAGGCGCGAAGAAATCGCTCCAGCCAGCGAATCGAAATGACATCAAGATAGTTTGTCGGTTCATCGAGAAGCAACAAATTCGGGTCAGAAAGGATTGCCTTGGCCAGATTTAATCGCACCTGCATTCCACCGGAAAGCTGGTTAGGGCGCGCGGCAATATCGGCCGCGGAAAACCCCAGACCGGCTAGAACCTCATCTGCCTTATATTCAGCTTTCCATCCACCCTCTTCAAAAGGAATGGCCAGGATAGCCTCCTCCCGCACAGACGAGGCTGAAAACGCCAATTTCTGCTGCAAGTACGAAATGCGGTAGTTTGCCGGAATAACAATCTGTCCGGAATCCGCTTTCTCCTCGCCAACAATAATCCGAAAAAGTGTCGACTTGCCATGACCATTGCGGCCCACAAGCCCAAGGTGCTCCCCCGGCTGCATCGTCCAGCCAACTCCTTCAAACAGCGACTGACTGGCATACCCTTTGGAAATATCGACAAGCTGTAACACCTTTTATTCCTCCATAAACTAAAAAAACAGACAAACTGGACTGTTAAGCAACAACCCCGTATAAGCGGCGGAAATTTCCACCAGTAGAACTCCTGCCTGGTGATATTTATGCCTGACCATATAAACAACGGCTTAATCAAATTCAGGCGGGCCGAGTAAACGAGTAATAAACTGAGACTTTTGTGAACACAAGCACCACGCCTATCCGCAATATTGCTATCATTGCCCACGTTGACCACGGAAAAACAACCCTCGTCGACCACATGTTCCGCCAGGGTGGTATTTCCCTTGGTAGCGGCACCGAAGACCGCGTAATGGACGGCATGGACCTGGAACGTGAGCGAGGTATCACTATCGCCGCGAAGAACTGCTCTGTTACCTGGAAAGGTACAAAAATCAACATTCTCGACACCCCGGGACACGCTGACTTCAGTGGAGAGGTTGAACGGGCAATGTCTATGGTCGATGGTGCAATTCTTCTTGTCGACTGTGCCGAAGGCCCGCTACCACAGACACGATTCGTGCTGTCAAAAGCTCTGGCTCGCAATATGCCAATTATTGTCCTGCTTAACAAAATTGACCGCAAAGATGCTCGACCGGCAGAAGTACTGAACGAAGTCTATGATGTCTTCATTGACCTTGACGCCACCGAACAGCAAATCGAATTTCCGGTGCTTTACGCAATTGGGCGTGAAGGAATGGCCAAAGAATCTTTGGAAGCAGAAGGCAGCAACCTCGAACCACTCTTTGAAGCGATAATCAAGTATATTGACCCACCCCTGGACCGAAGCACGGAGCCATTCCAACTCCTCGTCTCTGACCTTGGTTATAGCGGCTACCTCGGCCGGATCGCTATCGGTAGAGTATTTGCCGGAACAGCCAAAAAGACCGATAAATTTATCCGAATCGGCCGAACCGGAGCCGAAGAAGACATCAAGGTAACCGACTTGCAGTCATATTACGGCCTTGAAGCCAAATCTATTCCGGATATAGCCTCGGGCGAAATTGCCCTTATTGCCGGAGTTACAGACATTGAAATAGGCGACACTATCTGCCTTAAGGGGCAAGGAAAACCGTTGCCGCGAATTCATATCGATGAACCAACTGTCTCGATGCGGTTTACAGTAAACACTTCACCCTTTTCCGGACAAGAAGGTAAACACGTTCAGTCACGCAAAATCCGGGAACGCCTGCTTAAAGAAACAATGCACAACGTCGCCCTGCAAGTAGAGGAATCTGAAGACGGAGATTCCTTTATCGTTAAAGGCCGTGGTGAGTTTCAGATGGCGATACTCATTGAGACAATGAGACGCGAAGGCTATGAACTGGCCGTTGGTCGCCCGCGAGTAATCACCCGGGAGATTGATGGAACGACCCATGAGCCTGTTGAAAAACTCTATGTCGATATAGAGGAGATTTACATCGGTGTCGTCTCTGAAAAACTGGCCCTTCGAAAAGGCAAGCTCCTCAATCTGATTAACCATGGTACAGGCCGGGTCCGTCTCGAATTCTCGATTCCTTCTCGCGGGCTGATTGGCTATCGCAGTGAATTTCTTACCGATACCCGTGGCACCGGCATAATGAATGCCCTGCTGGTGGGATTTGAGCCGCATAGGGGTGAATTCAGCAGCCGCTCGGCAGGATCTCTTGTCGCCGACAGGTTCGGTGACGCTATCCCGTACGCCCTCTTCCACCTTGAACCTCGTGGAATCCTTTTTGTCCCGCCAGGCGAGAAGCTATACCCGGGAATGATCATCGGTGAACACAACCGCGACAATGACTTGCTGGTAAACGCCAGCAAAACCAAGAAGCTCTCCAACATGCGGGCTTCCGGCAAAGACGAAGCTATTCTGTTGACACCTACCAAGGTTCTCAGCTTGGAAGAGGCTATTGAATACATCAAGGACGATGAACTGGTCGAGGTAACGCCGAAGTCCATTCGACTGCGCAAAGCTGAATTGCCAAGAACGAAGGTTTAAACGCTTGCCTATAGCGTATAGGGAGGTATTACCTATACGCTATACTTATTTACTAACCGTACATCACATTTAAATACCGCATCAACTATTTCGCGAATATTCCCCCTCTTTGTTTTAAAACCTTACTCAACCAACCGTCATTAAATCATAGGGGCAATTTAATGATTGTTAAGCAAACACCAAAACTGTAAGATATTCTGACCGCTCTTTTGATCACCGGCCATTGATAAACCAGCGTTATTTGAGGTGTTATTATGTCTTTCCGCCTCCGTATCGTATTTTATGTTTTATTCGCTGCCGTATTCTGCACGATAGCTGTCTCTTGGTTTGCCGCTAACGAAATGAAGGATAGTAGTTACGAAGCGCTTACGGCGAAAAGTGAGGTTATTTTAAGTCGGGCCGAAGGCGCCAGAGCCTTTGTCGCAACCCAGGGTTTTCTGCCTATTCTTTGGGAGCAACTGGTCATCACCTATCCTGATGGCAAAGTTCCAAGTGAACAAAAAAAGCAGTTGCTTAAAACCGTGCCAATTGTCGGAGCGATGGAAATTGCCAACTATGAAGCGGCAAAAGAGAGTTATCGTTTTCGTATCGCGACAAGATATCCGCGAAAACTGGCAAATAAAGCCGTCGGCAAAGAAATTGAAATCTTGGAAGAATATTCGCGCACTGGTAGCCGTGATCGAACAAGCTGGATCGACGAAACAAATAATACCTACAATGTCGCTGCTCCTGTTTACCTAAAGGAAGATGAGGGCTGTTTAAAGTGCCATGGCGACCCGAAAAACAGCCCATGGGGGAACGGGAAGGATATTCTTGGCTACGAAATGGAAAACTGGAAAGACGGCGACCTTCACGGAATCTTCACTATAGTTTCCGACCTGAAACCACTGCACAAAAAATTAGTCGCTTCACAAATTCACCTTGCTTCTGGTGCTCTCGTGATACTACTTATTTGTATGGTGTTTATCCAAAAACCCCTAGCCCGCTTCATGGCAACCATGCGTCACAACTTCCAAAACCTCTCGGCCATCAGCAACGCGGTAGAAGGTTCATCAGGACAAATCGCCAGCACCAGTGATTCCCTAGCGCGTAGCTCTTCGGCTCAGGCAGCAGCGCTTGAGGAAACATCGGCAACCCTCGAGGAACTGTCGTCTCTTGCTGAAAGGAACGCCAGTAGCTCGAAACACGCCGAAACACTTTCCAGCGACGTCCGGTCCGAAGTTGGCAGCAGTGTCGCGTTTATGAACGAAATGGATGGGGCAATGAAAGAACTGCAAACTTCAGCTGATGAGGTGCAAAACATTGTCAAGACGATTGACTCCATTGCTTTTCAAACGAACCTCCTGGCTCTCAATGCCGCTGTCGAAGCAGCTCGCGCTGGAGACGCCGGCAAGGGTTTTGCGGTTGTTGCCGAAGAAGTTCGCAACCTGGCGATGCGTAGTGCTGCCGCAGCCAAAGACACAGCGGAAAAAATCGCCCGCTCGGTTTCCCTTGCCCAGACAAGCGCCGAGGTATGTGGCAAGGTCAGTGATTCTCTGGCTCGAGTCCAATCTTATGCATCAAAAGCCGGAGACTTGATTAAGGACATCGCCGCCGCCAGCACCGAACAATCAAATGGGCTTGCGGAAATTAACACTGCTGTATCGGAGCTGGATAAGGAAACTCAATCAAATGCTGCTGCCGCTGAAGAAGCCTCAGCGTCCAGTGAAGAACTGCGAGGCCAGGTCACCCAGTTAAACGGCAGCATCAGGGAGTTGGACGAAATTGTAAACGGACATAAATAAGGAGTGTTGCGAAATTAGCATTTCGCCAGGATTGACTTTCGTCAATCCACTTTTTCGTATCGGAGATACGAAAAAGTCTCCCCTCTATTAGTTTTTCTTTTGTAGGGCCAAAACGGCCCTACATTTACTGCGCTAGGTATTCTTTCCAGCACGCAGGCATCCAGCTTGCGCTGTGTGCATTTGGGTGTGTTTTTCAACACACCCAAATAGTTTCAATGACAATCATGCACCCTATCGGCAGGGTCATGTATGGTCGTTGTCGGGAGCCTCACGAGGCGCCCCTACAAAAAACAATATTAATCTGAAGGGTCTACCCAGGAAAATTTAACGCCGTTTGATAAATCGCTGGCATCTCATTTCACAGCATCATCAAATGTCCGTGGCCTGTAAATTAACGGCTCTTCGTCCGTTGTTTGCTGTGACAGGTAATCCCAGTTGGACGACAACCATTCTCCACAGTCAAAAACAATTGGT
>JAQTWB010000135.1 GCA_028689495.1 bacterium | reverse complement strand
CAGAAGCTCCGGGAGCGGCACATTCTGCCACTGAAACCGCAAGCGACTCGGGAACAGACTCGGTAAAATCCCAATCACTCCACTCCCCGGTGGGCATCCCTTTTGATTCACCTTTCCAGGTGACTCCACAAATCTCCAACACTGGCACCACCACATAGGCCGTCTCAGTGCCCTCATTATGCAATGCAAGACTACCACCAACTGTAATTTCACCTTCCACCACTGAAATAACGACCTTCTTTTTCTGCGGGACCAGCGCGATAGTTCCGGCATAGGCCGACGCATTCAACAATAAGAACAAGGAAAGCAAACAAACCAACTTGAACGCACCCATGAACTTGGGGTTAATCATTCAGACTCCTGACAAATTAGCCCATTATCACCCGGCAGATTGTCGGAAAAATCACGGAACTTGAATTTCATCGAGGCCGGTGGAACCACTTTATAAAGAAGGTAATGCATCGTGCCCTTCTTCTCCTCATGTTCAAGGCTTAAAGACAAAACATTGCGGGCGTAATCACAATACTGATTCTGCTCCGGAAAAGGCACATTGCACCAATAACCCCAATCGACATAGACTCCTCCCGGGTAAGCCTGCAACATCTGATTGATAAAGCCGGGCTCGTCTTTCGCTCTCGACAACTGAACGGAATTTTTGTGCCAGAGAATCCACAAATTTGGCGTATGACTTAAAACAAGTGAATCCGCCGGCAATTCGTTGCTCCATTCACGGACGATGTCAACATATTGCCTGGCTTCTCGAGCCTCCCTTCCAACCATACGAATGAGTGGCAGAAAAGAAACGAAGCTGACCGTCAAGAGAAACAGCAAAACCTTTCGCCCCTCTTCCTGCTTCCCGGCAAAAAATCTTTCTACTATTACCTGACAACCAAACGCAGCCAGCAAGGCCAGTGACGGAGTTGTCAGAACAGCGAAACGGACATCCGCCCCGTAATTATAACTACCTGCATAAAAGAAAAGGAAAACCAGCCACGAAGCAATAAACCAGAGAAATGCCACCGCACGTTCAAGCCATCTACGTTGCGTAAAAATCAACCCAACTACTGCCAATAATGTAATCAACAACGGATGTCGGGCATTAAGAAAATAATAAGGCCCGTTGACGGAAAGATTGTGCCAAAAGAACTCCAGCGAGAACCGGTTATCTGAACTGCCCCAGGCGTGATTGCGGAAGGCATAAAGATGCAGAATATGAGGCACCAGCAAAATAAAAAGCAGTGCCGCCAGCAAATAGATACGAGAGGATCGAAGATGTTCTAATGGCCTTCTGCCAAGAACTATTAAACCAATCGGCACAAGAAGTAACAGGCACTCGGGTCTGAACTGCAAAGCGAATGCGGTAGTGCCAACAAGAAAAATCCCCGTACTATAGTTTGATTCACGCTGATAAAGCACTGCGGCAAGCATTGCCAGCGCAGAAAAAGCCGCAGTCGAAGGCTCAGCGGCAAAGGTTCCCGCCCAGACAAGAAACATCGGCGTCGTCATACCGATCAGCGCAGCAAAAGCCCCGGCCCAGTTAGTGCCAACGAGCCAGCGGCCAAGCCAGAAAAGCGAAAAGGCCAAAATACCTGCCGCCAGATAACTCGCAAAAAAAGTCACATTCTCGCTGACACCAAACAACCGATAAAAAAGACCGATCCAATAGGGGTGGGAATTGGGCTGCTTGTTATACTCCTGAGTATGTATCTCCAACTGGCCAGACTCGTAATTGCAATAGTTGCAAAATACCGCGAGCCCCTCTTCGGCAATCGTAATACCAATATTGGCATACCAGAATTCATCAAAATAAATTCGGTTGGTTTTCGGCGGTAACACAACGGCAAGCAGAATCGCAAATGGCCCGACCAGCCAAAAAAACCATTTGAAGCAAGTTTCAAATAAAACAAAATCCCGAACAAAATAACGAAGCGACAGGCCAAAACCAATCAGCAGCATTACAAATGCAGCCTCAAGCCCGACGACAGAGGCTCTAGGCAAAATTGCAACCAAAGTAATGTAATCGCTCTTGAGCGCATAATAGATAAGACCGATCAGCAAAGCATCCAGCATTACAAACGCTGCGATAAGACTGCGCCTCAAGGTAAACCCCTTGCCGGGGCGACTCTCACCGGTAATCATCCCTGACCCACCTCACAGCTCTTCTTTTCAACAAGAATATTGGAAACAATCATGAACCTGACATCAGTCTCGGCAAATGTTCTCAGTGCATCGGCGACCGAACAAACCAAAGGCTCCCCATGAAGGTTGAAACTCGTGTTCAGCACTACCCCGTAGCCGGTTTCCTGCCGTAACTTCTTCAGCAACTCAGCGTAAGGGGATACCGAATCCTCCGGTAATATCTGCGGACGACAGGAACCATCGACATTAATGACGCCCTGCAGCACGCCGCGAAACTCCGGCCGCACCATGTAACCATTGGTCATGAACTCGTTCACCATCCCATCATAGTCCTCAAGGAGTTTTTCAGCATCCGCCTCCAACATTGATGGACAAAAAGGTTGATACCAGACCCGGCGCTTCAGCCGCAGATTAAGTTCATTTTTAATATCAAGAGAATCTGGCAAGGCGAGAATACTGCGCTGCCCAAGAGCTCGCGGACCATATTCCATCCGGCCCTCAAACCAGAAAATAACCTCTCGTCGTAAAAGAAGCTCACAAGCAGAGGAGACCGGATCTGACAATTGATGTTGAGAAAATTCAGGCCAGGCGGCAAGCGCGACTTTTTGATCTTCATGTTTGTCCACCGGAGCCAGAGCCGCAGTTTGCAAACGACGAGGATGAGTAAAAAAGCCTGTTTCCTGGGCTCGGGCCAATGCAGCTCCGGCGGCAAGCCCCCCATCACCCATGTGTGGAAAAACAAATAAATCTTTTACTTCCGGCAAGCGACGAATCAACCGGTTCACCTTGATATTGGCAGCAACCCCTCCAGCATAAGCGACTGAAGTCTGGCCCGTCATCTCCACCGCATTACCAATCATTGCCGGCACGTGCACTTCCAGCACCCTCTGTGCCAAATATGCAAACTGCTCCGCGGGAAACTTCCAAAGGACCTTCTTGAGCTCATCATACATTCTCAGCGTGCTGTAACGACTGCGCAGAGAAAACCCGGAAACTTCAAAAAATGAAAGCAGCGGATTATCCTTGTCCGGCACAGGATAAGCAAAATCCGCAAGGGCCATCACCTTGCCCTCATCTTCAAGTTCACGCATGTTAAGCAAATTTGTCACATGCTCAAAAAACAACCCGAAAGAGGCCTTGCCCGACAATTCAGCCACCGGGGTCAATTTTCCGCCCTGCCATAACCAAAGACTTCCCGAAAGTCCGTCGCCGATACCGTCTAGAGAAACGCCAATACATCTTTCATATCCGGAGCACATGACTGCGGCTGCGACATGAGAGTGATGATGGCCAACAACTGACAGCGGCACACCAGAAAGGCCAACGCACTCGAGACGCTGCAACAAAATCCTTCTGGTCAGCATCTCTGTCCAGTGATAACCGGGAAGCTCCGTAAGCCAATATTTCGTTCGTTTTTTCAGACTGGTGAGTGCGCCGGGATAAACCTTGCGCCGACGCAACTGATAATATTCAGCGCCAAGCGATGGGATGTAACGGGTCAACGTCTTGGCGATATCGGAGGTAGAAACAGCGCATTCACTTATCTGCAAACCTTCTTCTGCCGCCACTTTCAGCATCGCCTTTACACTGAGAGACGGAAAACCAACTTCCAGCTTCCGCCTTGTCAGACGCTCTTCATTTATCGCGCAACAAATACCATCGGAAGTAACAAGTGCCGCCCCTGCATCATGACCATCCCAAAAGCCAAGTAGTGCCTTATCCCCCGCCACCGGCTTACCTCTTGCCTTTTATTGACTCAACAAGATTCGCCGCTATCGTTTGATATGCCTCACAGGGAGTCCAGCAATTCGGACAATTTTTGGCGAGCAACTCCCGCCGCAAGTCCACAGCTCGCTGCCCCTTGATAATCGGTCTAAGGTCATACCCATGCTCACGAATACTGCCAACAGGCTGGTCCCAGATCGAACATGGATAAATCAGACCAGTCTCGGAAAGAAAGCAGGAAGACATCAACGCCGAACAATCCTGCGGGCAAACTCCTGTCTGTACATATTGACGAACCTGCTTCTGATAAAGCCGTTCAAGCAGGGCAAATGGCGATAGAGGCAGGCCACGGATTTTCATAACGTTTTCGATAATCCGGACAAACTCTTCGTTTACTTCTATCGGAGTCGAAGCGTTCTCGTAATAGTGCTCAGAGATATTGGGAAGATTCAGGTGCAGTTCATCGGGTCTGAATCCCGGCACAGCTCGACGCACTTCTTCAAACGTCTGACCAACCATATTAATATTTTCTGGATATAGCGTCATACCCAGATAAACGGACAGCCCCTCAATCCGCCGCAATCCGATATACGTCTGAATTGCTTTGCTGAAATTACCCGGAATACCACGCAATTTATCATGTGCCGCTGCCGGACCATCAAGGCTCACAGTCACGACAAATTTATCCGGTCGACAACGAGCAATATTGCGCGCCGCTTCACAGATTCTTTTTGTATTGATACCGTTGGTTGGGAAATGCACAAAAAGCAAATCAGGTATGTGACGAAGAAATGTCTGGACAATTTCGGCGAAGTCCGCTCGATCGGTGGGCTCACCGCCAGTAAAATCTACCCAGGACAAGAATGGTGAGTTGCGGGCCAATTGCTCCAGTTCATCAAGGGTCAGTTCATTTTGCGGCTTCGTCTTCCAGATATCGCAATGGAGGCAACGGGAATGACACTCCTTGGTGACGACATAAGTCAGCTTATACGGCATCTCAAGCTCACGGCGATTCGAAGCAATTACCTTCTTCGCCAGATTGAACCACGCTTTGTGTCTCACCTTGGGTCTCCACAACTGTATATAAATGATGTCTTCTTCAACACCACAATCAAAAAACAACTTGCTCGGCAAACCTTACCGTGCTTAATCTGACCTTTTAAAGGGTGATATTTACGAGCGCATCGTCGTCGAATATCAAAATGTCAGTAACCCTTTAATGCGAGATCAAAGTAAAGGTCTCATTTAATCCAATCAGCAGACAAGAAATTTTTCTTCGCCAATGACAGAACCGGAAAAATACTTCCCTCGCGAGCGCATTACTGCGGTTATCTGTGCCAGAGATGAGGAACAGTCGATTGGACAAATTATCCAGGCTACTCTACCTCATGTCAGCCAGGTGATCGTCGTCGACGGTAATTCCCGTGACAAAACAAGCACGATCGCCCGAAGTCTTGGCGCCCTTATCCTGACCGATAACGGCCTGGGCAAAGGTGATGCCATCCGCTGTGCCATCCCACAAATAAGCACTGATATAACTGTTTTCCTTGATGCCGATGGCTCCCACGACCCGCAGGATATTCCGCTTGTCTGTCAGCCAATCCTTGAAAATCGCGCCGAACACGTTACAGCCTCTCGGCTGATTGGTGGTTCGAGCGAACTCCATGGAGGTTTTGATGAGTTTTTTCGCCTTGCCGGCAGTTCTTTTATTACTGCCTGCATTAATACCCGTTTTGGAGTTAAGCTGAGCGACAGCCAGAATGGCTTTCGTGCGATCAAAACCTCCGTTCTGCGCTCCCTCAACCTGCAAGAAAACCTCACTACAATTGAGCAGGAAATGATCATGAAAACACTACGCGCGGGCTATCCGATGACTGAGGTCCCTTCTCACGAGCACCGTCGCTGGTACGGAAAATCGCATATCAATGTTTTCAAAGTATCCCATCGCTATATCTGGACTCTGATTAAATACTGCTACTTACGCTGAAAACAGTAACTTCAGACTCGTTGTCGGTGAAAGCAGATACTTCAATTTGAGAAAAAACTAATTGTTTCTCTTCTCGTGGCCGACATCATAACTAAGGGGCACTGGCTATTTTACGATAAATATACCAGCCAATCTGGAAGGATTGAGCTAATCGGGGTGGAGGCAATTATGACCAAGCAAGAGCAACAAAAACGCTTTCGCCAACTGGCTCACGAATTAAGCAGTCATTTCCCGGACTTGGACATTGCTTTTGGTATGTCAG
>JAQTWB010000134.1:4300-6162 GCA_028689495.1 bacterium | reverse complement strand
TCGACCCCTTTACGGAGATTACTCAGTGCAACTTCGTCACGACTGTCAAAGCTGCCACGTATTTGCATATTGCGATCAATAAGCACGATCCTCAGACTGTGGGTCTCGGCGTCCTCTCCCAAGCCGAGTTGGAAGCTGCTCTCTATCACAGTATCGACAGCAGGCTTGTCTCCGGTCAGCAGATGCCAGCGAGGTGGGATGAGGTTTTTTGAGAATTGATAAGCTTTCAAGACTTCAGCGGTGTCGTAGGTTGAGTCACTGGTTACAGCCACGGCTTCCAGGCCAGGGAAGTTGTCGACAAGCTCCTTCATCCGTCCAAGCAGCAGAAGACACGGCCCCGGGCACCGGGTAAAAAACGAGGCTGAAAGCCAGACTTTCCCTTGCATTGATGTTGATTTGAAAGTCTCGCTGAAGGAGTTGGTGAGGGAAAATCTTTTAACAGTTCCGAACACAGGAAGGTTGGCGCGGTTACAGCTTGTTAGCAGGAGAACTGCTGATAAAAATGTCAGCCGGGCAATGTGTTTCCAATGATTCATAGACCGGCATGCCTTAAAAAAGCCGAAAGTTACTTGTAGAATGTTTGGGCATTTTTCAATGGCTCAACGTAGGTTTTTACCGTCAGGTCGCCGAGTGTGCCGAGAAAAAGCAGTATCAGGACAATTATTGGATAGAGAACAATAGTCCAGATCAGCACACCTTCCCAGCGCACGTGCATAAAAAACAGGACAACCAGGCTGGCCTTCAATACTGCGATAGCAATGGCAATTGCCAGGTTAAAAGCACCGAAGTGCATTGTCGCAGCCAGAACAGTCAGGATGGTTAGACAAAGGAGTGCGGTAAATACTTTGTTATAAGTGGAGGTCGGGACAATGTGCCCAAGTCCTTCATCTGCGTCTTCAGTCAGCAGAGAACCGTCGCCTAATCTTTTCCAGCTACCATGATGAGCCATTATGTTCAGAGTCCTAAATCAGTTTGGATAAAACAGTTGGAATAAAATTGAACTTAGAGTGAAATACCACCAAGCAAATAGAGTATAGGGAAGACAAAAATCCAGACAATGTCGACAAGGTGCCAGTACAGACCGCCAACCTCCGCCGGGGTGTAATATGTCTGCGAGAACATTTCGCGTTTTGCCAGTCCTCGAAGCCAGAAAATCATTCCCATACCGATTATCACGTGCAGGGCGTGGATGCCGGTCATTGTAAAGTACAGGCCGTAGAATGCATTTGTGCTGATTGTGATGCCGTGATGGAATTTTGTGCCGTATTCAATGCTTTTTATGACACAGAAACCGATGGCGCAGAGCTGTGTCAGGTCGAGCCAGCGGATAACCTTCTTGTTGTCTCCGTGTTGAGCAGCGTCCACTGCACGGACCATAAAAAACGAACTTGTGAGGAGTACGGCAGTGTTGATAGCACCGAGTTTCCAATTCAGCGCTTGGGCTGATTCGATAAACAGGTCCAATTGCTTCCAGCGAAATACGGCGAATGCACAAAATAATGCTGTGAACAGGTGGATTTCCGTGGCGAGAAAGATCCACATTCCGAGTTTGGAGGCGTGGTAAGCCTGTTCAGGCTCAAAGTGGTGATAGTGCCCGGGGGCCAGTGATTCGTTGTGAGACATGCAGTTTTCTCCTGAGAAGATTCAGATAAATCAGTGAGCGTCGTTGCCGTGCTGGTAATCTTTTGGTTTTCCGTAGCTGTAGCTCCAGTCAGTAACAACCGGAATAGTTTCAAAATTGTCATGAATTGGTGGCGACTGTGTTGACCATTCAAGAGACAGCGACTTGTAAGGATTGTTTTCAGCTTTTTTGCCTTTAAAGGCCATGTAGACGAGATGACCAATAATCAGGGCATACGCCA
>JAQTWB010000134.1:0-4200 GCA_028689495.1 bacterium | reverse complement strand
GACCAGACAAAAAGCGGCATTCTGTCCCAATGCATTCCTGGAGCGCGCATCTTGTGAATTGTGACGAGGAAATTGACACCGGTGAGGATCGAAGAGAAGCCGAGAACAAAGGCGGCAGTCGCCGCTGTAATTACGGCAGCGCGATTCTGGATGCTGTAGGGAGTATAAAAAGTCCAGCCAGTATCAAGATGCATGAACAGGCTGGATACCGCGATGGCGGCGCCAAGTGCATAAATCCAGTAGCTGAGGCGATTGAGTCTGGGGAAGGCGACATCTTTGGCGCCAAGCATCAAGGGTAAGAGAAAGTTCCCCAGTGTTGCCGGGACTCCCGGGACAATAAAAAGAAACACCATGATTGCACCGTGAACGGTAAAAAGCATGTTGTAAGTTTCCGCGGTGAACAGAGTTGGTCCCTTGGCGAACAGTTCGGCGCGAACGGCCAGTGCTGCTGCTCCGCCGATGAGAAAAAAAACAAGCATCGAGGCGATATACATCAGTCCAATGCGCTTGTGATCGATTGACATCCACCAGGATTTGAACCCCTTTTCGCAGTTGAGGTAGTTGACGTTTGTGTTGTGTGTAACCGAGCTCATGTTTTGTATGTCCTAATTACTTCTGGCTCTTGATGAAGGCGATCAGTGCTTCAATTTCATCGTCGGTGATTAATCCCTCAAATGCAGGCATTGCTCCGGCAGGGTAGGTCTTTACGATCTTGGCCTGAGAGATAAGGATTGATTCGCGAATGTAATTCTCATCAGCAGTTTGCGGAGGCAGGCCATTTTCAAATGTTCTGACACTGCCAACAAGACTTTTAAAGGATGGGCCGACCAGTCGGCTGCCGTCGAGCGAGTGACAGGCGTTACAGCCTTTGTTTGTGTATAGCTCCTTGCCGATTTCAGCAGGGCTGCGGGTGTCGGCGACAGCGCCGCGATCCTGCAGGTAGTCGGCATATTCTTCGGAAGTGACGACCTTGACCGAGCCGAGCATTGCCGAGTGGTCCTTGCCGCAGTACTCGGTGCAGAAAATATGGAATGTGCCGAGTTTTACCGGATTAAACCAGGTAAAGGTATACATATTTGACATTACATCTTCCTTGATGCGCATTGCCGGAACAAAAAACGAGTGCAGCACGTCTTTCGAGCGCATGATCAGTCGGACTGGCTGGCCCAGTGGCACGACAAGGTTCGACTCTTCAGTTTTGCCGTTGGAATGTTGAAAGGTCCAGGCCCATTTTCTAGCCGTGACGTTAACTTCAAGTGCATTAGCCGGTGGATTTCTTGTCTCGTGATAAGTGACGAAACCAAAGTAGAAAAGGAAAATGCATATAATTGAGGGGATGACCGTCCATACAGTCTCGAGCCTGGTGTTGTGCTCAATGTAGGCAATTTCCTGATCTTCGCTGCGGCGGCGATATCGCACGGCGAAGTAGAGCATTGTGCCAACTATGGCGACAGTGCAGAAAATTGCAGCGTTGGTGATCAAGGCGTTAAGGTTATCAACTGCCGGAGCCCAGGTTGAAGCCTGATCTTCGGGCATAAAGTTGAAGGCATTCCAGAGGGAACTTAAAGAGTCCATTAGCTCGTAGTCTTAATAGCTGAATAAGGTTCTTGAGAGCGGTTAACGAGATCCTCGTTTCATCCGCCGTTTTTCGGATAGGCGCAAAAGAATCATAGATATTGCTGTCAGTGCAAGTGTAAATAGCGAAAATACTCGCACAACCTTCATGATTGCCATAGTATATTTGCCTTTTGTCGGGTCAAAGCGGAAACAGTACAGCACAACCTGCTCAAAGGCCGAGCCGATTTGGCCGTCTGCCGCCTCGAGAAGCGCCATGTACATATTTTCACGCAGATGTTCAACCCCATAAAAATAACGCGAAATCTTGCCTTCTGGTGACACAACGACAAATGCCGCGGCATGTGTGAATTCGCCACGGTCTTCGACATAACGATAACCGATTGTTTGCATCAAGTTATTGATATTATCCTGTGTGCCGGTGAGAAAGTGCCAGGAGTCTATCCCTTTTCGCTGACGGTCGGAGAGCATTTCGGTAAACTTTGCGTGAGCTTTTGCCGCATCGACAGGTGTTTCTCGGGGGTTAAAACTCACAGAAATAATACTGAAGTCTTCTCCGAGCTGGAGATCCACCTCGTTCAACACTTTGATCATGCCGGCAAGCACCAGTCCGCAGAGTCTCGGGCAGTTGTAATACACCGGTGTGAGGATCACCGGTTTGTTGCGGGGGAAAAATTCGCTGAGTGGCTTTTGTTGGCCATCGGCATTTGTGAATTGTAGTTCTAGCGGGAGTTCGGCTCCCGTGTGTTCGTCGATTCCGGCCTCGCGTGGAACGCTGGCCGGGTCTTCTGTCGCCAGCGCCGGGAGTGGAATAAAGGGCACTGAGAATGAGCCGGCAACCAGTGGCATTATCACTAAGAAAATCGTGCGGAGCATCGTTATTGTCCTTGGGGATGTCGTCCTGACCAGCGTATATGCTGCACAAGTAGCGGAACCATCACAGTTAATATAGCGAGTATTATCCATTCAAACGTGTAACCAAAGTGAGTGGAGGGGGGAACCTGCACGGAGACGGCTTCTGCCGGAAAACCATCGGCTGTTGGACCAGCAATTTGCTGCAAGAAAATGGTAGTAAAAGAGTCCCCTTGCAGTTGTCTGGCCATAGCAGATATTTCCGGGTAGAGCCATTTTTTGACAAACCGCTGTGGTTGAACAGATGGGTTATTCGGTGAAAAGATTGAGCTTTTTTCTACTGAAGGCTGGACGACGCCGGTAATCTTTTCCAAATTGGTGAAGGAGTATTTGCTCCAGCTTTCGGGAGTGTCTTCGGCAAATGGGATAAATCCGCGGCTAACAATCAGCAGGCGATTGCCTCCGGATAAATAAAAAGGGGTCATCAGCCAGTAACCCGGTCCCGATGCATGGCGCCTGTTGGCGACGATAAATTGATGTTCGTAGTCAAATTGCCCAAGAACTTCGACCTTGTGAAATATCAGATTGCGCAACTCGTCTGCAGTGGTCTGATCGCCAAGTGTTTTCGCCGGGGCAGATGAATTGGCGGTATACGTGTCAACCAGTTCTTTTTTGAATTTGTAGCGTTCCCACTGCCAAGCTGAAGCCTTGAGCATCAGAGCGGCCAGGATGAGACTGAACACTGTAATCAAAGGGGAAAATTTTCGTTTTATCATTGGAAATTGTCCACTGAATCTTTGATGTTTTCCCCTAACCGGGTATAAGACCGTTTCCGATCGGTTGCCGGGACTAGATACTGCCCGGGCTATTTAGAGAATGCAATTTTGTTAATTGATGAGGCTACCTTGGGAAATTGTTGCTCATTGCAGGAGTTCGCCCCTCGTGTTGGGGTGATAGGTCTTGGATATGTCGGTCTGCCGGTGGCGCTGGGGTTCGCCGCACATTATCCGGGGACGATCGGTTACGATATTCATCAAGGGAAAATTGAGGCTCTGCGACAGGGGACTGACCCGACGAGAGAGGGACTTGAGCCGCTGATTGCCTCATCCGGACTACATTGCACTGCGGATATCGCCGATTTAAGACAATGCAATTTTTTTGTTGTCGCTGTGCCGACACCAGTAGATGTAAACAACAACCCGGATCTCACACCACTTGTTCTGGCGTCGCGAGCCCTTGGATCGGTTCTTCGGCCGGGCAGTATTGTGGTTTACGAATCAACTGTTTACCCCGGTGTTACCGAGGATGTCTGTGGGCCGGTTCTGGAAGAAGTCTCAGGTCTGGTTCGGGGCAAGGATTTTTTTCTCGGCTATTCGCCGGAGAGAATAAATCCGGGCGACAAGGAGCACACGCTTGAGCGGATAGTCAAGGTAGTCTCCGGCGAAAACGCCGAGGTGCTTGATATTGTTTCCAGGACCTACGGGAAGGTTATTACTGCCGGGGTCTTTCCAGCGGCCAATATAAAGACAGCTGAAGCTGCTAAAGTCATTGAAAATACACAGCGCGATTTAAATATCGCCCTGATGAATGAGTTGGCGATAATTTTTGATTTGGTCGGTATACGCACGACAGATGTACTTGAAGCTGCCGGGACAAAGTGGAACTTCCTTCCGTTTCGTCCAGGTCTTGTCGGCGGGCATTGTATTGGCGTTGATCCTTTTTATTTGACGACGATGTCGGAAAAGCTTGGCTATTATCCGCGGGTGATACTTG
>JAQTWB010000133.1 GCA_028689495.1 bacterium | reverse complement strand
CAAGAACCGCTTCCCAATCTGTTTTTCGTATCATCTCCCCCTCCGGGATTATCAATTTATAATCCCGGAGGGATGCCATATGTGAAATTATCACGAAAGAATGGGTTCTACGGGGGGCTTACGTCATGGGCAGTCCTTCTTCGATGCGGAAGCAGAGCTCATAGACGGCATCGTGGATAAACATTTTTGGATTTCTCACTATACCTCCTCATGCTGCTGAAACTTGATTGCAGAGGTATTATCGCTCGGTGTGGAAAATGGTTTCAGAAAAGTAACCTGGTCCCAGCAATACCCAGAACTGCTGAAACTTGATTGCAGAGGTATTATCGCTCGGTGTGGAAAATGGTTTCAGAAAAGTAACCTGGTCCCAGCAATACCCAGAAAACCTGGTCCCAGCAATACCCAGCAATAAAAACCTGGTCCCAGCAATAAACTCAGGGGCTGGGGTTTTCTGACTCGGCCCAGCGGCGAATAATTGATGTCAGATTAGCTTCGTATTCGGCTTGGCTTTTGCCGTATATCCGGTTGAATGCCTTGGTTGCAGAAGTGCCCTTGGCGAGTTCGCCGAGGTACTTACGGATAGTGGACAGACCGTGACTGTTTACAAGATTTCGGGTGACGAGTAGCGAGTGCGCATATGCGGTTGGAACTATATTGTTGTTAAGAGCCATAAAACCATCATTGAGAGCATCAAGCGACAAAGCATTGTTTTTGCTGATCCATTTGCGCAGGGCGGGGCCGAGCAGGGAGTTGGGTTTGCCTTCCAGCAGTTGCGCCAAACCTTCATCAAGCCAGGCCGGGCACCTGTTGCCGGAAAGATGGCTGGTTACAGCGTGAACGTATTCATGGCGCAGGGCTTGTTTGAGATCTCGCTTATCGAACCGTGTCCCGCGGAATGGGATGGTTATTTCACCATTGTAAAACATTGCGCTTGTCCAGGATGGTGCGCCGGTAATACGGGTGAAGTCCTGAGCGGGGAGGACTCGCAGTCTAACGCTGATACCCGGGCCAGCTGAAAATATTCTGTTAATCTGCTCGGCTTGTTCCTCGAGTGAAGCCAAGGCTTGTGAACCAAAGGTTTCCATTGATGAAGATGTTTGCAAATCCTGGTTTGCAGAACCTAGACTAAGTATGAATCTGGGGGAAATATCCGGGCGGGCAGAAGCAAGGGTTGCAGGACTAAAGCAGAGCCAAAGCAGTGCCAAACCAGGAACTATTGCCTTTTGGAGTAGATACAACCTCCTTTGGACCATTGCCCGAAAACCTCCCATCAAGTGACTTGTTACAACTTTCGCAGAGAGATTCGAATTGCTGTTCGAGATCTCCCGTTCGCCAGCAGGAGGGGTGGATGAAAGAGAGTTTTCGGTTTATTGAGACTCTGCTTGCCATTCCTCCCATGAAGAGTAATTCGTCGTTGGAGAGGGTAAACTTGAGCTGAAGAAGGTATTATTCTTGTCACAGCCGATGGTTTGTAGCGGGCTAACGTAAGTTATTCCGGGCCGGTTCAATTCTCGGGCGATTGCTTAATGTCCCGTCGACATCCGTATAGAACCGCCTGTTGTAATGTGCTGACAAAATCATTTGCCGAGGGCGAGAGGGGGAAGCGTTTCCAACGAGAATTAATTTCATCTCCGGGGATGATCTGGTTGCTGAAGAGCAACAAGCATGATTTTTCATATTTTTCTTCAATAAGGCGAATGATTAGTTTTGACGAATCGTCGATTTCGCTTAATTCCAGCGCGACCAGATCTGCGGAACTGGTTGTGACGTTCATTAATGCGTTGGATGAACCTTCGGCATCGAAGCCAGCGCCAAAAGCTTGCACGGGTTGCTCAAGCTCTTTGTAGAGAATATTTAGATGCTCGCTCATCGCCGAGGCGCCAACACTGGCGAGGAGTTGAGTGCTGTCGATAAGCGTTGAGTCTCTGCTGCTGAATATAAGGATAGTTTTCTCGGATAGTTCAGGGCAGATTCCAGTGGCCAGTTCCTGTTTTCGCACTTGATATTCACGAAGCTCTCTCGGATACCGTTTATTCAGCTCTGGACGTTGCGGTAAATATAGTGTCAGAACATTTCCAGAAGAGATGTTTGACTGTAGAGAAAGCAGTCCTCCCATGCGTTTGGTCTGAATCGAGAGAAACTGGAGAATGACTTCCGGAGCGGTGTTTTTCATGATTCGGTTGAGTGTGTTCAAGTCGACATTGTGACTTGTGCGGGGCAAGTGGACACCACTAGCAAAATTCAGACGAATTCTGGCATATTGCCCAGGCGCAGTTCCGGGGATCATGTGTGCGGTTCCAGAGCCAATTGATTCATTTCCGCAGTTGAGATCAACCTGATGTGGTTGGGCATCGACGCTGTTGATAAATGAAATCAACATTGCCAGGAGACGATGGAATTCAGCGGTTGCCCCCCAAATGAAAATATCATTGCTACTATCTCCAGCCTCTGGTCCAGTGTGTTCGGTGGAGCCGAATAGCTCATTAAGCAACAGCAGGTCATCAGTGCTGTTCCAACGGAATCCCCAATAGATTCCGTTTCTTACTTCCTGACTAACATTAATCAATTCGCTTTCGACGGGCAGATTGCTGTAGTGCCGTATCAACTCAAGATAGTTGCCGTAGTGGCGGGCGATATTGCTTTTGACTTCTTTCATAGCGACGATCGCCTGTACCGCTGCCGCGGAGGGCTTGAGGTTTTGCTGGTTATTGGCCTTGTCGTCTGTAAGGGTGTGCATCGCTTCCATCAGTTCTTTAAGGATGTCGATCGCTTTGGCGCCAAGTTTCTCGATCTGAGATGGTTGCAATAGATTTATGGTGAAATTTCGATGGTCAAGTTGTTGCTCGATGAACAGAACAATTTGTTCGCGGTCGGCTTTGACAGTGCTTGTTGCGGGGACTCGTTCAAGTTGGGCTGTCGCCCGGAGATAGCGTTCTTCAATGTTCGAAGTGTCAAATTCAAGAATTACAGAATCTTTTAGTTCATTAAGTGAGTTGTAGATTTGGGCAATGAATTTTTTAAGTTCGATCGTCCATGGACTATTGTCTGGCAAGGTGTGGAAGTCACTTCCTGGAGCTATGCCGGTGACCAGTCCCAGATATCGGGCGAAAAGTCGGTTGCTTTGCAGGATATGCCCCCGGGCATTAAGTATTGCAACGGCGTATGGTGCATTATCGAGGATCTTTTTCAGTGAGTCATTTTGTTCAGCGAGTGAGTCCCCCCAGCCGTGCAACTCTGAATTTTTCTTCAGTAAGGTCTTTTTTTCATATCGGAGGTCACGAAGTTCATTGGCAACCGCGATAGAGTTGAGCTGGACGCTCTCGATAGTGTTTACCCATTCAGTAATAGCAGGAGGAGTTTCGATTGCTCCGAGAATCGTGCGGTCTGGTTTGCTCAGTGCGGTTAGTTGTGCAGTGAATTTGTTGAAGATTGCCGTAAAAAGGAAGCCGAATATAAGTGTAAGTATCAAAAGTGCGACAAACAGGATTACTACACTACTGTTGTTTGGTGTGATGTTTTGAATGAATTTTTCCAGGCTGGAATCACTTAAATAGACACCCGCCATGAGGGTGATTACGCTGCAAGTTATTACCGGAAGCGCTGTGATCTGAATAAAGAAGTTAAGTGCAGAAATCTCGATTGCCTGGCGTGAAAAGTAGCTTGTGATTTTTTCTGAGGTCAGGGCAAGAGTGATCAGTATTATTGCAATTGTTTCAATCGCCAGAGTTATGATTGCGCTGAAAGATTCACTTTGACTTTGTTCGTTTAGAATGATCGTCCGCAGCGGGGGTGTTCCGAGTATTAGTCCCCAAAATGCCAGGTGGACGATCGCTGGGGGTAGCTGGCGGACCCAGTGACGGGTCAGTAGCAAGAGAATGGTTGCGACGAGGATGCGGATATTCCCCAGGCTTAGTGATTCCGGGAGTAGGAAGAGTGCGGAGAAAGTCAGTGCAGTAGATATCCCGGCAAATGATTGATGAAGTAAAACGGCAAAATATAAAATTATTGCTGAGACTACTGTCAGTGAAGGGTGGTCACTTATTAGCGATGCGTAGTTTGTGAGCAGAGCGATAAGCCCCAATGCCATACCTTGAAGCAGATGTGTTTTCCGGCTTAGTATGGCCGTGTTGTGCTCTGTTTTAGTGGTAATGCTCATGGTTGTTGGCTATCTGATTTCCGATGCTATCACTGATTTTGTATTATGTGATTATTCGGAAGAAAATAGTGTTTGACTTGAGCCAAATCTGTGAGAGTCGGCATCCAACGCTTTTAGTGGCGGTAGTTAATCGTTACGGAGTGCATTTTGGGTGGCTGCGTGCCCCTTGGAGGGGCGGCATTACTCTGGCTTTGTTGTTTTAAGGAATAAGAAGGTTGTTTCGAGAGAAATATCTTCTTGACAGCTTAAGCCCAGCTTATTTAATGTCGACAGTGATTTGGAAGGCGCTAGTCCGTCTCGTGTGTTTTGATTGCATTGCCGAAAAGAGTCTGCTGCTGGATATAAGGTCCGTGTTGGCGGGTTGTCTGGCAGGCATTTTCAGCAAATTCTTTTCTATAGATAAATGGAGAATAGTAATGAGAACTTCAGTGAAGGTCCTGGTCGCCTCCTTAACGCTACCAATACTGTCGTCAGTGGCCGTGGCTCAGGATACCCTGCCCACAGATAATGGCATTTATACCTATCATGAGGCACCGGCTTATCGGGAGTCTGAATCTCATCCGTTGCGTATATTGGGTTATCTTCTTCATCCGGTTGGCTGGGTTGCTCGTGAGGCAGTTTTTCGTCCTATTAGTTACCTTGCCTCCAGCACAGTAGAGTCGCGCAGCATTCTCGGGTATCGGGATTTTGCTGAATTTCGCAATTCCAAGTGTTTCGGTTCAACTGATTATCCCGATTGTGGCTCCGTTCCCCCATACAGTCAGATTCGTGGTCGTGGGATGGATGAGGCACCGGCTGTAGATGTTGCAAATGCAGAGGTTACCCAGGTTCATTTCCCTGATGTGGCTTTTGAATTCGATAAGGCGACACTTAATGATTTGGGTCGTGGCCGTGTTCGTCAGGTCGCTCAGCTTTTGGCGTCAGTTCCTGATGTTCAGGTCGTGGTTGAAGGGCATACTGATGTCAAGGGTTCTGAGAGCTACAATAAGGCTCTTGGTGATAAGCGTGCCGCTGCAGTGGTTGCTGAGCTGGGAGAACTTGGTATCGACTCTGCTCGGCTTTCTCCGATGTCATATGGGGAAGAAAAGCCAATTTTTACAGAACAGGAGCCATGGGCTCGCGCTGTGAACCGACGTGTCAGCTTCACTGTAAAATAGTTTACTGAAGTTAATCTTGACGTTTTAAAAAGACTGGGGAAACCCGGTCTTTTTTTATGTTATTAGCGGCTTCGCCCGGATGTGGCACTTGCTACGTTATTTCAAACAAAACGGAAAGTTGCTCAGAATATTTTTTCGGCGCATTCCTTTCTGTGTGGTGGAATCCTGCTTAGGTCGTTTGCATAATTCAAATCGTCTTACGATTTAAACAAAAAACATTGTGGGTGTGTTTTGTGGCACACCCACAATTGGCAAATCAGTTACTTTGGTTTTCACCCGAATTACTTTTCTGGAAGCCAAGCCAAGGGAAGGCCGCAGATAGTAAGCGCTGTCCTGTGCTGACGCTCTGCGGAAGAAGTCTTCTGACATGGTCATTTTCAGATAGCAGCAACATCTGGTCCCGTTCTGATCGCATCTCCATTTTTTCAAGTCTTTTTCTCAGCCAGTCTCGTTCTTCCTTTAGTTCTGCCAGCCTTTGCCTGAGCTCGGTGTTAATGTCCATCAGGTGGTAGCTGCTGACCTCTGGTTGTAGAGCTGCCGCTTTTGTTGGCTGTTGGGTTACTATCGAAGTGGAGCCGAGGACGCTGTCTACTGTGATAGTTTCAGTTCCTTGATTCGCTATGGATGAAGCTTGACTCGATGATAACGAAGTGGATGAGCTCTGTTCGAATATCGCCGTGTCGGGTATGATTTTATGGAGAGAGGTGTTTTGGTGCAAACTTTTCAAGACGTCACTGTCTGGTGGCGATTGATGGTCATTTGGGGTTGGTTTTATCTCCTTCTCGGGAAATGTTCCTTTATCAGCGGCGGAGCCAAATGCAGGTCCATCGTTATTTTGCAGGTGAAAAACTGTGGCGAT
>JAQTWB010000132.1 GCA_028689495.1 bacterium | reverse complement strand
AAAATACCCGTAATGGCACCAGTAGCAAGACGCTGAAGGGCGAGTTTGGCGAGCTGCCTGTGGAGATTCTCCGTGACCGTCACGGCAGCTTTGAGCCGCAACTGATCCCGAAACATCAAACCCGCTGGAATGGCTTTGACGATAAAATTCTGTCGCTCTATGCACGTGGCATGACGGTGCGCGAAATCCAGAGCCATCTCGAAGAAATGTACGGTACAGAGGTATCGCCCAGTTTGATTTCCTCGGTGACCGATGCGGTAATCGAGGAGGTAAAAGCCTGGCAGTCTAGGCCATTAGATACGCTGTATCCGATTGTTTATATGGATTGTATTCATGTAAAAGTGCGCGATTCAGGCGCTGTTCGCACTAAGGCTGTCTATCTGGCGCTGGGTATCAATCTGGCGGGTGAGAAAGAGCTGCTGGGTATCTGGATCGCTCAGACCGAAGGCGCCAAGTTCTGGCTGCAGGTCGTTACCGAACTCAAGAACCGTGGCGTACAGGATATCTTCATCGCCTGCGTGGACGGGTTAAAGGGCTTTCCTGAAGCGATCGAAACCGTCTACCCCAAGACCGCCGTGCAGTTGTGTATCGTGCACATGGTGCGCTACAGCCTGAACTATGTGTCGTGGAAGCTGCGGGCAGAAATCGCCGCCGGGTTAAAAGCAATTTACACTGCGTCTACGCCAGAAGAGGCTGAGCAGCGACTGGATGAATTCGAAGAGGAATGGGGTGCTGATTACCCGTCAATCGTCAAATCGTGGCGCAGCAACTGGCAACGCATTATCCCGTTCTTCGATTATCCGCCAGAAATCAGGAAGGTGATTTACACCACCAATGCGATCGAGTCCGTTAACATGAGCCTGCGCAAGATAACCAAGAACCGGGGCTCATTCCCCAGCGATGAAGCATTGCTGAAATTGTTCTACCTGGCGCTGAACAACATCAGCAAAAAATGGACGATGCCGATACGAGATTGGAAGGCTGCGCTAAACCGGTTTAATATCCAGTTTGAGGACAGAATGCCGCAGCGTTAAGAAAACCCGTTTACACAAAATCCAGGACACCCTCCGCTTCTCGGGGCTTGTCATTTAAAAAACATCCAAAATACACCCTCGATCGCGGCCATAGCAGTTATTCCTTATCGGCCCGGTTTATGCACTCACTCACTCACCACAACTTTGTTGCGACCAGACTCTTTGGCCCTGTACATTGCCTGATCGGCTTTCTTCACACAGCTTTCGATTTCAGAAAATTGGCTTGGCAAATAAACAGCGACTCCCTGACTGATCGTTAGCGAAATGCTCTCCTCCTCTAACTGGACGCTCATTGTCTCTATTGCTCGCCTAATCTTTTCGGCTGCCATCTCGGCTTCATGAAGGTTACTTCCGGGCAACAGGATTAAAAACTCCTCCCCACCCCAGCGCCCCAGAATATCCTCTGATCTGAGCTTGTCAGAAATTGTGGACGTCACGGCTCTAAGGGCTTCGTCCCCGACAGCGTGCCCATAACGGTCATTAACCACCTTGAAGTGATCAATATCCACCATGACGACTCCGCAGGGCAGCCCTGTGCGTATGGATCGACTCGCCTCTATCTGGAGGCATTCGAGCAAGTCATAGCGGTTACGTGTTTGCGTCAAGCGGTCAGTACGTGAAAGATGATCCAGTTCCTCGTTAGATTTCTTAAGCTGTGAGGTGACGGCTTCCAGTTCTGTCGTGCGATTCATGACCATTGCTTCAAGATTAGAGGTGTATTGTTTGAGTGATGAAGCCATCTTGCGAAAAGCGCGCGTCACTTCGCCAATTTCATCTTTGCCATCACATTCAATATGTTCCGGAAGTTCAAAGTCTCCCTGCTCTATCTTCAACGTAGCCAGATTAAGTGCTGCCAGCGGCTTAATCACACATCGATTAAGCAGATAACCGAAAGCTAAAATCGCAAGTAAAAACATGACCGAAACGGCAAACGGAATCATGAAGAAATCTTCCACGAGGAAGAGCCCCTTGGTATCCATCAAAGTCAGATCGAACCAACCTATTTCAGGCAGATAGGCCACGCCTAGAAGGTGTTGATGACCTTTAAATGTAACGGGAATGGTCTCGACGCCGTAATGAGACTTCTCTACACGCTGCATGACCTGCTTGAGCAGTGCAATATCGCGAGGATCGGTCAACAAAGAATCGACACGGCTGCGCGCTTTTACTTCTTTAGTCACGCTGGCATAATCTATAAGTGACACATCCCGATAAAGTTGGATTGCCATATCCTTGTCGACAAAGATGTTGTAAACACCCGCCTGTCCAACATCTACGGTCTCACGCAAAAAAGCAGTAATATCAATACCTGTACCGACCATACCCACCACCTTGCCACCATCCTCGACCAGTACATTGATCCAGACCTTTGTGACGCCGAGATTGACGTCCGGATCCAGATTCACCTGATAGGATTTTCCGTTTTTTATGGTGGCGTAGAACCACTGATCGTTGGGATTGGAGGGAGAAAGCTGGTAGCGCTTCTGGTGACCTGCAAAAGCATTTTCGGCATTGTTGTAGTAGTAGTTACCACTCCCTGCCAAGGCAAAGAAATAGCTCTGGTCACGGAAGTTGGTGCGGTAGCGTTCAAGAACTTCAATAGCTTGCTGATGAATTTCGGCATCATCTTCGTTTTTTGCTATTTCGAGCAATGCGGGCTCGACTGCAAGCTGACGTGCAAGCGCAATCTCACGAGTCAATGGCAGCAAGGTACGATGCTTATCAAACTGCACTTGACGCTGGGAAAACTGGGTTGCCCATTGTTCATTTACGACTGAAATGATTTTGGCCGAAAATAACCAAGCCGCTGCTGTGACCGCCAAAAATACGGTCGCCATCAGAAGGTTAAACTTAGAACTGAGATTCAGCTGCATTTTCAGATAGCCTTCACCATAACAACATGCTCGGAACGCTCACCGATTGAAGCCTGAGTGTGATGTGAGCAAATGTTTAGTGCAGAGAAATGCTAATTCATAATCCAACTTTTAGATAGATGGTCGCTTAGGTTCATAGCTGCTAACCGCAGGTGTAGACATATGCGTCACTCGCAACCAGCCGCAACCCCCACCTTACTTGCACACGACCAGCAGGTTTCTGGCTTTCAATTTGCAACCTCGACCAATAGCAAATGGCACACAACTGCTATAGCACCCCTTTGTTATCATGCCACAAAGCGGTCGTTCATGATCAATTGTGTTCGAAGCAATGCGACCGGCCGCTTTGGCCTAACAGGGGAAGCCAGTCGTTCTGCCCCCAACTGTCTGCTGTGCAACAGAAACCAGTCACCCAAGCTTGAGACCTCGACGGACCGTTTATGGCACCTACCGGATCGTGGCTATGCAATATTGCACGTCAGAAAGCGGTCATTGAAGCTGGCACTGCAAAATCAAACGATCACCGTCAGACGGCTACCATTTCCTCAAGTTTGATTTGAGCTCGACGGACAACGGCGGTCAACCTCTTCATAAACGCATTAATAACCAAGGGTAAGCTGAGATACACAGCCTTGTAACGATATGAATTTACGGTGATCTTAAAGCATTTGCACCCACGATGCAAAGGTTGTTCTGAGAGATTCTAGGTTTGATATGTCTACTAACTCTAAATATGCTGGTGCCTGATTATCTGCACGTAGAGCAACCCTGACTTCGGCTTCAATAATACTGTGACAGTCTACAGCTGCATGTAGCAAAGGCCAGTGGCGTGCTCGTTCGGAATTAACGGGTCGATGAATCAGAAGTTTCTTTGGTAGAGGTTGGTGGTATGTACCGCCATCATTAAGTGTTCTTTCAGCAAGGTTGGACAACTCCGCATTTTTCGCAGAAATGCGGTGAACATTTGCGCGAATAAATCTTGTTCCTGTCTCATAAAAATAAACAGGGATGTCTGGAAATTGGTAAATGATATCTTCATCCGGAAACTTCAGACGCAAAGTTTTATTGCGTTTGGTATACATAAGCTGCCAAAGCGACTTCTCGTCTTGACTTAGATCAAATAAATTTTCGGCAGCTTGATTATCTTGAGAGATAGCAGATGCCAAATGAGAAAGCTCGCCAATTCTGATTTGACTATGTTCAGCAGCGTCGCGCAATTTTTGGGCTTCAAACATCATCCTCGCAAGGGGTGAATTTCGCGTTTGCCGCTTATCTGTGGTAAAGCACATTTCCATTTGGGGAGACTCAGTCAAATTGAAGGCTAGCACCAATTGATTATTTTCGACGACAATGCTTTCTGAAAGCGTAGACCCCATCAAATATTTAACTGACGGAATAATGGTGATAATTTCAGTCAAAATCGATTTTTTTCTGAGGTCAAGCTCTTCATTTGTATATTCTGAGCCAGGAGGACCAATCATGACGCTAAATACCCTTATTGATTCAGTCATGATTTTCTCCGTTATTTGAATTGAGTTCTGTGGAAGTTGCAGTAATTATGGCCGAACTTAACTTTCTATTTACACAAGCTGCAAACAACAATGCATTGAAACCTTTCATTGATATAGCGGCACTTTCAAGGCTGCCCCCTACCTGGGGCTCAACACCAGAAATTACGAGATAATTATTAGGACGACCTCTTCGGGGAGACTTTGTATCGAACAATGGGGGTAGAGCAAAAATACCGTTAAAATTTGCTGTAATTTGAGAATGTAAGTGTTGGGCGGAGCCCTCTGCATTAAGTGAGGTACAGACTATGATTCTATTTTGCGTGACCTTTGCCTCATATAAGAATTTGATAAGTCCTGTTGACTGGCTGGGTTTATCCAAGCTGATATAACCTTGCCTAAAACAATGTACCCATGAATTGCAGGCTGACTCTAAGACGATTGGTTCAATTTGCTGAAAGAGGTAAAGACGTATCTGATTTAGTTTGATTTGACCAACTCGTTCAAACTGTATGGAATCACAGCTCTCGCCAGAAAAAGCCTTCTGATAATTTGCAACCGCATTGATTTTCGTGTGTACGCCCACTGTCTTTTCGAGGATTCCGAGCTGTTTGAGAAAATCACATGCGATGGCAGCAATTTCATATACGATACGCTCAGGATGGCCGCATCGGGAGCTTGTGGCCAATACTGACATTCCTTCAGCCAAGTCGGCAAGTATGTAAAGAATGTCAGAAAAGCATGTGGATTTTGATTTGACTAATGCAGAGGGTGGATGCGCATTTTTAAACTCAAAGGGGGATGAAGCTGTGCTTTGACACAAGTGTGCCGAGCTGTCTGCCATGGCAAGCCAATACATATTCTGTTTGTCACACTTTAACTTATTTCTGTGACAGCGCTGCCGGAGTGTTGCCGGGCTTATGTTCGAATATCTAGAAACAATTCTGCTGCTCAATGGAAGTGACTGAATGGCACAGTCTAAAAAGTATCGGAGCGGCTTTTCAATAAAATGAAAATAATGTATCAGGCTGGTTTGCGAGCTGGAGTGTCCAACCTCTGCTGCAAGAATATCCAACGGATTAATGTCATTTGTTGTGTTGGACAATAATGCTTTTTCAATTTGATTTGAGATCCAATCATGAGAATAACTGTGGAAGCTGATGTTTGGATCACCGGTCGCGCATTTAAGCAGTTGGTTTAGTGTTACGCACAGCTGTCCAAATTTGTAGCCTTTGGCTGGCTTGTGCGGATTCCCAAACAACAAATCATCCAGCAACGCTCCTTCGCATTTTCGCCGTGCTACCCATGTTGTAATAATTTTTATGGTGTCACTGCTATTAATGAGGACTGCACGTTGTGCCGAGGGCGTTTTAAGCTTACCATCCCTACGCATCGGGCTAATCTCGATTTCCATATCAGCTCCAGTGATGCGCACATTTCGCAGACGGAGATGAAGAAGTTCGGATATACGAATTCGTAATGAAGTGGCGATAGCATGGCTAACTTGAAGTTGATTCTTCAGTCGTTCATCGCATGTGGCCGCTGCAATCCAGGACGCGATTAGTTCTTTTTCATGCGGCCAAATCACATTGGCACGAGGAACTGACTGTTCAATGTTGAGGTAAAGTGACTTTTTGATTGGCGTAGCGTCAAGCCAATATTGAATAAATCGATGCCAAGAATTAAGTGCGGAGGCAAGGGTTTTCTGAACACCGGACGTGGCAGATTTTATGATAGACGAGTAAATCTCGACAAATTGCTCAGAGTCAATTTCTTCAATATTCTCGTTTTTGAAACATTCGTGTAGAACCGGCGCAGCATATC
>JAQTWB010000131.1:3787-6329 GCA_028689495.1 bacterium | reverse complement strand
GTAGTTCCCCTCGCTATAAAGTTTCTGCAGGGCCTCATACGTAGGCAAGGCCAAAACAAAACGGGGAGTAGAAACCGACAAAATGAAAATAGCCGCTATTAAAAAATATAACGTAGCTAATTTGCTCGTAATACGATTCCTGAACATTAAATCTCTCCCGTGACTCGGTTTGGCACACGGAGCAAGTTACTGTTCAGGCGATAATGTCACAAGTGAAAAATGTTGGTTTGCCCGCTGTATACCGCTTCAAAAAATGGGAGTGTTGCGAAATTAGCATTTCGCCAGGATTGCCTTTCGTCAATCCACCTTTTCGTATCGGAGATACGAAAAGGTCTCCCTTCTATTAGTTTTTCTTTTGTAGGGCCAAAATGGCCCTACATTTACTGCGCTAGGTATTCTTTCCAGCACGCAGGCATCCAGCTTACGCTGTCTGCGTTTTGGGTGTGTTTTTCAACACACCCAAAATGGTCTTAACTTCTGGTTGAAAAAATCAAAGATTTTTCACTTTCTTCCGAATTGAAACGGTATTGGCTATCTTGCCTGCTACTTTGTTGGTCTATGGTCGGTAAACGACCATAGACGTTGAGAAATTTCAGGCTATGGGCCAAGCGGAGACAAAGCACGCATTCTACGGGAGAAAAATCGATCGAATCCGACTCAAAAAACGTTCTATATAAGTCTTCTTGGGGGGTTTTCGCAGCATATACTTCTTGCGCATCTCCTCACGCCGAATATTGAGATTGCTCACCTCCATATCAACTCGTTCCTTTGCTCGGGATCGGCTCTGCCGACGAAGCTCAGTGCTACGCTTCTGTTCAGCACGAAGTTTGGAACGTAGAACTGAACGGTGACGTTGCCGCTGTTGCTGAAGTTCGGCGCGAATTCCACGTTGCAAGGGCGAATTCCATTCCCAACTGAACGACTCGTAACCGGCAAGATATCCCGGGCCAGGAAAATTTAAATGCTGATCCAAAGCATAGTGCACCGCAGTTGCCGCCCGAATCATCTGCAACTCGGAAAGCAAATCCACCTCTTCGGCTGGATTTTTCGTGCTCTCCAAAGCGACCGGACGACCTTCACGCAATTGATGTACTGCTTTCAAACGATCGTAATTTGGCAAATCTTCATTCGGCAGACCAGACAACTCAATAGAGGTTGCCCCCCGAATCGCCTGTTGTATCTTCTCCATTACTCGAGGACTGTTATCATCCATACTCACTGCCTGTCAGCCAGAACTCCCAAGTTCAGGCTTTATTATCGCCATTTACAGTCTTTGTCGCCACCCGCTCATGATAGCCAGTCTGTTGCCCTTTTGCCTTCTCCACCTC
This sequence comes from bacterium, assembly GCA_028689495.1. Taxonomy (GTDB): domain Bacteria; phylum Bdellovibrionota_C; class UBA2361; order SZUA-149; family JAQTWB01; genus JAQTWB01. The sequence goes on along the minus strand of JAQTWB010000131.1, from coordinate 5,001 downwards.
GGCCTGCTGAGTCACCTGAATAACAGCGTTTCGCTCCTCTTCCTGCTTCTCCAGCATTCGTCGTCGACATTCTTCTTTTGTCGGGTCTTTAGGGAAAACAGCTTTTTCAGTCTCTTTCACCAACTGTTCGAAGCCTTCCGCAACGGTGATATTCTCGCGGACATGATTCTGAACTGTCTCGGCTCCTTTGCCAAGCTTGTCAATAACTGCCTTTGATTGATCCTTATTCGGGTCGATGCCGTTTGCAGCAGCAATTAGTTTCAGCCGAGCCTGGCGTTCATCTTCAGCTGCCAGGTCCTTCTGCCGTCGATCGTTTTCTGAAACCTCAAGACTCATTGTCCACCTCACATCACGTCACGTTAATAACCTTAAAACTTTTCCAATTTCTACATATAGCTTACGGCTTCCTTCAATGACTCGTCAGTGGTATCCCCACCGCTTTTATATGCTTCAATCATCCGATCGAGAAACTTCAAATTGTCTTCAATACTCTCAGAACTGCTGTAAACATAAGAAAGAAAAAACTCGTATATCGTCGACTCCCGACGCAGCAACTCATCAAATAATGTAAGAATAAGCGCCTTTTTACCTGCATTCTGGGTCTCAAATGACTCCCACCATTCACGCGCAACCCCACTGGTCTGACTCCAACCAAGCTTCTCCCGCTTATCTTCAAGCTGTGCGGCAATCTCCTCATCCGAAAGTTTTGGCCCAGCCGCAACCTGAGCACCCTGAACTGGCAACGGCTCAGGATCCTTTTCCTCAAATTCGAGCGCTTCAGTCCTCATCTGCACTTCGGCTTTGGTGGCGATCTTCTCGCGCATCTCCTTTATTTCATAGTATGGCGAAATATGACCCTGGAATACCGGCGTGTTCGGCAAAAAGAACGTAGCTATATTATCGACCGGACGACCGATTTCATCAGGCGTCAACACTGCCCGCTGCTGCACCATTTCAGTCTTACCACTGTTGACATTGGCAAAATTGTCAACAACACGTCGCGAACGACCGGTATTCTTTGTCTGATAACGAATCGTCATTGTCCCGGTTTCTTTCGACGCCCATTCCGCATCCTGAAAATCAATCGCCGGCATCAGAATCTTCGTACTAAAACCGGACAATACACTGTCCGCATCCTTGTCGTAGTTCGCCTTAATCTGCGCAATCGACTGAATCGCAGCAACAATACTCACATTACGAGAACGCAAGGTGTT
>JAQTWB010000131.1:0-3687 GCA_028689495.1 bacterium | reverse complement strand
CCGGCATCAGAATCTTCGTACTAAAACCGGACAATACACTGTCCGCATCCTTGTCGTAGTTCGCCTTAATCTGCGCAATCGACTGAATCGCAGCAACAATACTCACATTACGAGAACGCAAGGTGTTGAGTTTGACGTGAATATCCGGCAAACGTCCCAACGCACTGGCAAACTCATCGATAACAAAGCCTACGGGACGGGGCAGTTTGTGCCCTGGGCAACTCTCGGCGCGCTTGGTCAGAAAGCGCAAAATCTCAATTACAATCACGTTGGCAATTGGCCTCAGCATCTCAATTTCCGATTCGCGAAGCTCAACAATCAACAGTGTCGGTTCAGACACGAGTTTCTCCAAATCCAGCTCTTCAGAAAATGTCGTCGCCCGGATATTGTGCAAGTCCCAGGCGCTAAGCCGCATCCCGAGCTCGGATAATACTGTGTCGGCGTTCTGAGAACCGGAACGGGCGAGCTCGATAAACGTACGAGAAATCCGCAACGCTGCGGGATGAGCCTCCAGCCAGGCACAAAGCGGTTCCTTCCCTGAGTGAATCAATTCGTGAACACGCGGCATCGACAACCGATCATTGGGATCATTCAGACAACCAAGCATCATCGCTGTTAGCAGCTGCAAGGCATTGTTACGAAAGAAGGGAGAATCACCCTTTGAACTCGGATTGTCCGTAGCCATAATTACCGTGTTGGCAATCAACTTGGCATCAGTATCATCGTGAACTTTACTAAGAATGTTCCAGCTCAAACTGCGCATGGTGTCGAGCGGATTAAACAGCATGATGTTCTTTTCCGGGTTGTATTTCTGTGTCAACCCGGCGAGCTTCTCCCACATTTCCGGTTTGGAATCGATCACCACTGTCGAACGCTGGCGCGAGATACAGTCGGCATATAACACCGGTAAAATAAATCTCGTGGTTTTACCACTACCTGTCTTGGCGATGATCAGAACATGGCGGTTCCTCTCTTCATTCGGGATATATAGCTGACCATCACGACAGGCTATGCCATCCCCACCCCGCACTCCGGTCACATAAAGCGGAGTGTCAAGTTCATCTTTTGGAGTAAGCCAAGGTTTAATCAGCTTTTTAGGAGCCAGATCACCTGAGCCAAGTTCATTCTGATAAGATCTTTTTGGACGACGGTTACCGGACTGACCGCCAAACAATACATCAAGCATGTATCATCTCCAGACATAATTACTTGATTTTATTAAAACATCCACATCCCGCCCCGGCCCGCCTTCCAAAGAAACAGAAGGCAGCGCTCAAACCCGCACCACAACATCAGCCACCGCGCTGCCTCTAAACTCTGTTATGCGGAACAGACGACAATGCGTGAGCCAAAAGACCAATGAAATAGTCGCACTGGGCGAGATGGTTTTTTCTCTACTACAGGCCTTACCATCAAACGACACCGACATATGACTATCGGACGGTAGAAGAATTAACTATATGATGGATAAAAGATGGATTAAATGGTTCAATCCGACGGTGACAAGGTGGATATGTCCCACAACGCTGCTCTCGTCAGCCCCGTGCACGCCGAGTACTGCCACCGGGGATCGATAGACAATCAAGCTCCTGATTAGAGGTAACATCCGAAATTACCGCCGCTGGGGTGCCGAGTTCCAACTCGGCGCCGAAAATTGCAGCCGAGCTGGTGCTCGGCACCTCAGCGGGAATCTCAACACAAGAATTTCAGCGCAAGAATTTCAGCGCAACCCGACAACGCTCTGAAAATCCACCACTCCCCCAACTTCACGTCTTCGCACGACACTTGCCGATAAAACACCTGGCACTGTCGATTCCAGCGTAAAGCTGCCGTAAGTATCGTCAACATCGACCCCACTCGGTATCAAAGCATCCCGCCGACCATGCGCCGGGATAAAAACGGTGTCAGTTCCTCCACCGCCGAAATCAATAACCGCGTTCTGGTTTGCTGCCGAGTTGTTTGTCACCCGCAGCCAGTTATACATACCAAGGTAGGTGTTATAAGTGCCGGAGAAAACCCTGCCCAAGCTTTCGCGGGCGGCGAGATAATGCGCGGTAACAACTTCGCCTGTGTTGTCGTAGAGATAACTAGCCGCACCGGCGATGATATTAGCCGATGGCGCAATCACCACGGAACCGTAGCTTCCCTCCGGCAAAACATCCGTCGGGATAAAATGCTGCTGGGAGTAGGCAGGTAAATGCGCTGTTTGAATTTTCAGCAGTTCGCCATTCATATCGTACCAGGACAGTTCGACGTTGTTGGTCGCGTTACTGACATTCACCAGCTCCAGCACGTTTAAGCCTTCACCTCCGGCGGGTAAAGCAACAACGGCGCTGTTGCCTGGTTGTGTCGCTGTGGTGAAGGCAAAGCGATCGCCGTAACGCGATAAGGTAGCGATGTAGGGATCCGAGTTATTCTCCGGCGTGATGCTGATTAGACCGACTGCGGGATTATCCGAGAATTCATGCCCCGCCTGAATATCGCGTTTGCCAAGCGGCGGGATACGGAGAGTGGCGGTGGTGATACTGTCGCCAGTTTGGTCGCGATAAGTGATGGTGAAGTTGCGGCTTACGCTGTCGAGGTTAGCGACAGATAACCAGTTGGGGGTAGTGGTTGGAATAATCGTTACTAGGGTGCCGAGCTGGAGGGCACCAAAAATTGCAGCAGAGCTGGAGCTCTGCTGCCCCAGGTGCGTATTCCAAACGCCCGTCGTTTCACCGCTCATCTCCGGCATGAGCTCCAGCGAATAGACGAAGTCGAACTCATCTCCCCAACTATCCCCGCTCAGACGGTAATAAGTCATCCGCCCGTCGACTTCGTCAACTCCGGCATCAACCGTGACAAGTCCGTACGAATCCAACGAAAACCCCGGCAGGTCGTTGATAATCACATCGCGCTGACTACCAGCCGGGATGCGAAGTTGTTTTGTCGCAACAACCCCTCCGTCAATATCGTGCAACGCAACATCAACCACAAGTTCACTCGTCCCCGGATTTAGCAGTTCCAGCACGTTGACCATATCAAGAAAGCCGTTCCAAAACGTATAAAGCGTCGATGAAAGTTGTGGGTTGCTTATCTCCACGTTCGGCACAACGGTGGTGCCGGCGGTGACATTTACCGCTTCATTAACGAGCTCAACTCCATTCTTCTCCACAGTGACTGTACCCGTACCCGGAGCCAGTCCGCCGAAACTATAACTTCCATTACTGCTCGTCACAGCGACGAAGGTTCCAGCAGTCGTCACCAGAGTCACCGTAGCGCCTGAGACCGGCGTGCCGTTTTGTTCAACGACCCCGGCGACAATCCCCAAATCGAGCGAAGCACTAAAATCAGCTATCACATCAGCTGTCATTGTTCCGCTCGTAGACACCGGGGAAAAACTGTAATTCGATAGTGCCGGCGTCACGGTATAACCCATGCCCCAGGGAATGCCGGATATCGTGTAGTTGCCACTAACATCTGTTGACGCACTGCCGTGAATGCCAACGTCGAGCATTACGTTTTCCAGCCCGCTGCCGGAGCTATCGATATGACCAGAAATACTGTGAGTGAAGTCGAGGTAATCGACGAAAATATCATATGACGCTACCGCGCCACTGCTCCAAAAATAAGGAATTCTCCCCCACTGTTCGCTAGAGGCAAGCGCAAGGTTTTGATTTGTACCGCTGCTGTAAAGCGTATCGGCTG
>JAQTWB010000130.1 GCA_028689495.1 bacterium | reverse complement strand
ATCCCCCCTGCGGCGGACCTGATCTTCGATGTAGAATTGATCGAAGTGCAGTAGAAACGCGTGATGTTCCCCTACTCATGCAGCAAGCAAACACTCTGCTGCATGAGTAGGGAACTCAAAGCTAGGCAGGCAATTTAGCAGACAATTTAACGAATAATTCTTCGGCCGCCCGAGCACGAAAACCCTCACGACAAACGCGTTCAAACGGAATCTCCGCAAGAGTAGCCCCAAGCTCGGGAATAAAAATAATCGGATCGTAGCCAAAACCGCCCTCACCGCGGAAATCATCGATCACCAACCCCTCCATGCGATATTCCGCCTGAGCCAACACTTCTCCGTCGGTCGCAACAGCCACCAGCGAACAAACAAACCAGGCTCTCCGCCCAGGTCCCTCAACCGGCACCTTCTGCCGCACTTCTTCCAGCAGAAGCTCACAACGGCGACTGTCGCCAATTCCGGAACCTCCATATCGCGCAGAAAGCACGCCGGGACGGCCAGCAAGACAGTCAACCTCTAGACCAGAATCATCGGCAATTGCCGGCATTCTTGACCAGGCAGCATAAGCCCTCGCCTTAAGCTCAGCATTTCCTGCGTAAGTCCCAGCAGTTTCAGCAACTTCAGGCGGTCGACTGCCTATTGAAGCCGCTGTAACGTCAGGAGAAATTAACGTAAATGCACTGCCACGAGCTGCACTGGAAAGCTCGGTAAGCTTGTTGCGATTAGAACTGGCAATTAAGTAAGTCACCATATCCGCGTTTTCCTCACTATAGTAGTCAATCCATGTTCAACCGATTGCCGAAGGGAAAACTTTTGTAATAGACCTTACGCCGTGTCAACTGCTAAAAAGAATATCAACAATTATAGAGCGTCAAAAAACTCCGTTGAACGGTAAGATAGTAAGGGATAATGAATGTGATGCCAGTGAACCATAAAATTCGACTCCTTACAGTCAGCCTGCTTTTCCTTGCCACAATAATGACCCTCGGCAATGCCATTAATACCATTGCCGAGCCAATGTATTCCTGGAAAGACAAAACCGGACGCACATTTTTTGGCAGCAAACCAGCCTCCGGAGCAATTGAAGTACAGGCCGTGCAAGCAGATAACATCTCACGTTATTCCTCTGATAAGGTTCTGGAAGCATATCGCTACAGCAGTGAATCAACCTCCGGAACCACTGCCATTGAGGAATCAACTCTCCCGACACCAGAAGCCGAAAAAAATACTCCTGTCCCTGTCGCGGTTGCAGATCCTGCAACCTTGAAACGCAATGAAATTAAAATCACACTAAACAACAGTGGCCAAGTCAGCCAATGTCATGTGCTAATTGAAAACACTTCAGAAATTCCCGCAACTGAACTTCGAGTCTCGTTTTCTTTCCCCGACGGGTCGATCGTCCCGGCTTTCGGACCGGAAAACATCGCTGCACACGCAGTTGAAGCGTTTACAATCCCCGATTCACTTCTGCCGCTGCAACTCGGCCAAAGCGAAGCTCCTGTCACCGAGGAAAACATTAAAGCCATTATCTACAGCTCGGCAGGAGAACACTGATGAAAAAAAAGTGGCTCCTGAAAAGCGAACCTGACACCTTCTCGATTGACGATCTTCAGAACAAAGGCTCATCACTCTGGGATGGAGTACGCAATTACCAGGCACGCAATTTCCTCATGGAGATGAAACCCGGGGACGAAGCCATTTTTTATCACTCAAATGCGAATCCTCCCGGAGCGGCGGGAGTGGCTATCATTTTAGATTCGGCCAAAGTCGACCCCACCCAGTTCAATCCAGAAAGCGAATATTTCGACAGCAAGGCAACCATTGAAAAACCACGTTGGTTTTGTCCTGAAGTTGGTTTCAAAAAAAAATTCTCTCGGCTGGTCCCGCTTGGCGAACTTCGTGAACACGAAAAACTGCGTAACATGACACTGCTACAGAAAGGATCTCGCCTCAGTGTGACACCTCTGGTCGGCGATGAATTTGCAACGATAGTGGATCTTGGTAGCTCCAAGAAAAATTAATGACAAATATCACAGTTAAACTCCCGCCCATCCCCCGTTGTGTCTTGATCGATTCCCGCAAAAGTAGCCGCAACAATCTACTCAGAGACCTGAAAGAAAGCTCTCTCTTCGAGGAAGTTACGGAGGCCGCCTCTCTAAAAAACGCTCTAGATCAGATTCGCTTCGGTCAGTTTGACGCCTGCATTATCGGACCAACACTTTCACCGGAACGCCTGTTATCCTTCGTTCAGGAAGCTATCAGCCTGGCCGAACAAAAAGGCTGCGCTGTCGTTGCGGTCGTTCCTGCTGATAACAATAGTAGCCATATCCTACGTGCTGCCGGCACTCACGCGGTTGTCGCCTCCCCCTACGATAAATCCCGCTTCTCAGAGGGGATTGTCCTCGGAGTAATCAGCGCCAACCCCAACAGCCCTTGGAAAACCCTTGTTGAAAAGCACTTTCCCGATATCCAATATCTGATTACCAAAAAAACTCCGTCATTGCTGCCAGAAGGTGAATTTGACGAAATGACGGCCCTCGACCAAATCCTCACTTTTTTCAGCGATTCAAATAGCTTCCTTCCGGCAGGCAGCAAAGTCTCCCATCAGGCAGTTGAGGAAGTCAAAGAGCTCGCTAAAAAGCTCATCTCAGGAATGCCGGAATCGGGGCAGATTCGTGCCTTCCTCAACTACCTTGAAACTTCCCTCCTTGAATGGGTTATAGAGGCCAGCACTGCTTCGCCAGAGTTGGCGAACGGCAGCCTGAGACAGAAACTTCTGCTATTTGGCCATAAAACAAAATCTGATGAGCCTGGTCTCGTGGGTTGACTTGACCCCGGGCAATATGTAGTCTCGGCCGCCTTCGACTCCCGTCGCCAATTATCATCAGCGCTATGCGCCAAATGATTCACTGACTGGATGCCCCATGGATCCACAGAAAAATGACGAAACGGGAATAAGCTGTAAGGGCAGGCCTTGCGTATGCCCGAACAACAATCGAGAATTAAGTTACTAGAAATACAAATTTAAGAGCACTGCCATGTCCAGACGATGCAGCATTTCAAATAAAGGCCCGATGAAGGGCAACAACGTGAGCCACGCTCACAACAAAACAAGAAAAACCTGGAATCCAAACCTGCAGTGGAAAAGGATTTTCGACACTGAAGCTGGCCAATGGGTCAGACTGCGTGTCTCCAGCCGTATTCTTCGCACAATCGACAAGAAGGGCCTGGCTGCAACTCTCCGCGACCACAACATCAGCCTGTAAATATCCTGCTCTACTGTTCGAATCTACTGTTCAACTAACCTTTTTGAACAACGTTTTTGAGACAGTATAAAATGCCGGAATACGTGTTGAGAGAGAGTTCGACTTTCTCCAACACGTATCGCGCTGCTTTTCTTTCAGTGATCGCCGTGCTGTCTGCCCGCGTTCAATCTTTCCACTTCTAGACGAACCGACTTAATATCCGGGAATATTGGTTGTCCGGTATTCTGGCTATCTTTCTCTACTGCCTTACGCAGCCGCGATGAGTTGACGATGCCAAACTTCTGATTTTCAGGCACAAACACGTGTCCACAAATCTCACAGCGCACGACTACAACAATGCCATCATAAGTAACCTTGGTCAGATCGGTGGCAAATCCCTGCTCTCCCCCCTCTCCGCCTTCATTGTGACAGGATGGGCAGCAGATACCCTCGACAAAGGTCTCTGCCAGCCCCCGCAATCGAAACTTGAGTGGCATAAGCTTATCCCGTATTAACTCTCGTCAACAGGGAACAGACTGTCTAACATCAACAGTTCAAAAGTTTCCTTCACAAAACCATTCAACGGTTTCATCATCAATGTGCCGCCTTCGGTTTTTAGGCGATTGTAGCACATCAAAATCTTGCCAATGCCATAGGAGTTGATGATCTGTACATCGCGCAAATCAAAAACTACAGTTTTTAGACCCTGACCGAAGACCTTGTTAAACGCAACTCGCAGCGCTTCACCGGCCTGTTCATTGTCAAGATCTCCGGATACAACCACTAAACCTTTGTCGCCCTCAACTTTGGTCTCGTATTCCAGTTCCATAAATTAGTTCCCCTAACCTCTGCTGGGGCTCTGCCCCACATATAATTTGCTCATGCTCAACTGCCAACGCAGCTAGAGATTAAAATCGGACAGAAAAAGACCTAACTTAACAATTATTTTCTCCTGAACGAAAAAAGACGATCAGTATATAAAAAGGCTTAATATCCCCCTCCTTCCGGTCGATATCTATCAAACAAGAGGGGTAATCCCGAATATCAATTGAACACAGTAGTCTTTCAGGTATGTAAGAGAATGAGCGAGAATAACGCACCAATAGAATTTGAAGGCCGCATTGCTCCCGGAAAAGACTGGAAAGAAATTGTCGCCTGGGTTGGCGACTTACCACCACTGCCACAAGTCGCCTCACAAGCGATGGTGCTGATTGAAGATCCCAACGTTTCAACAAGCCGCCTGACTGACCTGCTTGGCAAAGACACCGCTCTCGCCGCAAGAGTTCTAAAAATTGCCAACTCCGCAATGTTCTCCTTTCAGCGGGAGATCACAACGCTCAATCAGGCAATCGTCATCATCGGATTCAAATCGCTCAAAGGGATCATTGTTGCGGCAACGTTGCGACAAATCAATCGCAAGCAGGGACAGATGGAACAGATGATCTGGCAAAATTCTACCTGCACCGCAGTGGCAGCACATACTCTATGCACATCACTGAAAAAAAATTTCGCTGACGAGGCTTACCTCGCAGGTCTTTTGCATGACCTCGGCAAGCTTGTGCTGACCAGACAAATCCCCGAGGACTATGAAAAAGTAATTAAATCCGCTCATACCGACGGATGCCCATTCCATGTCACAGAAACCGAACAATTGGGATTCTCCCACCCACTAATTGGCGCACTGGTCGCCAAAAAATGGAACTTCTCCAGCGAAATGTGCCAGATGATTCTTCATCATCACGATGCCATTGAATCAATTGAGAACTCTCCCCTGGGTGAGAAAATACGCATAATCATGACGGCAAACCTGATTGCCCATAAACTTGGCTATGGACATAAAACTGGTTATGTCGAACAGAATGATGAACTGGATAAGCTATACACAAGCTTTGGAGTTGGCAGTGAACAAGCGTCTGAGATTGAGGAAAAAATCAAAGACCTCTACCTGAACCAATCTGGATCATTTGGGTAAAATCACTGCCTGACCCCAAACAACCGTTCACTCGTCTTGGCAATGACGAATGCCAACGCTATGCCAATATATCCGTCTATCGCATAGTGCCAGCCGAGAAACACCGAACCAATCTGCACAACGACCGTATAAGCAATCATTAGCCAGGCGCTAATCCGATTGATGCGCCAGAGCACAAACGAATAAAGAGCAACAATAGCCACATGCAGGCTAGGAAAGGCGGCGATACCTTCGTAGTTATGAAATTTTGTAGCCTCGGCTCCGGCAATAATTTCCTGATAGTGTTGCCACAACTGCGCCTGAATCATCCTGGCGTGAGGAACTGAAAGGCCCGCAAACCACTCTGACCTTACATAAACCGGTCCCAGTGATGGGACAGCAAGAGCAAGCAACCCTCCAGCCATCCACAAAAAAAGCAGGGAAAAGATTCCCCACTCCATCACTCTCCTGTCACGCTGCATCAATAACACTATCATCATTGAACCCAACACCGGGTACCAACCTACATAAGCCAAATCGATATAACCATCGGCCCAGCCAGAAAAAATGTGAACCATATCGAGCATCGGATTGCGACCCAAATGGAAAAAAATATCTTGTTTGAGCAATATATCGTCGAATAGCTGTCCATGAATCAAAGGAATACTTTGTTTGATCAGGCCATAAACAATCAAAACAACCTTAAACAGCAGGTAATAATGTATAATGTCCCAAAACCTTTGTCTGGTCAGATATTCACTGCGCATCACCGCCAACCAGGTGCCACCGAAAAGCCGATCGTCATCTCCAGCACGCCAAGCACTCCATGCCACCCAGATATTTACAATAGTGAGCGAGAAAAAAATTATTCCAAGGCAGAAAATGTCTTGAACGTAATTAGCTGACAAAGACATCCAGAAGTTGCTGGCGAATGAATCGACAAGAAGATAAGCCATCAGACAATAAATGCCCAATAGCAGGTCGGACCAGGACCAGAGATAGAAATATCTGTCCTTAGGGGTAACTGTCATCAGTACTACTCTTCGCCTTTACCCCAGAGTGGGTGACGTGCGGAAAACGACTGACTGTCGAGAATCAACTGGCGTCCCTTACGATTTGTCAAATTTACGATAACCGGCGCTTTGAGAT
>JAQTWB010000129.1 GCA_028689495.1 bacterium | reverse complement strand
TCGGCTTGGGAGAGGACGCCGAGACCCACAGTCTGAGGATCGTGCTTATTGATCGCAATATGCAAATACGTGGCAGCTTTGACAGTCGTGACGAAGTTGCACTGAGTAATCTCCGTAAAGGGGTCGAACTGCTAATTAATGATTAGCACATTGGTTTAGCTGTCCGTGTCAAAAACTCAAGGTCACTCTTAAGAAAACACATCAATCGCTAAAATAACCCATTTACAAAGCAACTCCTACTTACTCCGCCTTAACTACCACTTTCATGCTGCTACTATTGCCTCGAAGTTCAGGAGCATACATCGCTGAAAATGTTGCCGGCAAAGCAGCAAACCTTCCCGGAGTCTCGGCGCGAAAACGATAACTGATACTATGGGTCCCTCGACGCAGACTACGAATAAAAAGCATCACACGATTATCGCGGTACTCGACATAAGCACCCAGCTCGTTCTGGGTATACCCACTCTTCACCTCAACCGCCTCCAACCCTGCAGCCTTCATATCCTCAGCGACAAGATACTCATAGTCATTGGCTGCGGTCAGAACCAACTCAACTTCCACCATATCTCCAGATCTAACATCATCCAGGCTCTCCAGCCTCTCGCGGATATATCCTTCTCTTTGAGCATGGTGGACTTCTCCCCGACCACCGCGAATCGTCTTGTCAATGTCCTTGCGATGCATTCGATAAAATGTCCGATCAACCTTGAGTTCCAAACCGGATGATTCAATCAGCTCGCTTTTGTCAAAAGTCGTCAGATAAAGGTTACTGTAAAGCCTGCCAGCTCCAGACTTGCGAAGTTCCACTGTATGTCGTCCACCGGTCACTTCATCTCCAAGTAGTTCAAACCTGTCGTCGTAAGAAAACAGATTATTGCGATCTATGCGCAAAGACTTCTGACTCTTGCCATCAAACATCAGCTCCACTTCCATATCCGGAAACTGCTCACCACTTGCCCGCACGAACTCGGCTAACGCCTCAATCGCCAATGCCGTATCACGAGTCGAATTCCAATAAGTCGCGTGTCGACGATTATTCAGCAGGTATTTGGCAACACCAGCCGCCTCCTTTCCTTTACCATCAAGGCGAGAGAGGAACTTCAGCAGATAGGCATGCGCCTCAACCTCACTGCCATACCAGTGCCACCAATAACCGCTATTGCCCATTTCCAGATATGCAGTTTGATTTTCCTCATTAAACTTGAGCCTCTGCCGCAGATTGCGAAGAATCATCGATGTTTCTTCCTTGAGACCGGCTCCCTGAACAACCAACCCCAGCATAGCCTGAGCGTAAACACTCAAATGCGTACGGTCGCGATAGGCAAACTGCATCATCTCGACGTTTGTCTTCCCGGCCTCAGCAAGTGTCAGCATGACCAGAACATCAAGATCATCGACAAAACTCTTGTACGGCTCCGTCTTCAAAGATGCCCGCTCAAGCTTGGCCAGCTCTTCACGCTGATAAGTTTCAAGCCAAGATAAACCGCGGTTGACACTATTCTCATCGGGTTTCTCACCAGCCTTGCCGTATTCGCGGGCCAGTAAAAGACCACGCATCACAGTTGCGGTCGTGTGCGCTGTCGACTGCTCGCCATAACCGGAAAACCAGCCCCAGCCTCCATCTGACAACTGCATCGACTGCAATCGTTCGTAACCATCAAGCACAACTCGACTTAACTCAGCCTCGTCAAATACCGGATTGGTTTCATGCCGCTTCCAGCCCGGAGAACTATCCTCAGCTTTATCAGCCGACTGCGCATCAAGATTCGCCCGTGGTCCCTTGACTTCATCAAGCGGTATACCAAGGTCGGCCAAAATTCGCTTGACGATCATCGCCGGCAGAAAACGATTTAATGTCTGCTCAGTACAGCCATAAGGATAAGCAATCAAATATGGCAAGGCGTCGACCAGCGACAAGGCAATACTCGGCGACCAGCGCACCTGCAACCTCGATTTCCTGGAGTCGCGCTTTTCCGGCACATCCACTGTCATGCTTGCCGAATCTTCATCCCCGGCAAGCACCACACTACGCGCATCCGTCTTAAGTGTGCCGTGAACATTAACCGGCAGCTTAATCTCCACTCCGTCACTATCATCCGCCGATTGCGCCGAAAGACGAAAAATCGCTGCTCCCGTTTTCACAGCTCGCACCGTCCACTCAAGCTGTTCTTCCCCGCCAGCAGCAATCATCACTGTTTTCATAACTTCGTCAGGCAATGAATCAAGCGATACAGTGTCACCATCAACTGACAATTTCACCGCCACGGAGGTTCCACTCGCGTGATAGTTGTGAATATTTGCCGAAACGATAACTTCGTCACCTTCGACAAAAAACCGTGGTGTCTGCAAACGAACCAGCAAATCCTTTGTTGTAATGAACTCAGCTTCGCCCTCACCCACCTCGCTCTTACTGCCGAAAGCCCAGACCTTCACTTTCCATGTCGCAAGATTATCAGGCAACTTCACAGGAATCTCAGCCCTGCCGCCTTCATCAAAAACAAGATTCCCCTGCCAATAGGCCGTATCGGCAAAATCACTACGCAAGGCAACAGAGGGCACATTTTTCGCACTCTCTGATGAAGAAGGACTAGCTGCGATTCCTCCACCTAATAATCCATCAGCAGATTTTTCTGCAATAGAATTAGCCACCATACTCATCGGCATGGCCTTCCGACCAAACGCCATCGTCTCACCCCTCACCTTTTGACTAAATCCATCTTCATCAGATAGAACATCACCAAATACACCCAAGGACTGCATCCGCTCGCCCCCCTCACGCCAGAGCGGTTGCCCGCGCCCAACTTCGTTTGAAGCAGAGGTAACCGCAGAGTGATTTCGCTTCCATTCCCAGAATGTCTTCAACAAATCAGGCACATTGCTGCCACCAGAAATATACTCGACAGACTTGTCATACACAGCAACTGTTGCCACTCCGACAAATGGCCTACCATTATCGTCACGTAAAGTTACAGTTAACCTGTTCTCCGTCGCCGGCTTAAGTTTCTTCTCTGCAACAGTCAGCTCCACCTTTAAAGCAATGTCCGCAGGTGGCACACGAACTTCTCTCACTTCACTAAAGAGCTGACCATTTCTGACCATAAGTCCTTCAACGAAAAAATTCGGCATATCAGCCCGGGTCACATCAGTTGTAACAACCTCGCTCTTACCTTTGAGGGAGATCAGCTCTGGTCGCTTGTAACTGCCGTTTTCCGGCCTGAAGAAAAACAGAACATTGGCGTCAGGCAAGGCGGTATTCACTCTGATTCTAGCGCGATCTCCGTCATGATACTCAGTTCTGTCAGAAACAATTTCCAGATCGTTAAAGCGGATGTTCTCACTCTTATCCGCACCCTCACCGAACACAGACAAAACCATTCCACCTTCAACTTCTTCGCCAGAAAAGTCCTTCAGTCTCAAAGACAAGCGATACTGCCCTGCATCTCCAGCTTTCAACTGCAAACGCCCCTTTCCGGTATCATCAAGATGGACATCATGACTTCCAGCAAAAGTCTCTTTCGCCTCTCCTGCAGAGTCAAAGACAACCCTGGAAACCGTCACCTTTCCATCGCCTGCAACTCCTTTGCTATTTACATCCTGCGCCTGCAATTCCAGGAAAAAACTCTCACCGGGACGAGCAAATCCGCGATCAGTCCAAAGAGCGATATTAAACGGCTTCCTCACAGCAACAACCTTACCGCTCCCTGTGATCATCCGCCTCGATTCATCTGTCACTTCTGCGACAATCTCAAATTCATGATCTGTATCGGAAAAAACGTCACTGACAAAAGATGTGTCAATGGCTATAGACAACGTTCCATCAACTGCTATCTCGCGTGTTTCTTCCGCAACAATCACTGGCGGTCCATAATCTGCTGCAAATATCGGATTATAGACTTTGCAACCCCAAATCCCCCAACCAGGCAACCAGCGACTTTCATAAGGAGTCGCAAGATAACCATACCCATAAAGCCAGTCCCAGCGCCCGCTCGGATAGATCCGGCTATCCAAAGCCTTGCGCAACACTTTGTAATGAACATGTGCTTTTGTAACCGGTGCACCGTGATAATAATTGGCCTTGATCACGGCCGATATCGGAGTTCCCAAACGAGATACACCAGGACCAGCATCAACTTTTACTTCAAATTCCGGTTTTTTATATTCTTCGACACGAAAACTGGAAGTACTGGAATAATTCGCAGAACCATAAAGCCAGAGGCTGTAGTTTCCAAGAACGGCATCGGCAGCAAGCGGTACTTCAAGCGAATAACCGCCGTCTTTGTCGAGTATGATAGATTTCTCAAGAAATTTTTCACCTTTCCCGTCATTGATCTGCAAAGAGAAACTGCCTTGAGGAATTTCAACTGCATCAAGGTAAGAAGTACGTCGCAACCAAAGACGCATTTTGACAGTATCGCCAGGTCGATAAACAGGCCGGTCAGTAATTGCAACAAATTTCACCTGATCAAGTTGGGACCTCTGCCACCATCCGTAATTCAGTGAATCAAAACCAAACCATCCTCTGAGCTCTCCCTCATCTTCCACTGTCACCAGCCATTGATAGTTTTGTAGCTGATCGTCACTCCCCGCCTTATCATCCTGCTCAATCTGACAAATGCCCTCACGGTCGGTACGACAAGAAAAAGTCTTGGTGACCACATCAAATTCACGCCCCAGCCAACGACTGACCGTGCCCTGATTCTCCCGCCATTTCTGCCAATAACCAAAAAAATTAAGAGCGATACCCGGCAGAGGATGACCACTGATGGCGTCCAGCGCGATATACATGCGTCCTTGATGAATTGGTTTGGCGACTATGACCACCTTATTAAGTGAAGTGATAATCTCGGCGGTATTCCCCCCTTCAGCAGTTACCTGTACAAGGTAAAGCCCGGCTTGATTCACTCTGGAATTGTGACTGCTGACACTATCGCGGTGCGCCGCAAGTGCAGTGACTGCCTCCTTCCAGATCAGAGGCTTGCCCAACCTGTATTTTTTTTCTGCTCCTTTGCTCACATAAGAGGCAAGTGAAGAGATATCAAGTGTCTCCCAATCAAGCTTTCGCGGATTTGCCTGCAAATACTCTTTGACATCAGCAAGTAATCTTTTGGCATCAAGTTGATAAGCAGTAAATGTAACAGTGTTGGTATTTCGGTGGCGAATCTCAAATGTCTGCGCCTGCCCTGCGGCCCCATCAGCAACCGGCAAAAACTCGACCCAGGGAAGTTTAATCTGTTCATAAGCAGCCTGACACAATTTCACTCTCCAGTCATAAGCAGTAGAATGCTTCCGACAATCGTCAAACAATTCTGCCGCCCGTTCAAACTGCCGGCGATTTCGATAGATTTCTGCAAGGCGCCTTTCAATCTCACCGCGATCGGCAGTGCTTTCCTCGAGCAATGACTGATATAGAACAATTGGATTATGCTCTTGCGGCAAATCAAAACGCTTAATCCCGCTTGCAAGCAAAGCAATGGTTTCATCGTCGGCCAAGGTATGAAGAGCATATTTACTGCCTTCACGAGACAACAGCTCCGGACTCAGACCGGAGCCACTATTCAGCAAAGTCTCAACCCCAAACTGTGACTGCATAAACTCCGCATAGGATTGCCGTGACTGAACTACATACGATCCGCCAATTGATTCGAGCTGATGCAATACCCAACGTAAACGCTCCCCATCACTCCTAGCTTCAGCCAGCGACTGCGGTAAGTTGTAAAATATCGCCTGTCCCGCTTCATCAACGGGAGCAGTCGTATTTCGACTGCGCATCGACTGCCATCCACCATAACCGCCCTCAGTGGGTTCATAATCAGGGATTGTCTCACTATCGGTCAACTCGGCAAGACGCCAAGGTTCCTGTGCCAGGAAATAATGTGACATAGCTGAGATTACCGGAACTATGGAGTTTCGATCGGCAGCTTTCTCGGCTAATGACAAGGCCAACAAATAATACTTGATCGCAAGCACCCGATCGCGTTCCAATGAAACGACCGACTTGCCATGACCGTATGAACCACGACGGTACTTACCACCGACTATTTCCCCCCAATGGGTAGCCTGAGCATATTGATCGGCAACGGTTGTCAGTAACAGGGGTCCTACTTTGTCACTGGCGATCAGCTTCTCCAGTAGTTCATCTACCTCGGCAGAACGCCCAAGTGAGCCAAGAGATGACACAGCAAGTTGTAAAGCCTGAGTTCGCTCATTGTCAGCAAGACTTGGCGACAATGCTCGCTGCTCAAGGCCGTCATAAGCTTCGGTGTAGTTCCCCTCGCTATAAAGTTTCTGCAGGGCCTCATACGTAGGCAAGGCCAAAACAAAACGGGGAGTAGAAACCGACAAAATGAAAATAGCCGCTATTAAAAAATATAACGTAGCTAATTTGCTC
>JAQTWB010000128.1 GCA_028689495.1 bacterium | reverse complement strand
TTCGACAACCGATGCCCAGTTTGATGGGGTCTTGAACTTTTTTGACATGATTACCTCCGTTCGTGTTTTATCGGAGGATGGCATCATTGTTCGCGGTTGGTAAGAACGCCTGTTAGGAATCGCTTACCAACAAACGGTGACGAATTCAGTAATGCTGCACTGACAGTTACTATCACTGATTGCTGGGGGAGAAAATCTAGTAGGGTCCACAGCATTCGTTGATTCAACAAACTAGGAAACAGTCATAGGGACATACGACCAAGACAGTTTTTCGCCAAATCGTTAAAAAACTCGGCCACTTATGCGACTATCTGCTCCCCATTGCGAACCCCAAGCGCCCACTCTTGTTCTGGCGGCCAGGACCTCAAGTCTCGACAACATTCTGCCGATGATACCGACCGAGGGGATCCAAAAAAAAGTCGGTATAGGAGTTCAAAAAAATGGTCGGCATACCAAAACATTTGCTTTCTCGCTTCCCGGCGCGAAAGCAACGCCACTTGGTTACCTTGATGGCTATACTGACCATCTCACTCTTCTACATATCCTCCGTCTCTACCGTCTTTGCTCAGTGTCCCAATACCACCCCAATAGCAGCTCCAATACTTGATAACTTCGAGTCCGGGCAGGGTTACTGGACTTCAGGCGGGACAAATAACAGCTGGGAATTTGGAACTCCGACAACTCTACCACCCAGCAACAACAAAAGCGTTTTTTCCTGGGTCAACGGCGGCGTAAGTGATACCTACAATGCCAATGAGTATTCATATGTTCTATCTCCTTGCTACGACCTAAGTGCGACTACTACCCCCAGAATAGAAATGTCACTTTGGAGGCGCAATTACAACAACAGTGATGGTCTTATTATTCAATATTCCTTGGACGAGGGAGTATCCTGGACGACTATTGGAGATTACGAATCTGGCACCAATTGGTACAATGATCTAAATATATCTTGGTGGAGTGGCAACTCCAAAAACTGGGAACAGGTCTCTCATGATTTACCTGATCTCGCCGGACAAAATAATGTGCGCTTCCGTATTTTATTTTCCTCCGATTCCTACAGCGCAACAAATGGCTCAGCCTTTGATAACTTTAAACTTTCCGATCATCTAGCCCATGACTTAGAAGTTGGTGATGCTTTGTTGGGAACAGAAGCCTTCGCTGGTTCTTACATCTGTCAAAATGCTGCGCAATATTTCCCAAAGATCACCATTCGCAATACTGGCGTAACAGCCGAATCTGGGTTCCAGGTTTGGTACCAGGTTGACAGTAACCCAATAATCTATGAACCCTTTAGCGGTCTCCTCTCCCCAGGTGGAACAAAAACACATAAATTTACAACTGGCTTTGATGTAAACACCCTTGGAAATCACACCGTCAGTTACGGCGTAGACCTAGTTGGAGATCTCAACAACACCAACAACAGCTATGACAAATCAGTTACAATTTACCCACCTCTAACTCCCGGACTGGAGACATTTGAGTCTGGGACAGGATATTGGGGAACTGGCGGAAAAAATAATAGCTGGGCTTTCGGAACTCCGACGAAGTCTCCTTTCTCGGCAGCAAGTGGGAATAACGCCTGGGTTAGCGGGGGACTCAGTGGATCCTACAACAACAATGAGTTATCCTGGGTTGAATCACCGTGCTATAACCTCGGCAGCATGACTGGGGCTCAAATAAAATTATCAACTTTTATAGACACTGGAACTTCACTTGGCCAAAGCGATGACGGACTAGTATTGCAGTCATCAACCGACAACGGCCAGACATGGTCAAGAGTGGGTGCTGCTGGCAGCGGCTCAAACTGGTATGACAATAGCACCGAGCAAATGTGGAGCAAAACTACCAGTACCTGGCAAACTTCAGAATACCCGATTTCAAATCTCGCCGGACAGAATAACGTTAAATTTCGCCTTAAGTTTTTATCAGATGGCTCATATCCAGCGAAGGGTCCCGCGTTTGACAATTTTGAGATAGTCGAGCCATTAGCACACGACCTGACAATTTCGGGGGCTTATTTTGGAGCTAGCGGTACGGCAGGCAACCTCATGTGCCAAAGCATTAACCTGTTCAAACCGTCTGTAACCTTCAAAAATATTGGCAGCAATACAGAATCCGGGTACCAGGTCTGGTATCAAATAGACGGCGGTGCCAAAATTTCCGAAGCACATGGCGGAAGTCTCGCACCTCTCGCGAGCGTGACCCATACATTTACCAATGGCATAACTCGTAGCGCGTCCGGAAGTCACAGCATAACTTACGGCGTCGACCTTGCCGCCGATCTGGATACCGCTAACAATAGTAACAACACATCTCTCACCATATACTCGCCGATTACGCCAACACTGGAAACATTCGAATCGGGAACTGGCTATTGGGGAACTGGAGGAACCAACAATACTTGGGCGTTCGGCACACCCGCAAAAACTCTAAATACCGCAGCAAGCGGGGTTAACGCCTGGGTGGGTGGTGGCCTGCAGGGGACTTATGCACGCAGTGAAAGCTCCTGGGTAGAATCTCCCTGCTACGATTTAAGTAGCCTTTCCCTGCCTTATGTTCAAATGTCGCTGGCCTATGACATATATTCAGGTTCTGACTATTTAGTATTAGAATCTTCAACGGACCAGGGAGTGACCTGGTCAAGAGTGGGATACTACGGGCATGGCACGAACTGGTACAACAAAGGTTATTACAGTTATTGGAATGATAAATCCAACGGATGGCTAAAGGCCGAACACGAGATCCCATCTCTTGCGGGCCTGAATAGTGTCAGCTTCCGTTTCCGATTTTGGTCATATACTTACGCACAACGTGAAGGCGCCGCCTTTGACGACTTTGTGATATACCAACCAGAGCAACACGACCTCGGCATAACAAAAGCACTTTTTGGCGACAGCGACTCCACTGGAACGTCCATCTGCCAGAACAACAACTTCTTTAAACCCGGCCTGGTAATCCGCAATAACAGCCGAAGCACAGAATCCGGGTTTCAGGTTTGGTACAAGGTTGATAGTGGGCCCAAAGTATACGAGACATTTACGGGCAGCATCGCCCCCCTCTCTGAGGAAACATACATATTCTCAAGCGGCATTAACCGCAGTATAGTTGGCAGCCATGTAATTGCCTACGGCGTTGAACTGGTCGGCGACAGCAATACAAACAATAACAGCGGCAGCACCATTGTTTCAATAAAACCGACTCTCCAATTTCCATACGCAAACGACTTCGAAGTAAATTGGAACGACTGGAGCACTGCAGGAAGCCTGAATACCTGGAGTCCTGGCGTTGTTACTAAAAACAATATTGTTAAAGCGTACAACGGTGTTAATGCCTGGACGACCGGTGGGCTAGGAGCAGGTGAGCGAGCCCCACTGGAAAATTCGTGGGTTTTAACTCCATGCTTTGACATGTCGCTGGCAAAAAATCCAAGTGTGCAGTTCGCCTACAATCGACAGCTAAACTACAACGACAAGGTATCCTTCGAATATTCAGTCGACGATGGAAATAATTGGACAAAAGTAGGCCGCTACGGTGGTGGCCGAAACTGGTACAACAACTCTGGGCAGTATTGGTCTTCGACTTCTGATGCATGGAGCAATGCCGAGTATCCGATGGCGGAACTTGCCAGCAAAAGCAACGTCCGCTTCCGCTTCCATCTCGAAGCATCTTCTTCTACAGGCTATGAGGGATTTGCATTTGACGCATTTTCGCTAACCGAATCGCAGGAGCCTATACAAGTATCGCAGCTTGACAGAACCTTTGCAGATAACGGAATCTGGACATTCATCAGATATTCCAACGCTCTGGCGAAAGATTTGGGGGTGAAAAGTGATGGCACAATTTATGTTGGTGGCACCTACAACTCGACTAGCTCATCCCCCTCAGCCTTAGTTTGGTACCTCGATAAAAACAGCACGCTAAGACCAGAAGTAGGCCCGACTTCCTGGTCTGGAGTTGTGTTTATGGATGGGACAGCAGCCAATGGAAACAGTCTTCTTCTAGATCATAATGGCGACATCGTTCTTGCCGGGAATTCAAAGTCGGGAAGCTATCAAACACCCACGATGTGGCGTACGATTGATAACGGCATACAAGACGGCATGTTTGGCAACTATGGAGTAAGTAGAACCACTTTTACCGGAGTTGATGTTCAAGCCCAGGCTGTCGTCGAAGATACCGTAAATGGCGGTTATTACCTCACCGGTGGCCAGAATCATGCCTACATGGTCATAACCAAGCTGAACTCCACTGGAGGTGCAGAAACCGGCTTCAACACTACCGGAAAGGTCACTTTCAATGCAATCCCCACAAGCCGCGGAAATGGCGTTACTGTAGATCCTGCAGGACGTATAATTGTAGTCGGTGAAGGAAATCCCGACTCTGGCGACAGCGATGTTATCGTCTGGCGATACTTAAGTAATGGCACGCTAGACACAACATTCAATGGGACCGGTTATCTGATTCTCGATAGCGGAGCCGGGGTCGTAGGAGCCAATGACTATGCCGAACGTGTTGTCATCGACAGCTCTGGCAATCTGCTGGTCGCTGGCTACAGCAGTAATGGCATAGACAATGATGCTGTTATCTGGAAAGTTCTCGGAAGCAGCGGAACCCTTGACACTTCATGGCAGACTTCCGGGCACCGACACTTTGCCAACCTTGCCGGAGCGGTCGGCAGCGATGCATTTCACGACCTGCAAATCGACAGCGTGGGAAATATATGGCTTGCCGGCGAGGGAATTAACTCGACAGCAAACAGCGATATGTGTGTTGTCAAACTTCTTTCATCCGGAAATCTCGATGCGGCATTTGCTGATGGTGGCATTTACTGCCACGACAATGCCGCAGGAGGAAATGGTAATGATAAAGGATACGGAATATTTATCGATAGCAAGAACGAGGTATATGTAGCTGGCGAAAGTCTCGGACCATATTACATTCAAGCCACCGTCTGGAAAATTAAAAATCTGACTTACAGCATCAGCGGCACGGTCACATCAGGCGGCGTACCACTGTCAGGTGTTATTATTGATGGCAAGCAACTCGGCACTCAAATCACCGACGCCAGTGGCAATTACCATTTCAACTACATCCCTATCGGCATAAATTACCAGATAATCCCGGCAAAACCTGGTTATGCCTTTACTCCTAAAACAATCTCCGGTGCATTGAATGCAAACTTAACGGCAAATTTCACTGGGGCAGTATCAACATCAAAATTCAGCCTTTCCGGCCATGTTTACGATGGAGAAACACCTCTTGCCGGCGTAACTATTGATGGTGGCGCACTTGGAAGCAAAATCACTGACAATAATGGATCTTATTCGTTCAATAACATCACCATAGGCACCCCCTGGACCCTTCATGCATCGGCGCCGCGAACAAGTTTCATTCCTTTACAACCCCATGGCTCCATGGTCGAAAACATCACTCAGGATTTTCACATTTCCGTTCATGACATAACAGTGGCTGATGTTCGCATTGAAAATATCAATTCACCTTACGGGGACAAATGCAGCTATGGTTTAGCACCAACCACAATAGATGTTGACCTGTTCAACTGGGGGAATGAGCCGCAGACCGGATTCAGTGTAAAATATCAACTAGACAGTGGCTCATGGGTTAGCGAAGTATTTACCGATACAATTTATCCTGGGGAAACCGCCAACTTCATTTTCAGTAATCCAGTTGATGTAACGTTGCCTGGCTTTCACTCCCTTTTTATTGATACTTCTATCTCCGCGGCAAACAGCAGTCAGTACGTAGAGTTCCACACCGCCAGAACCCTTGCCATTCCGTACGGGACTAATTTTGAGAATGGCAGCAACAATTGGATAAACGACGACTCCTGGAATGAGCCTATGTCGCTAGGCACACCAGCCAAGTCGGTTATCAATGGCGCCTATTCTGGTTCCAACGCCTGGGTTACAAATGGTCTCAGCCCCACTGCTATTGACAACTATTCCATCGTATCAACCTTAGCCGGTCCCTGCTTTGACTTAAGTGCAGCCGTAGACCCCGAGTTTTCAATGCAAATCTGGTGGTCAACCAAAAATTTTCAAGATGGAGCAATCGTTCAGGTCTCAATCGACGATGGCTACACATGGAACATTCTAGGCAACACACAAACGGGAGAGAACTGGTATAACAACTACAACATCACCAGATTACCAAACTACCCTAAATATTACGGCTGGTCTGGCAGCGGCACCTCCGGAAGTGGCGGTTGGGTAAAAGCTCGACATCCTCTCACTGACTACATAGGTCAATCAAGTGTAAGGTTTCGTTTATATTACACAGGTGTCAGGAACACTGATAACGACGGCATAGCAATTGACGACATTGTTATTAGCGAGCGACAAAGTGCTCCCTCAGTGCCAAATAATATTCTCGATC
>JAQTWB010000127.1 GCA_028689495.1 bacterium | reverse complement strand
GAGATTGAGTTTGACGCCGAAGAATATGTTCAGCATGAGAACGTGCATGTTATTGTGACCAAGGATGGCTGGCTAAAGCGTATTAGGGAAACAAACGATCCGGCCAGCACGCGGATTCGTGAAGGGGACAGTTTGTTTTTTGTCCAGGCGTCATCAACACGTAATTCTCTGGCTCTATTCACCAATCACGGCAACGCATTTGTTGTGAAAATCCATGAATTGTCCCAGACGACAGGTTATGGTGAGCCGGTCCAGAAGCTTTTTCGTTTTCAGGATGGTGAAAATGTTATTCAGGCGCTTGTTCTTGATCGCGGTCTGGATCCGGAGAAACTCGGACAGTTGGTCTTCTATACTGCGCGGGGATTTGGCTACCGCTTCTCACTTTCCGGTCTTTCCGATACAAAGAAGACGGGACGCAAGTTGGTAAAAGTTTCTGAGGGAGATGAGCTTGCCGGTCTTTTCTACCTGCAAAACGAGATCGTATTTTTTATTAGCGCAGCAGGTTACGCCGTCACATATTTGGCAACGGAGGTCCCGGAACTGTCTGGTGCCGGAAAAGGGGTCATCTTGCAGAAAATACCGTCCGATGATTCTCTTGTCGCTGGTTGTTCAGTAAGTCGAAGTTCTTCAGTTTCGATTCTGGCTTCAGATAATGAAGAAAAGAGTATCAGTATTCGTTCTTTGACTCTCGGTAGTCGAGCAAAGCGGGGTAACAAGTTGATTAAGCGCGGTCTACCAGTGACAGGAATCAAGATATGAGCGGAGCAGTGGCAAAATCATATAGCGCAAGCGACATTGAGGTACTTGAGGGCCTGGAGCCAGTGCGCAAACGACCTGGGATGTACATAGGCAGCACAGACACGCCGCAGGGGTTGCATCACCTGGTTTTTGAAATTCTCGACAATAGTGTCGATGAGGCGATGAATGGTTATGCGACAGAAATCGAGGTAACACTTCATGCCGATCGGCAGAGTGTGACGATTACTGATAATGGACGGGGAATACCGGTAGAAAAACATCCGAAGTTTAATAAGTCGGCGCTTGAGGTCATCTTAACCGTCCTGCATGCCGGGGGAAAGTTCTCTGACAAGAACTATAAAACTGCGGGTGGTCTGCACGGTGTGGGCAGTTCTGTCGTTAATGCTTTGAGTGAGGAGCTTGTTGCGACTATCAGACGGGATGGGCGGATTTACTCGCAAAGCTATTCTCGCGGGGTTCCAGTGTCGTCCCTGACTTCGAGAAAGGGGGAGGGAAATAAAACTGGGACAACTATCTTTTTTCGACCGGATCCACAGATATTTTCCCAGATTACTTTTTCGGACAAGATAATCCGGGAAACGATGCGCACCAAGGCTTACTTGAATCCTGGGGTTCGTTTGTTTTTTGTTGATGAAGTTAATTCGTCCCGGGAAGAGTTTCACTACGAGGAGGGGTTGGTTGCCTATTTGAGGCAGATTCTTGGCGAGAAGAAAATTCAACCTGTCGGTGACGAGATTTTCGTTATTCATAAAAACGATGATGTGCAGATAGATGCTGCTCTTGCCTGGTCCGAGCTTCCGCGGGAGGAATTTTTTTCATACGCAAACGGAATTTTTACATCAGATGGGGGCTCTCATGAAAATGGGGCGAAGGCCGGTATTGCCCGTGCTCTGAGAAATTATATCAGCGTTCATGATTTGTTGCCCAAGGGGATCAAGCTTGGCGCTGAGGATATTCGTGAAGGGATATTTTGCCTGGTTTCTGTGCGATTGCCCGGTGATCGTTTCCAGATACAGTTTCAGGGGCAAACAAAAGGTCGTTTGAATAACCCAGAGGTAGCACCACTTGTTGAAGCTGCGTTTCGTTCACTGGAGCAGCAGTTAAATGAGAAGCCATCAATGGCTTCGGCTATCGTTAGCCGGATCATTCTTTCTGCCAAGGCTCGGGCAGCCTCAAGGGCGGCGAGTCAAAGTGTCAGAAGAAAGATTGGCATAAGTCATCGACTTACACTGCCGGGTAAGCTGGCGGATTGTTCTAGCACAAACCCGGAAGAGTCCGAGCTTTTTATCGTTGAGGGTGATAGTGCTGGCGGCAGCACAAAACAAGGGAGGAACCGGCATTATCAGGCTGTTTTGCCGCTTCGTGGCAAGGTGCTTAATACCATTTCCACAACTACCAAGAAGGCGGTGGACAACAAAGAGCTTTCCAACATTGTCGCTGCTGTAGGTTGCGGTGTCGGGAAGGATATGGATTTGGCTCGGTTGAGATATGGTAAAGTTATCATTCTTACTGATGCTGATGCCGATGGCATGCATATAGCGACTCTGCTGATGGCATTTTTCTTTAAACACATGCGCCCATTGATAGAGAGTGGCAATCTTTACATTGGTAAGTCGCCTTTGTATGGCGTTTTTGCTCAGCAAAAGGCGGTATCTGGAGGCGAAAAGAAAAAGAGGTCAGAAAAGAGCAAGAAGAAGTCCGGGGTTTTCTGGGCTTACAGTGACGATGAGATGAGTGGAATCATATCAAGAGAGTCGCTGAAGAATCCAAGAATCGTTCGTTATAAAGGATTGGGTGAGATGAATCCTGATACCTTGTGGGAGACCACCCTTGATCCTGAAACGCGGACAATGCTTCGTGTCACAATGCGTGATGCTGAGGAATCAGATCGAGTGTTGACAGAACTGATGGGCAGTGATCCTTCTGAACGAAGTCGAATGATCAAGGAGAGCGCTTCGGATTTGACGCTTGATGTTTAATTCGACGATTCTAATTTTTGGGCGTGTTGAAAAACATGCCCATAATGCAGACGGCGAAAGCCGGATGCCTGCGCGTAGCGCAGTAGATGTAGGGCCTGCAAGGTCCTACAAAAGAAAAAATCATAGAGGGGAGACTTTTTCGTGTCGAAGATGCGAAAAAGTGGATTGACGGTAGTCAATCCTGGCGAAATGTTAATTTCGCAACACTCCCTTTTTTGGGGGCGGTGCGCCGAGCTGGAGCTCGGCACATTTTTGATGCGATGATTTTCAGCATAATTTTCGCAGCGGAGCTGGAGCTCCACTGCCCCATTATGGCACATCAGTTTCAAGCTGCTTCTTTCATATTCCTTTGCACATCCTGAAGAATTCCGATTGCTTTTTCAGCAGCAAGGAGAGCCGCGTTATACGTATGGCTATCGGGTTCTTTGTATCTTTCGATGAAATCTTTGCTGATTCTTTTTTCAAGCTGCGACAGATTGATATTCGAGCAGACGCTCAGGTCTTTTTTAATAAAGCGCAGCAGGTGCCCGAGAGCTTGGACCTCGCTCAACTGTTGTTTCGCCTGTTCTGTGCCTGGATTTTTAAAACGGAATTCGGAATCAAATAGTGCGGATTTGTATCCGCGAAAATACGCAAGGTTGTCAATGAATTCGACGACCTGCGCATCGAGAAGCCCTGTAAGGTAACTCATAGGAGCAAGCTCTCCGCGTAGTATTTAGTTGTTTCTGAACGATATCTGACACAGTTGAATGTATCAGATGCCACTTGCGACCATATTCGCAACACTCCAAATTAAGATGCAAGATTGACAACAGGAGGATTCAAATCAAATTGTATACCCCTCCCACTATAGATTTCCCGACCTTGGTCGGCACCGCCGTGCATGGGAGGGGAATGGTATTATTGCACTGGTGTCGGCATGGCGAAATCAAATGTTGCGTCATTGGCGAAGTGTTCACGGACGACAAAACCGATCATATTATCGATGCTTGCCGGTCCAGCAGATAAGGTGCCAATAGTATCAGCGGCAGTTGAATAAGTGGCTTCGTCGCTTAAATCCAATGTCTGGCTTTGGTAGGCACCAAAGTTAAAGATGTTGCTGTAAATTTCCTTACCATCATGTTTGAGAGCCAACGTTACGGATTGTGTAGTGCGGTATGTATTCAGCAAGAATAGACGACTGTGAATATCGATGAATGTGTTGTATGAGCCGCTGATCGGGAAATTCTCTGGCTGTAAAGATGGTACCGTAAAGGCTGTTTGCAAGGCGGATCGGTTGCAGCTGTGCGTGTAAACAGTACTTTGCATCAAGATTTTGCTACCTGTGTCGCTGAATATTCTTGCCACTCCATATTTATTCCGGTTTCCCGACAGTCTGAGTAGCGCTGTGGCATTGAAGTGAAATTGGTTTTTAGCCGGTATCGACATGGTTGTGCTACTTGCAATCGAACCGTCTTGGCGGCGGAATGAAAGGTATACGTTTCGGGTTATTGTGTCGGTGTTGGCAACTTCCAGCCAGTTTGATTGATCCCAGCAATCGCCTTCGCGGTCGGAGATTAATGTAAATTGTTCACCGTCGGTTCCAGTTGTTGTTGGCAGAGGTATGGCGTAGACGGGGGAGTTTTGGAAGTTGGCTGGATCGGAATTTGTGCCATAGCGGGTGATATAGGACAGATACTCGGTTGTACTGTCTGGGGCCTCGACTTCATTCAGGTAGACAACTTCTCCATCTTCATGTCCAGCCTGAATATCACGGCGTTGCTTGCTGCCTAGTGTTACAGTTGAAGTTCGGACTATGGCGCCTTGTGGAGTGTACTGGCGATAAGTGAATGTTTTATTTGTTGAAGAGAGATTTGTAATTGAAAGCCAGTTCGGAGCTACGTACCCTCGGCCTTCGGCATCAAATGAGTTAGATATGGCGTATGTTCTTCGACGTGAGGCATTGCGTAGTTCTTTGGCAATGGCAAAGGAGTAGCTGCCATTGCTATTCTGGCTGTAGGTCGCCATTCGTCCGCGAAGTTTGGCTGTGCTGCTGACATTGAAGGTAACTTTTACCAAGCCATAAGTATCCGGTGTGTTGACGATAGAGTTGATATCGAGATCAACTTGTTTGCCGGCGGGTATTGTTACGGAGATGCTTCCCCTTAATGCGCCCTCAAGGTTGTAGACCGCGACATTGGCATTCACATTGCTGCTGCCGGTGGATGAAAGCTCGAGAAAATTAACGCCACCCAGGAATGTGTTGTATTCAGTGTAGGCCGGTGTAGTTAAATCTTCAGCCAGAGCGGTGGATGTAAGAATTAGCAAGGAGGCAATCAAGGTTGCGGTTGATTGCATTATTTTTCTGAGTGGCAGAATTGTTCGCAGCATAAATATTATCTCAAGAAGATTGCTATCTTTATTTCCGGGGGAAGTTCATTATCTAACCCGGATGTGGCACGTAAGGATTTCGCAGACTATAGCGCAATTAATACATAAAGTGCTATGTGAAATTTGACAGGGTTGAGTTGATGATGGTTCACGCGCGGGTACATTATGGGGCGCCTCGAGAGGTGCCCGCCAGCGGCAGAATTTCCGGGTCAGGAGCCTGATTGAATGATGATAAAAGGGGCGACAATCAGGCAGAGGAACTTTTGCTCAGAGTTTTGCCATAGTGTCATATCGGCGGCTGATGGTTTAAATAACCGACCGGTTTGGAGCAGGTTGCGGATTTTTTCTGCTTTGTCCAGGGCGATATCCTCACCCACGCTCAAGATATCCAGGTCCGATTTGACGCAGATTAGTGTATCTGCTGCGAAATGCGCCTCAAGCTCTTTCCATGAGGCGGTACCAATGTTTTTCAAGAGTTCGTTTTTTAATTCCATAGAGACCGTGTTTATTGCCAGGAGAGGTTAATGTCAAAAACATCTGCATGGGGGGAGAGAGAAACAAGGCTCTTTCATGAGTTGACTCCTGATAAAATTCTGACCGCAGTCGAGTCCCTTGGCTTTGTTTGTACGGGACGCATTCTCCAGCTTAACAGCATGGAGAACCGCGTTTATGAAATTGAAATTGATGGTTCTCCTGGCTCGCTTATCGCCAAATTTTATCGTCCACAGCGCTGGAGTCGTGAGCAGATTGCCGAAGAACACAGATTCTTGCTCGACCTTGGCGATGCTGAAATTCCTGTTGTTGCTCCGCTCTTGTTTCGGGAGGAACAAAGTATTTTCTCTATGGACGAAGAGGGAATAATGTTTTCTGTTTTTCCTAAATGTCGGGGACGATCTCCTGATGAGCTTATGGATGATCAGATACCGCAGATAGGTCGGTTGGTTGCCCGGATGCATGGCGTTGGTGCAACACGAAGGTCTGATCATCGCCTGCATATTTCACCCGAAACTTATGGGTTTGATAATCTCGACATCCTGTTACAGGAGGATGTGCTGAGTGACAGGGTGCGTGATGCATATTGCGATCTTGTTGAGGAGATCTGCACGCTCTCGGAGCCAATGTTTGCCGATATCGGGGTTCAGAGAATTCATGGAGACTGCCATTTTGGCAATATAATTCTTGGTCAGTCAGGTTTTTCTCTTGTCGATTTTGATGACATGGTTGTGGGTCCTTGTGTTCAGGATCTATGGCTCCTATTTCCGGGCCGTGATGAAGAATCAAAAGAGCGCTTTTCCCTTTGCCTTGAGGCATATGAGCAGATGAAAGAGTTTGATCGCCGTAGTTTACGGCTGATTGAGCCGCTCAGGGGATTGAGAATAATTCATTTCAGTGCCTGGATTGCCAAACGGTATCAGGATCCATCTTTTCAGCGCGCCTTCCCTGATTATGGAACGGAAAGATATTGGTCAGAAGAACTGCGGGC
>JAQTWB010000126.1 GCA_028689495.1 bacterium | reverse complement strand
CACTTGTGCGCACAGGTATTGGTCGTTTTAATATCGCCGATCTCGATGAATTTGAGCTGGCGAACACGAACCGTCAGTATGGTGCTTCAGTTCCACACCTGGGCTGCTCGAAGATCGATGTGATGGGGGAGCAGGCAAAAAGTATCAATCCTTTTTTGCAGATCAATAAATTCTCGTCAGGGATCAATCCAGGCAATGTCGGAGAATTTCTTACTGATGTCGACTTGGTGGTTGACAGTATTGATGCCTTTGAATTTGATACACGTCGGCTGATTTTCAATGAGGCGCGAAGAAGAGGAATACCCGTCGTTACGGCTGGTCCTCTCGGTTTTAGCACCGCCTTGCTTGTTTTTGATCCTGCCGGTGCAATGGGTTTTGACGAATATTTCAATATTACCGACAAAGATCCGGCAATGCAGAAGCTGGCCTCATTTGTTGTTGGCCTCAGTCCAAATCTCGGTTTTACGAAATATATGGCTCCGGTAAATGCGAGAAAGCGCAAGGCGGCCTCGCTTGGACTGGCTTGTCAGCTTTGTGCTGGAGCTGCTGCCGCTGAGGTAGTTCGAATCTTGTTGAAGCGCGGCAAGGTTTATTCTGTTCCTCATTATGCCAGGTTTGATCCTTACACCCGGCGCTATTATCGCGGTTATATGCCGCTTGGCAATAAGAACCCCTGGCAGCGTTTGAAAATTTCCCTGGTGCGCAAAAAGTTTGGCGGGAGTGAAGTGAAGTTTGCTGAGGACGTGCCGGTATGTCCCGAAGTCATTGCGAGCGGTGAGTCGCTATCCGATGAGATTGTCAGTTACCTAGTGAACGCCGGGAGGATGGCACCATCGGGAGATAATGTTCAACCCTGGAATTTTTCCAAGGATGGTGAAACGCTGTTGCTGAAACCAAATTTGGCTGCCGATACCTCTCCGTATAATTCAGGTCAAAGAGCAACGCTTATTTCTTTTGGCGCAGTTGCAGAGAATATAATTTTGGCTGCCGCCCATGTTGGCCTTGAGGCGAAGTTAGCATTTGAGCCCGGAACAAGTAGCGATGACTTTTTATTGCGCTTTACTTTCGCTGTTAGCACAGAAAAACCTGGTTTGCCTCTTGAGGTTATTTGGGATCGGATGACTAATCGCGGTCTTTACCTGCAAAGGCCGCTCTTGTCTTCAACTGAACGATTGATAACTGATATTGCCGGTGACATTCCGGGTGCCAAAAATTACTTTTTAACGGCGCCTGAGGAGTTTTTAAAATTAAAGGCATTGCATGCGCAGGCGGATAGGATGCGAATTGAGAACCGGCAAGCGCATGAGTTTTTTTATTCCACTCTTCGCTGGTCGCTGGATGAAGGTGAGACATCATACACGGGTTTGTTGGTCTCCTCTCTTGGGGTTGGGAGAGCAGGGCAGGTTGGATTGCGTCTGCTGAAAGACTGGAAAATCGCCAGCGTGCTGAACAAGTGCGGAGGAACCTTTGCGGTGTCGCATGCCGCATCGCGGCCTATTGTGCATAGTTCGGCAATTGGCTTGCTGACCATGCCGACAACGAGCTCTGAAGATTTGCTGCGCGGAGGTCAGGCTTTACAGCGGATTTGGCTCAAGGCAACCGAGCTTGGTTTGTCATTTCAGCCATTGGCCGCCATCCCTATTACGAGTTTCATGGATGCTGATGAATTTTCGGCACTGGCTCCGGGCAAAGAGGCTGCTTTTCAGGCGCTTCAACAAAAGTTTCAGCTGCTTTTCCCCCAGGTCAACTGGTCTGCACAGAGAGCGATAATGCTTTATCGGATTGGCTATGGCCCGGCGATGACTATGCGTTCACCACGACGAAGTGTTGCTGATTTTTTAAGATGAATTAAGCCAGAAGGCGCGGGGGGCGGATCGAGGTTGGCGACGGATAGCCAGTTGGAGATAATGTTGAGGTTTTGCCGGGCACGCCCGGCCACAGCTCCTGCTGGCGGATACGTATTCCAGACACCTGTCGTCTCGCCAGTCATCTCCGGCATGGGCTCCAGCGAATAGACGAACTCAAACTCATCGCCCCAGCTATCTCCACCTAGCCCGGAAATTGCACGTAAGTTCACGGCCGATTTGAGAGCAGACGACAAATAAATTCCCCTCTTTGGAGGGGTGCCCGAAGGGCGGGGTGGTGCAAAGTGTATAGGGAGAGATCACCCCGTCAGGCTACGCCTGCCACCCCTCCGAAGGATGGGAATTAACGCTTCTGCTTTCTTTTGGGGCCCCACACCTTGCCACAAACTTAACAACCTCACGACGGGCTTACGTGCAATATCCGGGCCAGCCGTGAACTTACGTGCAAAGTCTGCTAGGCCGTCATGCAGATCAGTTCGCGTGCATCCTCATTCAACCCTTGATAAAACTGCCTGAACATTTCTTCGGTCGACTTCATAATTACCGATGGCTCCCAGAGCAGGAGTTGCTCCAGATCCTGGGCAGCAAGATAGCTGTCGTCGAGGAAGCCTTTATTAGCCAACTCTTCGCTTGAATAGATGAAGGGTGCGATAAATTTTTGATATCCAGCGGTATATTCCATGGTG
Organism: bacterium; assembly: GCA_028689495.1. Taxonomy (GTDB): domain Bacteria; phylum Bdellovibrionota_C; class UBA2361; order SZUA-149; family JAQTWB01; genus JAQTWB01. Next base: position 4,099 of record JAQTWB010000126.1, on the reverse strand, counting down.
CCTCTGCGGATAGCGGCGATGTCAAGGCGGATGAGAAATCCCGGTTTGCCCTGGACATGTGAGCAGCTTCTTTCTTCGCCAAGAAGATCCAGACCGACAACTTCGGTCCAGAAACGCATATGCCGCGGATTGACAACAAGCAGGAAGTCGTCGATGCCAGTGTCCAGGGCATAACCAATGGAAGCGGCAATCAATTCCATGCTGATTTGATTGGCGGCGACTTTTCCTGAATCTTCGCAGGAGAGCATGGTACCTTCAACGACATTTCTTCCATGCGCGGTTAGATCACGAATAATATCTCCATAAATCCGGCTGCAGGGTAGTCCCGCAGGTGAGTTGCGGACAATCGTTGCTGTGCCGGAAATTGCTCCGCTGACTCGGGCGATCATGGTCATTGATATTTGGGGAATCAGGTTGAGCAGGGAAAATCTCAACCCGGAACGCGAGCCATCCGAAAGCCCGGCGCGTTTATATTCTTTTTCAACGAGATGGAAAGCGTCGCAAAGCTCATCAAAGTTTTGTGCTCGCTTTACTCTCACCATTGAGTGGCAGGAGGAAAACTTTTTTGAGATATCAGCTTTTTCTTTCCTGTCTGAACTGACAGAAGTGGATTGTTCGGTCGATTGACCGGCCCGTTCAGAACTTTGATTTAAAACCATAACTGCACCTCCGCAACAAACCCACCAAATTGATAGTATATCGTTCAGTGTCCTACTATCAACTTGAAATTTGGTTTTACTGCAGAAAATGAAGTCACGACTATGTAATAAGATATTTGTATTTTGCTGCTTGGTAACAAGGGTCCAAAGGTAACTCATAAGTATAATTCACGTATGAATCGGATTTCATCCGTGAATTATATTTGTGACAGGATTATTTGGCCGGTCGAGATTCGACCGGCGAAGTCCGAGAGGTGTAGCTTATTTCCCGACGCAACGGTCTCCAGATACCCACATGCCTTTTGGGCAGGGGTTTATATTACCGTCTCCGCCAGGTCGACGAAGTTTGTTATCGGTAATCCGGCAGGTGTTGCCTGTAAAGACAGTGCCGGAGGGGCAGTTGGGTCGGATTGAGTTGTCGATGTGTGGTGGAGCGATAACCGCGTGATGTCGCTCACGATCGCGGTCATGTCTTTCTCGCTCGCGTTCTCTTTCCTCTTCCCGGCGATGCCGGTCATTCTCCCGCTCCCAGCGTTCACGTTCCCGTCGGGCATTGTGTTCACGCTCTCGTTCAAGTTGGCGTTCGCGTTCGTAGCGATAATCTCTGTCGTATGGAGAGCCGTAGCTTGGTGGTGGGTATGTGCCATAACCGGGACTGCTGTTTCCGCAGGTGCCATAATAACTGCAATCATAGCCGCCGCTATAAGGTCCTGAGTTCAGGTCGGCACAGCCAGCAAAGAGAAAGACAGTCGATGAGGCTAAAAGATATTTTAGTTTCATTTAATTAATCCTGAATAAGGCAAAGGCTAGAATCAATAAAGCACTGTAAAATTCCAGGACTCACCCTGGAAGGTTCGGAGTCCTGAATTTTGTACAAATTCCGGGATATCCCACCTTTACTCTCAGATGCCTCGGGACCGCAATAATATACAGATGCGGTCAGAGGAGATGGTCCGAGGCGGCATCGACCATTTGACGAGGGAATCAGTCGATTTATTTGGCTTGGAAAATGAAAAATGCTCCGCTGGCGATGAGTGCAAATCCCAGCAGGTGACTCCAGCTGAGCGATTCTCCAAGGTAGAGAACAGAAAAAACTGAGAAGACAGACAAGGTAATTACTTCTTGAATCGTTTTTAGTTGAGCCGCAGAGAAGGTGCCGTGGCCAATGCGATTAGCTGGAACCTGGAAAAGATATTCGAAAAACGCGATTCCCCAGCTAGCGAATATGACGATCATCAGCGAAGAGCTTTTGAATTTCAGGTGACCGTACCAGGCAAAGGTCATGAACACATTTGATATCGTCAATAGTGCAATTGTAGATAAAGCCGGTGAGAAGTTCATGCTGCCTTAATTCTGTCCGAGGTGCTATACCGTTTCAAAAATGGTCCTAACTTTTAGCTGAAAAAATCAAAAATTTTTTACTTTTTTCATAATTGAAACGGTATTGGTTGTCTTGCCCGAAATTTGGGAAATTTCAGGCTATGAGCCAAGCTCCGCTTGCCAAACTCCTGCGGAGTTTGATTATACCGTGTCAGTACTCTTCACTGTCTTACCGTTCAAGGAAGTTTTTTGACAAGGTATAATTGGCAAAGGGATTCACTCGATCCAAGTTAATACATGAAGAGGGCATGTTTATGAAAGCAGGAAAGTGTTTGCTGGCGATTGCTGGTGAGGTCGACGAACGGCTGCGTCGGCTCGATTGGTTTCTTGTGCGCAGTTATGGCGGGTCGTTGCACAAGTTGTTCCGTGCTGATGGCTACTCACTGCTGGCTGCTGTTCTGATGCTTCTTTGTCTTGCCTTTATGGTGCTTACGCCAGGGTATTCTCTTTTGCCGGGTTTGCAGGAGCGGGCGGGGCTTTTGTTCGTTTTGTTGTTTTGTTCATTTTTCATCGTGCTTCTTGGTGTGTCTTATTTTAGTGAGACAAAACTGGTTTCGGTGCAAACAGCAGGTTTTATGGCAATCACAGGAGGAATTTTTCTGCTCTCCCGCGCTGGTTTAATTGATGGTGTGATTTTCCCCCATGTCTATTTACCTTTGATGTTCGTTCTTGCTGCGGTGGCTTTTCTCGCCGCTCGAGGTGTGGCAGCGGTAATATATCGCGGGGTTGATCCGATAGTAATTGCCGAGGCATTGATTCATGCCGAGTTGTTGCCGTCGCATCGCGGGGAGCGAAAAGCAACCGCTCTTGATCAAGTGAGTGGAGCAATTCTAATTCGCTCGCTTCTTTGTTCACCGCTTTTTTCGCCAATTCGTTTGTCATATCTACCAGGGCTGATGGTGTTGCTCTCGCCCACACGGGAGTATTTGTTGTTATGTGCGGTTACCGGATTTGTGACTAGTTGGTTTTTACTGGCTATGGCCGAGCTGCACGAGCGGCTTGATGCGATGATCAATCTGGCGCGCCGGACACTGTTCCTCGGTGCCCCACTTCTTTTGTCGATGGTCGTCATAGCGCTTGCGATATGTCGTTTGATCGATTTTCATTATGTTTCCAACGTGCTGGAGTCATCTTCCCGTGCAGTGGTTCTTTCCTATATTCTCTCCGCTTATTCTTGTTTCTGGCTTTACGAGTACTGGATTGGACGAATTTTGAGTGAAAAACTCCTTGGACTTTTTTCTGGGGCCGGAACGTCTCGGGTTGGACAGGTTTTTTACACGCTGGCCGACAGCATAAGTAATGTGCCCGGAAGAAGTCGTGTGTTGCAGCTTCACGGTGGTGTGCGTCTGGCCGTGGTCGATGTGGAATCTGGACGCAATGAAGTGTTCGGACGGACCGAGTTGTTGGAGACGCTGGAGGGAATTGCAGATCTCAGCGCCGAACGGAAAAAAAACATGCACCTGCAAACGGTGGAGGTAAATCGTCGGACTCAGCTTTATTATGTTTTGCTGAATATTTTACTTGTCACATTGGCGGTGGTTTTTTGGTTTTTCCTCTCCGGTCAGGAGCAGGAAGCGGAGGTAACAAGTCGTGAGCAGATAATGAAAACTTCCGGACTTGTCAGTTTGTCTGATCTTGTTTTTTCTCAGGATAATACGGGGGAGAAGCCTGTGTTGTTGCTCGCTTCGTCGGGAGGTGGGACTCGCGCCGCACTTTATGCCCAGTCGGTCTTGCGCGGTCTGTCGACTGCCGGATATGCAGCGGATATCAAGCTTGTTAGTGGCGTGTCTGGAGGTAGTGTTGCGCTCGCTTATTACGCCAGTCACCTGGATGCCTTGCTCAGTCAGGACGAAAGTAAGCGCCTTGCCGCCTGGGAGACTTTTAGTGAGACGATGGCCACGCCGTTTATTCAAGATGTTATTCTTCATTTGCTTGAGTGGAGAGTCGTGCGCGGGGTTCGCCTCGGTAGTTTGCTCGCTGAAAGTGTAGACAGGCGTTTTTATCCGCAGATAGCTGGTAACTATAGACGTACTCTTGGCGATGTGAAAGGTCTTGGAGTT
>JAQTWB010000125.1 GCA_028689495.1 bacterium | reverse complement strand
TCCCCCGTCATTCTTTCATCCCGGGGGATATCTCCTATCCAACATTTTGCCATTCTTTACCCCGCTTCCATTGGGATAAGTCAAAACCCGATATCGTCCACCCGTCTCCGGCATCGTGTAAATAAGTTTCAGCACGACATGAATGAATAGCTGCGACCAAAGTTGTGGCAATTCACGGAACAAAATAGGTCGATAATCTTTTCACTTCTCGGATGAGCACAAAACAACAATACAAAACTCCTAAACTGAAGTCAGCGAATGATGAGTTGTGGTAGCACTGAGGCAGTTGGCCGAAAATCTAATCAATCTGACCAACAATAACCTGGAACCAGCTTCACTAGACCAGCTTCACTTAAGCAACCGCAGCACTCGGGAAATCAATATCTTCGGTGAAGCATCTTTTGCGACAAAGTCTGATGCTCCCAAGGACAGCAGATCGATCTCGTTCCTTTCGGTGTTGACCGCAGTAAGAAAAATTACAGGAATGTTTTCCGTCCCCGGTCGTGAACGCATCCGCTGCAGGAACTCTCGACCATCCATCACTGGCATCATCAAATCACAAACCACTATATCCGGTGGTGAGGCGAAAACCTTCTCCAACCCATCAAGACCATTAACGGCAGTCTCGACGGCAAACATCTCTCGCTCAAAAAGTAACCGATAGACATCGCGAACATTCTGGTCGTCTTCAACAAGCAGCAAGCGCGACTTGCCAATTGACTTTGAAAGAGACGTATCGGAGGAAGATATGCAAGCACGCAGAGCAGATGATTCAATTACCGCCAACGGCTGCGTCACTTCTTCGCTGATATTATCGGCCGCTTCGGCAATTGCCATCAAACCGGTCGTAACAGAAACACCGCTTGGCCCCTTGAGGTAAGGCCCAACCTCCTCAAGGGATGTCAGGCCGGCGGAAAGCACCTCCAGTGCAGCAGCTTCAATAGTGACAAACCCCCTGTCTATCGCGATTTTTTTCAGCTCAGTCTCCGACTCTCCACGAGCAATTGCACTGGCAACATCATCGCAGATATCAAGATAACTGTAGATACCAACCCGACCGTAATAGCCACTGTAAGAACAGTGTGCACAACCAGCCGGTCGGAAGGTTTTCGAAAGGTCAACTCCCTTTAACACAGGAACATCCTGCCAATGAACTATCTCACCTTCTTCAAGGTGCTGACGACAATGTGGGCAGAGTCTGCGCACAAGACGCTGAGCCATAATACCTGCAACACTGGAAGCGATAATATATGGTTCGAGGCCGAGGTGTTGAAGACGTGTCACTGCCGACAATGCATCGTTGGTATGAAGTGTGCTCAATACAAGGTGGCCTGTCTGAGCGGCCTGAAGCGCGATCCGCCCCGTTTCCTCATCGCGAATTTCTCCAATCATTATCACATCCGGATCTTGACGAAGTATTGAACGAAGCGCCGAGCTAAAGGTCACACCAGCGTCTTCGTTAACCTGTATCTGGTTCACTCCGGCAATCCGTAACTCAATCGGATCTTCTACAGTCTCAATATTTTTTGAACCGTCTCGAATAGTATGTATTGCGGCATATAGAGTCGTAGTCTTTCCCGAGCCTGTCGGTCCGGTCACCAGCAGCATCTTGCCTTTTTGCTTAAGCACACGCTCAAAACGCTTACGTGCCAGCTCCGGAACGCCGAGCGAAGACAACGTCATAATTCCATCTTCACCGATTAAAAGCCGCATGACGATTTTTTCGCCATATGAAGCCGGCACCGTGGAAACACGCAAGTCAAGGCTGGAATTGTTAACACGCACGCGGATGCGTCCATCCTGCGGCTTTCTTCTCTCAGCAATATCAAGACCGGCCATAATTTTCACACGTGAAAGAAGATAAGATTGCAGACGTTTTGGCACATCAGTGACAAAATGCATAACGCCATCGATTCGGAATCTCACGTCTAATGAATACTGTGTAGGCTCAAGATGTATGTCACTGGCTCGCGCAGTGTACGCGTCGGAAATGATTTTGTTAACCATCTTGATGATCGGCGGGTTACTGTTCTTACCAACATCATATTCTTCTTCCGACTCACCCAGGACCTCAACATTGGCCGGACATTCGTCGTTAGAAAAATCTGTTCGCGGATAATGACGGTTAAGAAGGCTTTCAATTTCGCTTTCAAGACCCAAGAGAGCTGTCACAGCTTTCCCCGTCAGGAACTTGACCTTCTCCATCGCGTCATAATCCATTGGATTGGCAAATACGACATAGACAGTCGTATCAGTTGACCATAGAGGAACGAACTTACGCCTCCAGCACAATGCCGAATCAAAAATTCTGGTAAATTCCTTAATTTCCCATTTGTCCTGCTGACCGACATCACGCAAATCTATAAACCCGACGCCTAGACGTGCAGCGATATTGCGGGCTGTTGACATGATATCGGCAAGCTTGCCGAGCCGCCCAAGAACTGTCAATGGCTGCTCGGTTCGTTCAAGAAAAACTTCGTCAGACAAACTTTCATCGACCAGTCCCATCTCACGCATGACGGCAAGCAATCTCTCGCGTGCCCCCGCGGCAACTTCATCATGATCAGAGTACATACGGACCTCTTAAAACCTGGGCTGAATATTTTAACGGGCGAACCCACCCATCAAACCACCATTAACATCGGCATATTAGAGGCGTATATTTAAATGTTTTCTAAACACTGAAAGATAATGAACAAATCCATCAAGATACTGCGAGTATCGAATGCAGATCAGCGACCAACGCTCGCCACCATATCTGCCCGCGGTCGAAAAAAGTCATTCCCCTTGTCATCGACAATGATGAACGCCGGAAAGTTCTCAACCTCAATCTTCCATACAGATTCCATCCCCAGATCTTCAAAATCAAGGACCTCGACCTTTTTGATACAATCCTTACCGAGACGGGCAGCGGGGCCACCTATCGACCCAAGATAGAAACCACCATACTGAGCACAGGCTTCCGTAACCTGCTGCGCGCGATTGCCCTTGCCGAGCATAACCAGCGAACCACCGGCTTTCTGAAAATCAGCTACATAAGGGTCCATGCGCTGAGAAGTGGTTGGCCCAAAGGACCCTGATACGTAACCCTTTGGCGTTTTTGCTGGTCCGGCATAATAAACTGGATATTTGAGAAAATACTCCGGTAGCGGTTTACCTTCCTGCAGCATTTTATAAAGACGAGCATGTGCCAAATCGCGGGCGACGATAAGCGTACCGTTTAACATTACTCGCGTTGACACAGGATATTTTGAAAGGATACTGCAAACTTCACGGATAGGTTTGGTCAAATCAATCTGCACGGCCTCAGATATAGATTTCTTGCTCGACACGGGTAAGAACTGCTCGGGATGCTCCTCAAGCTGTTCAAGAAATATTCCTTCTGCGGTAATCTTGCCTTTTATTTGCCGGTCAGCTGAGCAGCTGACTCCAAGACCTACCGGACAAGATGCTCCATGACGAGGCAGACGAATCACCCGCACATCGTGCACGAAATACTTTCCCCCAAACTGGGCGCCTATCCCTGTACTGCGAGCCCAATCTCGACAAAGCGCTTCCGTCTCCAGGTCGCGAAACGCCCTACCTAATTCATTACCGGAAGTCGGCAAATCATCGAGTTGACCACAACTGGCCAGCTTGACCATCTTCATCGTCATCTCAGCCGAAAGACCACCTATAACAAGTGCCAGATGATATGGCGGGCAAGCTGCTGTACCCAATGACGCCGCTGCTTCCTTAAAAAAAGACTCCAGAGACGCCGGGTTCAATAACGAAGCTGTCTTCTGATAGAGATAACTCTTGTTCGCCGAGCCCCCCCCTTTGGCAACAAACAAAAACTCATAGCTACTGCCAGATGTGGCCATAATATCACACTGAGCAGGTAGATTGGTCCCGGTGTTCTTTTCTATAAACATGCTCAGTGGTGCCATCTGCGAATAACGTAGATTCCTTTCCTGATAAGTTTCAAAGACGCCTCGCGACAAGTGCTCCTCATCACAGGTGCCGGTAAAAACATTTTCACCTTTCTTACCAACGATAATCGCAGTCCCGGTATCCTGACAGGAAGGAAACTCCCTTTGGGCTGCAATCACAGCGTTTTTCAGCAACTCTTCCGCTACATACCTGTCATTGTCCGAAGCTTCATCATCGAGCAAAATATTATGAAGCTGCTCAAGGTGACGACTGCGAAACAAATGAGCGACATCAAAAAAAGCTTCCTTCGCCAGCAGTGTCAACGCCTCTGGCTCGACAACCAGGACCGACCTACCATTAAACTCCTGCACTGAGACAAAATCTTTACTCAAACAACGATATGGTCGTTCTTCTCCAAGGTGCTCAACAACTGGCTGATAGCAAAATTCTTTCATGGCAGATTCCTGATGATTTATAGCGGAGTTTTCCCCGTTTCCCCCCAAAAATGTAGTTCTGGCCGCTTACCCCCGCGGCATCGGGTTTAATGACACCTGGAAGCAAAATTGTCGACCACAACCTGATTCCGAGACCTCAAAAATTAGTGACTAGGACACGCAAAACTCAACCTGATAACCAGTAAATCCAGGGTAAATAGTAACCCGGTCCCAAAATCCAAACCAAACCCGGTCCCAAAATCCAAACCAACGGGTTGGGCATCCCGCCTAAAAAGTGTATGAATATCGAAACTATACTAATCACACACCTTTTCAGGAGAAGAAAATGGCCGGAGCATCAGGATACAAGGAACGTATTGAACTTTCAGGGGGAGAAGCTCCCATAGACCGACTGATGGGCCCAATTCGCCGCTTTACCGAAATCGAAACCTCCGGTGGCATCCTCCTGATAATCGCCACAGTCATTGCCCTTATCTGGGCCAACTCCCCGTGGAGCGAAAGTTATTTCGATTTCTGGAACCAGGCAGTCACAGTCGGTTTTGGCAAGGCCATGCTCAGCAAGCCGCTACTTATCTGGGTCAACGATGGATTAATGGCATTGTTTTTCTTTGTCGTCGGTCTGGAAATCAAACGGGAAATTATTGTCGGCGAACTTTCAACACCACGACTTGCCGCCCTGCCCATTGCCGGCGCAATTGGCGGGGTTATCCTCCCTGCTCTGATTTACTGCGCCTTTAACCTGGGTCAGGACAGCATCGGCGGTTGGGGTATCCCAATGGCGACCGACATTGCCTTTGCCATCGGCGTCCTCTCTCTGCTCGGCAAACGAGTTCCGGTAGCGCTGAAAATCTTCCTCACTGCCCTGGCAATTGTCGATGACCTTGCCGCAGTGCTGGTCATTGCTTTCTTTTACACTTCGCACATCTCCTTTATCAACCTTGGGTTGGGTGCGATCTTTCTCTTACTGCTAATCCTGCTTAATCGACTTGGTGTGCGAAAAGTTTTTCCATATGCACTGATTGGCATCGGCGGCCTCTGGCTGGCCTTCCTGCTTTCAGGAGTCCATCCAACAATAGCCGGCGTTCTTGCCGCCTTCTGCATACCGGCCCGAACAAGAATTAATTCCGCTTCGTTTATTGAACATTGCCGCTCTACCGTGGAGCATTTCCTGGGTATGGATGAGTCCGTAGAAAAGGAACTTCTCAGCACGCGCCGACACATGGCCCTATCACGCCAACGAATACTCTTCGATGCGGCCTCTACTCCACTCGAACGCCTTGAAAGCGCTCTCCACCCCTGGGTGGTGTTCTTCGTTATGCCGGTATTCGCCTTGGCCAACGCCGGGGTAAGCTTCAGCGGCTCAATTGCCGATATCATATCGTCTCAAGTTGGCCTCGGCGTTATTGTCGGGTTGGTCATCGGCAAACAATTCGGAATTTTTGCCGGTGCCTGGCTCGCAGTAAAAACCGGTCTCGCCTCCCTTCCGGCAGGTGTCAGCTGGAGTGCACTTTATGGAGTTGCCTGGCTCGGCGGCATTGGTTTTACCATGTCAATTTTTATCGCCAGCCTTGCTTTCAGCAATGAACAACTCCTGGCTACTGCAAAGATATCAATCCTGACGGCATCACTTCTTGCCGCAATTGGCGGATTTGTTGCAGTATCATCTCTGGGGAAAAATCAAAGCAAGCCCTCTGAGTGAATCGCGAAAGAACAAAGTAACCACAACCGAACATACAAACAAAAAATATGGCCGAAAACATAACTGGTACAGGGGAACAAAAGCTATCATCTCCGCTTAAAACCGCCCTGCTTGGTTCTGGCTCAGCTCTGGTGATTGAAGCAATCCTGCTCCTCAACCTCTTTTTTCAACTCGGCCGCCCACAAGCTCTGTTGCCGCTTTTGGCCACCGTCAAAATCACTGTGTTCCTCTTCCTCGTCGCTCTGGCAATCGCACTGCCACGCCTTGGCAGTCGCTGGCCTTGGCAACTGAAAATGATGTTCGGATTTCTCGCCTTTCACGCTGTAATGATTGTTATCGGCCGCTTTGTCTTTGAAGACCTCATCCGCAACGATGGTCAAGCCCTGGCACGCTGGCGCCAGCTGCTACAGGACTGGTCCTGCTTTCTTCTGCCGTTGATGCTCTGCCTCAAATCGGCACGCTCAGTTGTCCGCCTACAGTTGACCTTGAACATTATCGGCGCCTGGCTTGCCGTCTATGTCATTACACACGGAGGCCGTGGACCGGAAGGTTTTCTCGGCGACGAAAACGACGTTTGTATGGCTCTGGTCATGTT
>JAQTWB010000124.1:3973-6708 GCA_028689495.1 bacterium | reverse complement strand
GTCAAGTCGGCAGCGGTTGCAGTCGATTGTGATTAGCCTTATGTGGCTGCAGTGCGGTTGCCGTAAATGTGGTGACCTTTCTCGAAGTGATTGGAATACGCGGCGAACGTCCTTGAGTGACAAGCCCACGAAGATTTTGCTCACTACGCCGTTTACCATTTGGAGCGATAGGCCATCAACATGTTTAGTGGAGCAATGTTCTTCGACTCCCATTACGTCGCAGTAGCGGGCATCCTGGAATTCTCGCTTATACGTTCTGAAGCGAAAGTTTTCCTCGCGCAGTTCAACAATGAAGTCGTTCCGCGACCGCCATTGGACAATAGCGCAATAAGATAAAAAGGCTGGAGGTGTTCCGACAACAGCAATGAGCCAGAGCGGTGCACCATTGATGGCAAAGTAGACGTCGAGGGCACCAAGAAGCAGCGCCCCCCCGCGATGAACGCTGCTTCCGCAAACGAGGACGACGGTGAAATGGTCAGCGGTTGAAAATGCGGGGGCATATTTGCTCTAACGTAAAAGTAAGGGGCTGCGCGCTTTTGCGCAGTCCTTCTTGACTGCCAGGTTAGGGGTTTTTTCAATCATGGCCGGGGCATTTTGCTTTGCAGTGCAGCGATGAAATTTGAATCAAGCTCAACACGCCGTGGTGTCGCCTCGGCGAGTTGGATTTTCTTCCAAGCCTCGGCGTAATTGCCAGCGTAGAACAGAGTGATCGCCCAGTTTTGCAAATTGAGGGTGTGCTGTGGTGCCTTATCGTACGCGCGTGCAAAACGGGCAAAAGCATTCTGAAGAAGAGCGTCGTTCTTTGTTTGTGCGCCTGCAACCCCGATTGCCTTTCCATAGTCAACGGAGAAATCGATCTCATTGCCTATCGAGCGCTCCGCTTCCTCGAAGAGTTTCAAGGAATCAGTTGCCTTCCCAGTATTGGCTTGGATCGTTGCCATCCCCCAAAGCGCACTGCCATTGGAATTATCGAGCAACCAAGCTTGATTAAAGCGCCGAATTGCATCTGTGACTTTGCCTTGCCGCAAGGACTGCCAGCCACGCTCAGAAATTTCCTCGGCAGCCTTTTTTCGGTTGCCTTTGTAGTATTCATCAACGCCTGCAATGAATTTCTCGTCAGATAACTTTTGCGCTTCGTTTTTTGGCAAGGAGCCATACTTGGGGAGCAGACTGATATCTTGCGCATACGCGATGCCACATGCGGATGCCGCAAGGATTAGAAAAGTGAAAAAGAATCGGAAGGCTATTGGCATAAAACCTCCTAACACCGAGCTAGGGGGCAGGCCGAACCGGCGCGACAATGCGAATCGGCGCCGGGTTGGACTGTCCCAGTGAGCGCAGAGAACGCCTTGAGCGACTTGTTATACCTTTTTATACACATCTTTGTACGCCAACATTTCTAGTAATTGTTCTTCTCTTGCTGGCGTAAAACCGCAAGTGTGAGTCCATTCTTTTGGGTTCTCGTAGGTACCAAATAGCATGTCCCACCACACGATGTCACCGTAGTTGTTTTTGTGGCGATTGTACTGGTGGTGAATTCTATGCATCTCTGGGCGCTGAAATATGTAGCCAACCCATTGTGGCGTTTTCACGTTTGCATGGTAGAAAAACTCACCGACAGCAGTACAAAATGTATAAATGACGCCAGCCTCGATTGAAAGCCCAAGAAATGTATAAACCAGAAGACTGCCAAGAATGGAGTTAACAATCATTTCTCCTGGATGCTTATAAAACGAAGTAATAACTTCAAGTCGCTGGGGGCTATGGTGAATTTGATGGAAACCAACCCACAGGAAGTCAACTTCATGACGCCACCTGTGCCACCAATAAAATACGAAGGTAGCAATGAAATACGCGATAAACCCACCTGCCGCTGGCGATACATATTGCGAAATATGGAAAATAGACCAAGAAGAAAACCATATTTCCCATGTATAACCCGCCAAGGTGATTACGCCAATTTGAACTGCATTTATAAGCAGTACTCTCACTGGCCATGTTTTCACATGTGGCAACTTCCAACCCGGAATAATTCTTTCTAGGACGAAACAACCTACGAATATCGCCAATATGATCTTTAGCATTAGCTCTCCTAAAAGGTATAACGTAATGTACACGGCAAGACGTGCAAAATATTCTGGCCGCTGCGTATTAATCTGGTCACAAATTTCTCCTGAAAGTGGCTTGCAGTCTAGCTTTCAAGCCGATATACCGTTCAAATAACCAAGTATGAATTATCTATGAAACCCGGCACACCACCACCCGATTTGATGGAACCTCGTACGTCAAGATTCGGGCGAGCACCTCGCGGTTCCCGCTGGCTCTAGACGACCACTTCCAGCCGTTCGCGTTTGTCGGCTTTCGATACATCCATCGGGCCGCGCCAGCCCATTCGACTAGTTCAGTTGACGGTACAACACAGAAGGACGAACACCGTTCTTCGCGAGCCTTGATCCCGTTGCGGTGACTCCAACGGACCGAGGTCGTTCTGATCCCTCCCGAATACTACAAATCCAACGTGATCTCAATCAACGCAACGGCAGCAGCATATTTCACAACGATCGTTCCATTTCGGAGGTTTCACCTCCCGGTGCTTCGGAATTTTGGAATTTTGGAGAGAATACCCCCCAAATGGGGGATATTCAAACAACACTCGTCACCCGAGAATCAGGATCAGGATCAGGATCAGGATCAGGATCAGGATCAGGATCAGGATCAGGATCAGGATCAGGATC
>JAQTWB010000124.1:0-3873 GCA_028689495.1 bacterium | reverse complement strand
ATCAGGATCAGGATCAGGATCAGGATCAGGATCAGGATCAGGATCAGGATCAGGATCAGGATCAGGATCCGCGCCCGCGCGAAGCGCGGGAGTTTTCAAGGGAAAAACATGGCGCTCTTTAAGTACGATGAATTTGTAAAAAATCAACGCACGCCGCATTCGACACCGTCACCGGACCAGGACAACCCGTCCCCCACTCAGGCATATACCGCTGCGAAGGCTGTGGTCAGGAAATAGCAGCCAACCAAGGTAGCCTTCGCATGGACGTGCGCATTGGTGAACCGTACCAAACATCTGACTTTAAATATATGGCTTCGACTGCAACTCACGCTGACAAGACAAATGCTGCAGATAAGAGTATTGGCTTCGACTACCAATACTATTATTTTTTGCTTCAAATTCTAAATCTTAAGGTTGGCCAGTCAGTCGGATTTGAAGTCAAAGACGATGTTCACACCGAACTCGACCAAAACCGAAACATTTTTTACCAGCTAAAACACACGACCCAAGTTGCAGTGGACGGTCAGCCCGTAGCACTTACGAAGCTGGACAAAGACATGTGGAAAACCTTCTACAACTGGGCGATGGTCATCTCAGACAAGGCAGCGGGTCGCGAACAAGTACAAAAACAGCTTGAGTTCACACGTCAATCTGAGTTTCATCTCGTCGCAAACAAAAGACAAAGCGAGACCAACACAATATTCGAAGCCATTAGTAAACTGCAAGCACACTCTATTACGGCTGATGACGCGAAGCTCGTACTGGCGGCGGCTGAGCAATCGACCACCGATGAGAATATCAAAGATTACATCAATAAAGTTTTATCTTTGGAGCCATCAGTTTTAGAAAACTTCCTGCTCTCTATTAAATTCGAACTGAATGTCAACGACATTATTGGCTTAGTACAACAGGCAGTTCAAGAATTTCACATCGAGAAGGCGAAGGTCCCTGATGTTCTGGTCGCGATAGACTCGAATTTGCGGGCGCACATATTCCAGCAGGTCGAAAACGGCAAAGCTGTCATCCTTTCATTTGAGGACTTTCACACCAGGTTTAGGAAGCATTTCAACGACGCAAGAAGCACTAAACTGACTGTCAAGTCTTTCTCGCCCTCGATGCCTGACGACCTTTTTGCTCAAGTCTTCATCAAACGATTAATGGAAGTTAAATACTTGAAGACAGGTGATATCGAGTTTGCTGCGGACTTGACGATAAAGAAGCTTCAGCTAGCAATGCATCTAGACCACTGGGACAAGACAGGTGAGATTACCAGCAAAGACATTTCCGCCCTCCACGATGATGTGAGAACTCTGTGGCAGGGTAAATTCCGTGCGGATTTTATTGACTGCGATGTCAAAGACATAGAGAAGATTGGACGGGGCATTCTTAAAGAAATGTTGGGGGTAACATTTCCATTGTGCGACGATGTATTGTCTACCCAGCACAGCAACGGTGAAATCCACCATCTCTCCGACATTGGAAGAATTGGATGGCATAAAGATTGGGAGACAAAATGACTAAGTTCGAGAACATCAATGACGAGCACGAGCATCCGTCCAATGACGAAGGGTCAAATTACAACAACTTTGCCATCTGCGCTACCGGGCTTATGGCCATCCTTGATGAGACTCAAACCTTATCGCTGGCTAAAGCGCTGCTGGTCATGCCAATCATCATGCACGATTCAACTGTGCGTCACCTGGGAAAACAGAACGTGCGCGCGCGAGAAGTGTCAGCTTTAACTAGTACACGCCCTGACCTTTTCCTCAATTTCAATTCCAGGTTTTTGGCTGGCCTGACGCCCACTCTAAACGCTATCCAGTTGCTTGCAGAAGCAAAGTACATATCATTTAACGGCGAACTCGTACTTACAAAAGCCCTAACATTTTCAGCCGCGATAGGCGACCGTGCAAATCGGATAAAGAAGGCCGCCAAGAATATCGCAGCTTTGCTCACTTCCCCCGAGGATGAGCTTTACTTAAATCTGAGGATTGAGCTTTGAAATTCGCGATTGACACGATTACTCTTTGGTCCCATCGCAACGAAAAGCGGCAGCTTCACTTCAAACGCGGGAAAGTTAACGTCCTGACGGGCGGGAGCCACCGAGGAAAGAGTGCCATCCTAGACATCTTGGATTACTGCTTCCTGGGCAGCTCTCACAAAATTCCGCTCGACATAATCAACGACAACACGTCGTGGTACGGACTTACCTTCGCTATAAACGAAAAGAACTATACCGTCGCTCGGCAAAGCCCCAATGGCAACACAGTTTCTAATGAGGTCTATTTCTCATCTGTTGGCAACATCCCTGACCAACCAACATCAAACATCACAATTGAAGAGCTCAAGCTAATACTTGAAGCAGAGTTCAAAATTGATGAGGCAGTTCGACTTGCTTATGGTGGCGGGGCACTCAGGTCTGGCTCAAAAGTCTCCTTCAGATACTTCTTTCTTTTCAATACTGTCTCTGAAGACATCATTACGAGTCGCGACACCTACTTCGATAAACAGAATGAGGACCGATACCGTGAGGCATTGCCTCGCATTTTTGACTTGGCAATGGGCATCGACACGTTGCAGAACATTGCCAACAGAGAGAGAAAAGAGAAGCTTGAGCGTGAGCTTGTAAAAGAGGAACGCCGCTCAAATCGTGTAGAAAGTGGGCGCACTGACTTTGACAGCGAACTCAGGCAACTGGCGGCACAGGCAGCCGCGTTTGGCTTGCCCGCTATTGGTGAACGGCAGCTCTCATCGGAAACGCTCAAGGCATCTTTGCAGGAGGCACGTACCCCAGACAATGAAGACGCCGTTCACCAGCACTCCCAGGTCAGTGCGGCGATTTTTGACTTAGACCGACGGCTGCGCAAATTGCGTCTTCTGTCTTCGGAGGTCAAGCGATATAAAAGCCAGAGCGCCGAAACTTATGACAGTCTGATACCCATAACGGAAATCCTTGCTCAATCAGAATACGTTGTCAAATCATCCATCTTTGACAGCTTGATTGCCAGCATTAGGTCAGACCTAGCTGCAGTCAAAAAAGTTACTCAACGAAATCAACCTGTTGAAGTACAGGTGCGCTCAATTCAAAATAAGCTCTTAGACGAGCGGGCCAAACTGGTTGCGCAGCAGAAGGCATTACCCGCCGCACCAGAATCCTTTGAGACCGAGAAGCAGAAATGGCTCTTTGTTGGCGAAACGCTCGGTCGCCTTAAAACTCTTTTCCCATCGGCTCCCAAAAATGCTGAGACGCAAAGCAATCTTGTCGGCTCGCTCCAGTCGCAGATTAACGACATAAGTATTGAAGACGTGCAGACTAAACGCAACGTTGTACTGTCGCTTATCAATGAAATTGCCGCAACATTGCTTAAGCGGACCGGCGATGCCCTCTACAACTACGCCACTTGGCATCCCGAATTCGTCTACAACGAGAAGCGGTTGCGGCTTCGCAAACCTCTATCAAGCGTGATTGAGAACGTGGGGAGCAGTTCAAACCACATGTTCATGCACTTGCTCCATTTCTTATCACTGCATGCCGTTGCCCTGGTCGAGAAGTCGCCGTTCATCCCAGCGTTTCTTATCATCGACCAACCTAGTCGCCCCTACTATCCGTCAGAAGTCGCAATGGACGGTATTCAACTCAAGAGCGAGGACAGTGAACTGGTCCGAGTTGCATTCGAGCTTCTTGATGGGTTTGTCAAAGAGATGCGAGAGACACACGCACATGAATTCCAAATGATTGTCTTCGAGCACGTGAATGCAGACGCATTCCAGGGCCTGGATAATGTGCATGTGCTCCCGGAATTCCGAGAGCGCGAGCGGCTAATTCCTGAGTCCTGGTATCTTGACCAACACCCGCCCCAATGACGAATGACG
>JAQTWB010000123.1 GCA_028689495.1 bacterium | reverse complement strand
TTTGATGCTGGAGTTATTGTCAGTTCCTATTTGTTCGGGTGGGGAAGTGAAGCCTCACTCAAGGATAGTCTTTCCGCCTCTTCGGGTGATATCCTTCTTCTTTTAGGTGAAAAGTCACGTCCAGCTAGTCCTTCGATTACAAGACAGGAGAAGCTGACTTCTGATGTGGGTTCAGTGTTACTTAGGTCCTCTAACCCATTTTACAGTGCACGACTTGCAGGTGCGGTTCGTGAGCTTGTTGCTGACGGTACAACTGCGCAGCCTGTTGTGGTCCACGCCGGTGGAATCATGCGGGCAGTGCTTGAGTTATGCCGTCGCGCTGATCGGGTGGTGCGGGTCGATGTGGAGCGTATGCCAAGAGCCGATTCGCAGATGCACGCGCGGGAGTTGTTACTTAGTGAGAGTGGGAATCGGGTTGTCTTTATTATGTCCAAGGATGCTTACGCTGCTTCGACAGCAACGTTGCGCAAGTGGAAGGTTGACGCGACAGTGATTGGAGAGGTGATTGATGGCGAAGGAGTGCAGTTTTGCTGGAACCATCGGACTGTCGCTGATATTCCGTTAAAACGATTTCTGGTGACCGATGTGAAACGGGAGTTCGAGCTGGTTGAGTTTCCACCGATGGTGAAGCCAACGCACAAGATTCGCAATCGTTTACCGCAACTCGAACCACAGGGTGGGAGAAGAACAGCGCTTGCTATTGAGGATGAGGGTAAGGCAAGCTTCCCCGTACCAGAGTATCTGCCTGATGCCTGGATTGATATGCTGGCTGATCCGAATCTTTGCTCCAGGCGTTATCTGGGGAACATTATTCAGTCGCCTGAGTACATACGCTCAGTTGCCGGTGAAAGGGATGCGCACGTGTTCCCGGATTGGACCAGACTTGATCGGGATATGTCAGCTGCTGTCCCTGGAGTTGCGACTGCGTTGGTAGGCGAGTCGCTCTACATGAAGTCTGATGCTTATCTTGGGACTGTTCATGCGGTGGCAGAAGCACTTCGTCGTCTTGCTGCAGTCGGGGCCAGGCCATCAGCGCTGGTTGGGGCATTGAGCTTTGGCGATCCGTCGAAGTATCGTCATTTATGTGATTTGGCGGAGGCAACCCGAGCTCTTTCTGATGTTGGGCGTGTTTGGGGATTGTCATTGTTGACTGAGGACTTGAATCTGGCCATTGGCGTGCATGGTGGAGGTGATTTGCCGACTCCTGGAATCCTCGCAATCGGTGAAGTCTCAGATTGTCGAGTTTCTGTCCCAGGTGGTTTTGTTGCAGATGGTGACGTAGTGCTTGTGTTGGGAACCACATTGAATGAAATAGCCTGTTCAGAATACGCACGATATTACAAACATGATTTAAGCTCGATAATTCCCGAGCTTAATTTCAGCTCCGAAGAAAATGTTCGTTCAGTCATTTTGACACTTGTCGAAAAAGGATTGTTGCAGTCGGCGCACAGCGTCGGGAAAGGTGGGATCGCCGTCGCCCTTGCTGAGTGTTGCCTGATTCGACCGGAAGAACCGATTGGAGCTAACCTTTTTCTCGCCCTGACATTTGATCCACGCGAGTACCGAGCTGACGCAGTGTTGTTTAGCGAGACCCCGGGCCGTTTTGTTGTCAGCTGCAAAAAGGAACATCAGGCAGAGATTGAAAGGATCTGCAAGCAGTCATCGATTACCATTAGTGGTAAGGGTGATGTCGGAGGACGAAAGATCGTCATGGAAGGAGCCGTAGATCTGAGTTTGCCCCTGACTACGGCACTTAAGGTCTGGACCAATCGACTGCGCAATATTCTTAACCCGGTATAAATTTCTCTGTTAACAGTGCTTTCTTATACCCAACGGCGATTGACAAATTCGTCGAGCAGGTTTGCTTCATTTTTCAGATTCTCCAGCGACTCCGTAACATCTTCATCAGAGGCGTTGTTATTTAAAAAATTTCGCGCGATGTTAAGACAGTCGATGAGTTTATTGCGCCTGGCTTCCGGGTAGTCCTGGCCTTCAGAGTCCAGGCGGAATTGGGCCGAGAAAATTAGACTTTTGAGCTGGCTCCGGTCGTCGTAACCAGCGGCGCCAAATTTGTATTTTCTTTCTTTTGCTCTCTCTCGTTGTGCCTCTTCCATTTCACGCCGCTTAATCAGTCCGCCAATTGCGTCATCGGATAGTCCGGAAGTCGGCTGTATATCGATTGCTTTTTCTTTACCTGTATCAAGATCCATAGCGGTTACATGAACAATTCCGCCGTCGTCGACTGAGAACGTCACCGCGACTTCTGGTTCACCTCGCGGTGCATCGTGCAGGTCTGTCAATTCAAACCTGGCAAGGGAAGTATTATCCGGAGCAAACTTGCTTTCACCCTGCACGATATGAATACTCATCTTTGACTGCCCGGGTGCAGAAGTGGTGAATACCTTGGTGACCGAAGTGGGGATAGACGTATTGCGGCGAATGATTACGTGGCTCGTTCCGCCTTGAATTTCCAGGCCAAGGCTGAGCGGGATAACGTCCTGAAAATTTACTTCGCTGACCTGTCCCTCAAGTATTCCTGTAAGAATTGCCGCGCCGAGCGCGACTGCCGCATCCGGGTTGATATCGTCGTGTGGCTTGCAACCGAAAATTTCACGGCAATACTTTTTCACTGAAGGCATGCGCGTCATACCGCCAATCAGAATGACATCAGTGATTTCTTTTGCAGTCATTTCGGCGTCTTCAATTGCCTGCAGGCATGGACCTTTGGTGCGGTTAAGTACTGGTGAGCAGATAGCCTCAAATTCTTTCCGCGAAACCGGCAGGTAGATACTTTTCATGCCGGCGGCGATATAGGGGATATCGATGATAGTTTCCGAACGATCGCTTAGCTGGTGTTTGGCCTTTTTTGCCGCCGACTTGATTCGTTGCATCGCCATTTTGTCTTTTGTCAGGTCAACGCCGAGGCGAACTTTGGCAAATTCGAGGACATAATTTACCAGCGCCATATCGAAGTCTTCACCACCGAGGTAGGTGTCGCCATTGGTAGAGAGAACATCGAACATGCCGTTATCCATAGTCAGGATAGAGATGTCGAAAGTGCCGGCGCCGAGGTCAAAAACACCAATGGTGCGCGGGCCTTCTACCTGGATTGGGGCACCTTCTTCTTCAAGGGCGGCTTTGTTCTCAAGGCTATAGGCCAGTGCAGCAGCCGTCGGTTCGTTGACGATTGCCATGACTTCCAGTCCGGCAATGCGTCCGGCATCTCTGGTTGCTTGCCTTTGGGCATCGTTAAAGTGAGCGGGACAGGTAATGACAGCCCTGTCGACCGGCTCGCCCAAGGCTTTTTCTGCCACTTCTTTGATGTAGGTGAGAATCTTTGAGGACACTTCCTCCGGGCTCATTGCTTTACCGCGCATGACAACCCAGGCGTCGCCGTTGTCGGCTTCTACTACCTCGTAGGGCAGTTTTTTCTTTGCTGTCTGAACTTTGTCAGAGTCGTATTTAAGACCGATGAAACGTTTGATGGCAAATATCGTATTGTTGCTGTTGCCGTCAGCTTGAGCCACGGCAGCATCGCCGACAATCTGGTTTTCCGCTGCATCAACGGCATAAACCGAAGGAATTGTGCTGCTACCTTCCGGCGTACGCAGGACTACCGGCATCCCGTTAATCAGGGTCGCCACACAGGAGTTTGCTGTTCCAAGGTCAATTCCGATTGCCCGTGCCATAAATACTCTCCAATACTTGCCTTTCGGTGCAGATTATAGGCTGCTGGCATTTCAGCTTTCCGATCCAAAATATACCAATCCCGAGCAGTATATTTGGAGCTGCGGAGCAGCGACCAGATAGCATATATATCGGCAAATATCGGGGAAGAGTAAAGAGTTAAGATAGGACTGCGGTTGGAGGGCGTTTCATAAGGAGCCTGGATGGCTTTCCCAGTCTGCGGGAGAACCGCATGTACGGTTCGGAGGGATAATGTTCCTTTCTACCTCTATCAGCGGAGGTAGTTTCGGATGTTGTCTCTAACCAGAAGCTTGATTGCCAATCGATCCCCGGTCAAGCCGGGGATGACAGGAGAGGAACGTTGTTATTCTACTTGCCGAAAGCAATGATTTCGGTTTGTGCCTTTTGAAACTGGACATTCGGCCACAATTAAGACAAGAAGCGGGTAACAATAATTCAGCTCTGGAGATTCCGTCCTTGTCTCGCATATTTTCCCAAATACTTTCTTTTTTTCGGGTCGTATTTTTTGATGCGCTGAAAATTGCCCGTGAGCTGTTCAAGATTCTTGTTCCACTGGTTGTTGTAGTGAAGATTGCTTCGAGTGTCGGGGCAATTGAATTTTTGGGGCGGATATTGGCGCCGGTGATGAGTCTCGTCGGTTTGCCGGGAGAGCTCGGAATTGTCTGGGCCGCTGCGATATTGACGAATATCTACGGTGGTTTTGCCACCTTCATGACCATTATGCCGAATCACAGCCTGTCAGTGGCAGAGATGACGGTGCTCTGTTCGATGATCCTTGTCTGCCACTCCCTGCCAGTCGAGTTATCACTTACCGCCAAAGTTGGCGGTAGTGCCCGTTTTGCCGGAGTGTTGCGCCTGGTGGCGGCATTTGTTTATGGCGCTCTGCTTTATCGGCTGTATGCTTTGTTTTCACTCTTTCCCGAGAAAGCGGAGGTGAACTGGATTAAGCAGAGGTCCGAGAGCGGCTTGCTTGATTGGCTGCTGAACCAGGCGAGCAATCTTTGCTTTACTTTTGTTGTGCTTTTTTCCCTGCTGGCGCTGATGCGAGTGCTCGACATGCTGGGAGTGACAAGAGCGCTGGCGCGACTTCTGGCGCCAATGCTCAGGCTGATTGGTGCTTCGCGCCGTGCAGCGGCAATCGCCGTTTTTGGCTTACTTGCCGGAATCACTTTTGGTAGCGGACTTATACTTGGTGAAGCGCGGAAGAATGAATTGTCAAAGCGCGATATTGGTATTGTTATGGCCTTTCTTTCGCTTTGCCACGGAGTCATTGAAGACACCAGTCTGATGCTGCTGATGGGCAGTGACTTGTCGGGGATACTTTTTGGCCGAATAATTTTCAGCGTAATGGCGATGATGGTTCTTTCGCGTTTGCCGTTTTTTGCCGCGAATGACGAAGGGGCTGTGAACCCGGTTACTGAACCTGAAGTGGTAAGTGGGTTGGGGAAAGCGGCTTGATTATATCCTTGCAACAATAACCTTTTGAAGACAAACAAATATTCTGACAGGTATTTTCGGCAGCAAGTATAAGCTTCCCCACGATGAAGAATCATCGCGGGGGAAACTCCCAGTCAAATTGGCGTCACGGTTACTGCAGGGTGATTTCCACTCTGCGATTCTGTGACTTTCCGCCAGAGGACTGGTTGTCAGCTACGGGGTACTGACTGCCATAGCCCGCATACTGGATGCGGTTACCGTCTACTCCGTTTTGCTGTAACACGCGAGCAACTGCCATTGCTCTGCTTTCCGACAAACGCTGATTGTATTGGGCGTTGCCGGAGTTGTCGGTGTGGCCCGATACTATCACCATCTGGTTCGGGTACTGGTTTATCACCCGAGCTATTTGGGCGATATGCTGAACACCTTGCGGTGTCAGTGTCGAAGTACCAGACTGGAAATACTGATCGGATCTCAGTGTCTCTAGGAATGCTTGTTGCAAAGTCTGCAACTGCTGTCCCTGTTGCCCGACGCGCTGATCCACTTGGCTGTATTGCTGTTGCTGTTGGTAGTTCTGAGCTTCCTGCTCTTCACGGTTTTTTTGCTGCATATAGCCAAGGCCACCGCCAGCAAGTCCACCCAAGGCCAAGCCTTTGGCGCAGCCTTGGCCGGTGTCACCGGTTAGTAGTGCTCCAGCGCCGCAACCAATTGCTGCGCCGATGCCAACTCCGTAGACAGTCTCCTTATTCCGGTCGATGAAGCTTCCACCGCCTGGTTGGTTCGCACAGCCGGAGAGCAGAAGCAGGGCAGTTGTTAAAGCGATAATACGTTGTTGAGTGTTCACGGAAAACCTCCAAAAAAACAAAAAGAAAAATTAGCGATAGTATTGCTTTTGCTGACGATCCCAATACTGCCGATCATCGTGACGATGAGGTTGGTGGTATTGGTTTTCATAGCGTGGATTGTATTGTGGTTGCGGTTTTCGTTTTACCTGCCGCGGTTGCTGCACCTTATATTGCTTGTTGCTACCGCGTTTTTTACCGCGTCCATTATCTTGCAGTGCGCCGATTCCAGCTCCTGCCGCACCGCCCAATAACCCCCCTGTCATACATTCGCCGTTGAGCAGGTAACCACCGATACAACCAACACCTCCACCGATCAGACCGCCTTTTAGTGCGTCCCGTTGGTTGAAGTTATGGCCGTTACATCCACCCAACAACAGGGTGAGCAAGATGCCTACTGTCGTGAAAAAAGTTTTCTTCATTGTAATCTCCAAAAAAAGTAAAAACCCCAGAATAACTGGACTGGTTGTCCGTCGTTTGTTGCGAGCCAGACACCAGGGGAAAGAATGAGCATTTTAGTATGAGCGGCGCCGTGGGCGCAGAGATAGTGCAAGATGCCGCACTTTCACCAGGTGTCTGGCCAACAACAAACAAAACTGCTGGAGATGAAAAACCTGTAATTCAAGCCGTTTCCCTGCAGGAGTGCTACAGGGAACGGAAGAAGTCTCTACACGGGCGAATTGGGAAAGAGCACAATGTAACAAGAAGTTAACATAATACGGTAG
>JAQTWB010000122.1 GCA_028689495.1 bacterium | reverse complement strand
ACATTGAGATTATTTGCGGCAACACTTGTACTTTGTTCGGTTATATACCCCGCTGTTGTCACAGGCTTTGCCGCAATGACAGCGGGTGAGACGCGCCACGGAAGTGTTGTTACTGACAGCCGCGGGGTTGCAGTAGGTTCAAAGCTAATCGCTCAAAAGTTCAATATGGCACACTACTTCTGGCCCCGACCATCCGCCGTCGACTATAATGGGTCGGGTTCCGGAGGCAGTAATCTTTCCCCGGCTGGTCCATTGCTCAGAACGAAAATAACTGAAGAAATTGATCATCTCACCACCTTCTCAACACCGACCAGTTCACCAATCCCCAGTGAGCTTGTATATTCTTCGGGCTCCGGTCTCGATCCACACATCAGTCGTGAAGGTGCACTATTCCAAGTGAGTCGTGTGGCCAAAGCTCGAAACGTGAGTGAATCTGTGGTTATACAAATTATTGATAAAAACATACCTCCACATTTAACATCCATGATATCAGAGCCGAAGTATGTAAATGTATTGTTACTGAATTTAGCGCTAGATCGGGAGATAACACAGAAATAACAATGGACGGTGAGCGACTAAATCCTGAACAGGCTCTTGCCAGACTCAAGTCCTCCGAAACCTCGCTGGAATCGGAGCACCACTCGGGAAAACTGACAATATTCTTTGGCTACGCGGCTGGAGTTGGAAAAACTTTCTCCATGCTAAAGGCGGCACACCGACAGAAGGATTTCGGAATCGACGTTGTGATCGGGTATGTTGAACCTCATGGGCGTTCTGAGACAGAGTCATTGTTATCAGGACTTGAAGTATTGCCTACCTGTGGAGTGCAATACCATGAGGTCACCCTTCAGGAGTTTGATATTGACGCCGCCTTGGCAAGAAAGCCTGGGATAATTGCGGTTGATGAACTTGCTCACTCCAATGCCCCTGGCATGAGGCATACCAAACGATGGCAAGACATAGACGAGCTTCTATCTTATGGCATTGATGTCTATACAACAGTTAATGTTCAACATATTGAATCTCTTAATGACATCATCAGCCAAATAACAGGTGTCGTTGTTCGGGAGACTGTTCCCGATGAAATATTGGCCAGGGCTGAAGAGGTAATACTTGTAGACATAACTCCCGACGACCTATTACAGAGATTAAGTGATGGGAAGGTCTACATACCGGAACAAGTTCAGCGAGCACTCCTGAGTTTTTTTAAAAAAGAGAATCTGCTGGCGCTCAGAGAACTGTCACTTCGAACAACAGCCGAACGCGTTCATGACGATGTAGAAACTGCAAGATTTGGACTTGCGGCCTCCCAACCATGGAATACAGCAGAGCGACTTCTCGTCTGCGTTGGGCCAAGCCCGGGTTCCAGAAAACTTATCCGTTCCACAAAACGACTTGCCGACCTGTTGCGTGCCCGATGGCTGGCCGTACACGTTGATACCACCAGCTCTGATTCACTACCCGTCTCTGACAAACAAAGATTGGTTGATAACCTTCAACTCGCCGAGAGTTTAGGAGCCGAGATTGTTACGCTGTCAGGAGCCGATGTTGTAGAAGAAATTCTGGATTACGCCAAGAAGCGCAATGTCACAAAAGTTGTTGTTGGAAAAACAGGTCTCAATCGGTCTACCTTCTATTCCAGGCCGAGCCTTTCCGAACGTCTGATTCGTTCCAGCAGCGCCATCGACATCTATATGATTCAGGGCTTGGAGGGTCCAGAAAAGGATGCTTTCAAGGGGCGACAACTGAAAATTTTTACATCCGGTTGGTCATTGATGCTTTTAACGCTATTCTTGACATCATGTCTCGCATGGTTGTTTCAAGTATATTCAATAGGACCTGCAAACATCGTCATGCTGTACCTTGCCGCTGTCGTGTTTATTGCCTCGCGGTGCCGCCCGGTGATAGCCGTAATTTCTTCATTTCTTTCTGTTCTACTCTTTGATGTATTCTTTATTAAGCCATATTTAAGTGTTGGAGTAGAAGATACCCAATACCTCTTCACATTTATTGTTATGCTTGGTGTTAGCTTGCTTGTTGCCAGATTGACCGGGAAAAATCGCAGCCAGGCTGAAATATCAAGACGCAATGAACGACGACTGGAGTCCCTTTACCACCTTAATCAGGCGCTCACCGGTTTTTCGGACACCAAATCAATAGGACCAGTTGCTGAGAACGTGATTCAGGAACTCTTTGGGGTCCAGGCGGCGATTTCAATTGCTGATGCCAACGGAAGACTACACGATGTCTGTTCGCACTCCGCTGCATTTGCCAGCGATACGAAAGAATTTGCGGCAATATTTTGGGTATATGAAAATGGGAAAAAAGCTGGTGTTGGAACTGACACGCTGCCAGAGAGACAAGCACTTCATCTACCTCTCGTTGCCACATCAGGCATTGTCGGAGTCTTGTCCCTAAAGCTAAACAACCCATCGCAAATATCACTTCCTGAGACCCGCCAGCTACTTGATACCTGCTGCAAGCAGATCGCACTGGCGATTGAAAGAAATAGGCTGAGAGAAAATGTCCAAAACTCTCATGTGTTGGCAGAAACTGAGAGAATGCGCAGCGCCTTACTGAGTTCAGTGTCTCACGATCTCAAAACTCCGCTTTCTGCTATCACTGGTGCCAGTAGCAGTCTTCTTGAAATTGATGTCCGACTTCCAGAAGAAACCCGGCTTGAACTACTTGAAACTATCCATGATGAATCTGAACGGCTCTCCAGGCTGGTAGACAATATTCTACACATGACACGACTTACCAGTTCAACTATCGAGATTACCAGAGACTGGTATCCGATCGATGAAGTCATTGGCACAGTCCTCAGTCGGGTTGCCAGATTAAGTAAAGGTCGATGTATTACTGCTGAAATCCATCCCGATAACGCCATCGGCTACTTTAATGCATCGCTTCTCGAACAGGTGATGGAGAATCTCATCGATAATGCGGTAAAGTATTCTCCTTCCGATTCCCCAATTAAAATCATTGCGAAAACAGATAATAATGGGCTTAAAATAGAAGTTATCGACTCGGGGAAGGGATTGCCCCCCGGGGAAGAACAGACAATATTTGAAAAATTTGTCCGCGGGACTTCGGAAAAATCAGATACAAGAGGAACCGGACTGGGACTGGCGATATGTAAAGGAATTTTAAAAGCTCATGGCGGAGTAATTTCCGCACACAATCGCCCGGAGGGGGGTGCTGTTTTTAAACTGACTATCCCCTTTTCTACTCCCTCTACGCTGTGCTCGATATGCGAAGGTGACGACATCATATGACACATCTACCGCTTATTGCTGTAATTGAAGATGAAGTTCCAATTGTCAAGTTTCTTCACGCATCACTTATATCAGAGGGCTATGCTATCGTTGAAGCGCGAACTGCGTCGGAAGGTATTCGTCTTGTTACACAGAAAAAACCAGATCTTGTTATTCTCGATCTTGGACTACCGGATCGAGACGGCATAGAGGTTGTCAAGACTGTTCGAGAGTGGTCAACTACGCCCATCATCATCCTTTCCGCACGAGACAATGAAAGTGAAAAGATAAATGCTCTGGACAATGGCGCAAATGACTATTTAACAAAACCATTTGGCGTAGGTGAGCTCCTTGCCCGAGTTAGAGTCCTCTTAAGAGCGTCCGCAACAATCTCAAACACTACCGATACCAATAATACAGAATTGAAATTCGGGGAGCTTTGCCTTGATCTGCTAACCAGACGTGTTCATGTGGGCGATATTGAGGTGAAACTGACAAAAATTGAATTCGGATTACTCCGGACACTGACCAAAAACGCCGATCGCGTTTTAACACACCAGTATCTGTTACGTGAAGTCTGGGGACCAAATGCCATTCATGAACATCATTATGTTCGAATATTCATTGCAAATCTTCGCAAAAAAATCGAACAGGATCCTTTGCGGCCAAAATGGATTGTTACGGAACAAGGAGTTGGCTATCGTTTCTCAAGTAACTCCTCACACTGAAACCGGTTTTCAGTTCATGGCGCCCCCCAAAAAAGAAATGAACAGTGCCATGTAAGCGGGACGTGAAAAATCCGTTATCAAATTGGGATACCTATAGAGCATATATTTACCTATTCCGTTTTCGATACAACTCATTAAAATGGGCATATCGTAATAGTAGAATACGACTGAAAATACACTAAATTTTGGCTGAAAAACCTAAAGAATCGTCGACTAAATTTCGACAAGCAATTCAGGGAGTATTCAATTTGCCGCTGATAATTTCGGGTCAATACCGAATAACAATTCAGCTGAAAAAACGATAAAAGTTAAACCATCAGAATATCGAGTTTAATTTGCTAAAGTCTCGCAAAACATTGAGGGGCATGAGTTCAAGCGGTTTGAGATCATTCGTCTATCAGGAGACTGGCTCTATCATGACCGAATTTACATTGGCCTTGCCTCTACTGTTGATGTTCATTGTCGGAATCGTCGACCTGACGAGAGCAGTAAACGCTTATTTTATTGTTTCCCAAATATGCCGGGAGTCCGTGCGCACAGCCGCCGCAATTGAAGGGCTGGAGGTCGGAACATTTAACCATATAGTACGAGCAATTGACGAGCGCCACTGTAACCCGACAAGCGCCGCAACAACCAATTCCTGTCTCAATCAACTTATTGTCCAAACAAGAGCTCGGCAATTTCTCGAATGGCATGGTTTACCGCTCGTCGCCAATCAAACATTTCTTTCGTCAGAACTTGTTGGTGACAATGGGTCACCGCTGGCGAATTCCGTCGTTTTTAGAATCACCGCACAATATGAGGCTATATTTCCACTTTTTGACAATTTAACCATCGCACGTTCTGTCAGGTCGCCTTACTTGTATGTCAGTTCCGGGACAGTAATGGCTGTCGGCTGTCCGCCAGGTTCACCAGATAACAACTGTCAAGGAGTTTAGTATGACTGCCCTGAGTCTAAAAAACAGCTACAAAATTAAACAGGCCAGTAATAAACAAAACGGTGCCGTAATAGTTGAATTCAGCCTTATCGCCGGACTGTTAATCATCACGCTTCTGGCAATAATCGACCTTGGACGAATCTTTTACCTGCAAAGCGCTCTAAACAAGGCGGCAGATAATGCTCTGGCGATGGCACAAAAAATCAGTGCGTTCGCAGAAGACACACGCCTGCTCGATCCTTCAGATACTGATGACCAGATTAAACTTACGGAGTACCTAAACTCCGTTCAAAGAATTGAAAATTCAGCCCTGTCGCTGATGGGAGGGGTCTTAATCGGTGACAGCGAGGATTCATTTGCAACTCTGCGGCCGGTAAAAATATATGAAACAAACTCCCGGGGGTTGATGGAAATCGACAGCGCCGTGGCGATATTGCGCCCTGGCGGCAGTGTTAAATACTCAATGCCACACAGCACGGAAGTCTGGTTCAACCATCCGACTCATTGTAATGAAGCCGCATCGGGGTGTTACAACCCCCTCCCGGGCACTTCAACATGGCACGACACGCTAAAGACGGAACCCCTGATTATCGAGATCAGAGCAACCCTGAACACCTACCTTGGTGCATTTTTCCCTGTCTTTAACTCTATCGCCTTGCGCGGTCGTGCCATTGGTTTTCGCGAGCTACAATCAAAAGGAGCCACAAGGGATATATTATCGGTCACCACCGTGGCGGCAGCTGTAACCGCCCCTCCGACAACTATACTGCCACTACCGCCAAGCCCTGCGATACCATCAGAGCCAACGTCTACTACAACATCGGAGACAACATCGACCACAACATCAGAGACAACCTCAACCTCAACATCAACTACAACAACTATTCCCACCACAGCTCAGTGTAATAACCGAGCTCAGACCTGTTTCAACACGGGTGGAGACTACAGGAAATATTCTGATGGCAACTGTTACTGCTACTACAGTGGATAAGGTACCAATATGAAAAAAACTGATATTGAATCTCTGATTACCACGAATGATCGCGGTGCGGTACTGGCGTTAGTTGCAATTCTCATGACAGTAATAATTGCTTTCGCCTCACTGGCGATAGACGGAGTAAGATTGTTTGCCAGTGACTCCGAACATCGTCACAACGCTGAATTCATCGCTCTCGCGGCTATTGATGGCTACTATTCGGCAACTGTCGATGAAACCAGCTCTCCGGCCACAAAACACAATATCCGTCTGCAAAATGCCCTGGAGAATGCAGAAAAAGTAGGTGGATACGCGCGATACATGTCACTTGCTGCCAATCAGGTTGTAAAAGTGGGTACGCTGTCATTGCCGACAGGATACACTTCTACCGGCGACCATAATGGCGAAGCTGGAATTATTGCTCCGGGGCGCTGGTGGTCAGACGAACCGTCAAGCGGCTGCAATGATTATCCCGAAAAAGATAACGCCTGCCCCTGTCCGTTGGGAATTTGGCAAGGGAGTTGCTTCGAAGACATTGAGCCGACGGATTACTCCATCAACGCTTTTAACGTAAAACTTAAAACTCCGGACTCATCCCCACTGCGTTTTTTATTGACCAGTGCCGGGGAGATAGAGCAAAAAACAGCACAACTGACAGCAAACACCTTTGCTACCCTGACACCTCGGCGAGGTATGTTTCTCATTGACCTCTCAAGATCTGTCGTGTCGGAAACTCACCTCCCCACAAACGATACATCTACTGAAGGGGACCCCGATTTGCAACGCACTTTTGTCGCCTACGAACTAAACAAGACATCTT
>JAQTWB010000121.1 GCA_028689495.1 bacterium | reverse complement strand
TCCAGACTTCGATAAAATCCCTGTTCCGGTGGCGAAAAAAACTCCGCCCCATCCCCCTTCCCATGAAGTCGAAACTCATTTTTGAGAAAAAGAGCTACCAGAGTCAGCACAAACGCCTCCTTAAACCGATTCGGGCAGACTTCAACCATAGCACCAGACATTAAACACACAAAAATACCGTGCACGACAAAAAGATAGCGCCCATTGATCGCAAAATCGATTCTCCCTGTCTCTAGATAGTATGGATAGTTAACATTCAATAATAAGAACAAGCTGTATACAACTGCTATGCCCAGAATGCTCTGCTTCCCAAAGTTTAATTTTCGATATTTTAATGCCAGTGAAAATGACGCGCACAACCACAATAGAAAAAACACCGTAGAGTCAGGAAGCAAATAAACAACTCCTTTAATGCCGAAAATGGTTTTAATATTGTATTCAACCCATTTTACGGCGTAGCTACCTAACCCATCCCGGGCAAAAGCAATGGCCTCGCCATGGTACGCTGCTCGACGCTTTTCATAGGCATAATGACCTAAACAATCGTCTCCGTTATATATAACGCTACAGGAAGGCGATATACTTCCATAAAAGATAATATTACTTAAATAAAACTCAACATTGAGAACAACAAGGCAGGACACTATCACCACGAGAATTCGATCTACAGATGTAAGAGAGACCGTCAAACGACAATTCCCTCCTTTACTACGATAGAGTGCCAAAACCATGACTATGAAAACAGCCAAACAAAACGGAAGAAACGATGTCTTTACCAACGTCCCCAATAAAATCGTAATTAAAATTAACAGTATCCGTCTTACTGTCACCTCTTCAAAGATCCCGACCAAGAAGTAGAGAGTTGTAATCGCAATAAGGTTTGTTAAATTGTCATAACTCACAACCGATGACAGAAACGTGAACATCATCAGATTTGTGTAAATCGCGAATGCCAAGACCCGAGCGCGTGAGTCATTTAACATTTTAGCCGATACACCGCGAAACACCCATACGTTGACCAGCGCCATTACGACGTTAACAAAACGTAAAATTTTAATTACTGAAAAATCAAATGTTGATTCAGATAAACCAACAATTAACTTTCCTAAAATCAAGTGATACAGGTAAGGCGCTCTAGTCATCGGCCCAAACCGAAGATAATCTATGTGGGGGAAAGCCCAGCTCGTATAGGAATTTGAGTAGGGAAATATTCGCTCTGCATTCCTATACAAATCAACCACCAATAAATGAAACATTTCATCCGGACCTAGGCCTGGTGGCGTAATGAAAACAAAATGGAATGCTCTCAGGATAAACCAAGCAAAAAGCAAAACTACAATCTGCCTTTCATATCTAAACCCTTGTGCGCTAAACCACTTCATTGAACTCCTATGCCAGCAATCTCACAAAGCATTATTCGGCTGTCATCAATCGCAGTTTTCTTATGCTTTATCATCCCCGCTCAAACAGAAATCATATATGAACATCCTATCTGAGTAGAGTCAGTTATTTTCTTGAATCACCATTAGTCCGTGTTCGCAGAGTTTCAGCCTCAATGGAAACTGACTCCAATGTTTCTACGACCGCCCGATTTAAACTTATCGCCGCCGATTGAATATCGTGATCTAGAATATCTTCCTCTCTTTCCATTATCTCAGTATAGATCACCTCCCTCGTCTGCATATCCACCAGCTCCGCTCTCACCTTCACCACTACCTTCCCTGGCACCGTCGAGGTATCCTGCCGCATCTCCAGCAAAGTGGTCGAAAGCTGATAATCAGCCCGGGCTCCGCTATTCTGACCTACTGCGTATTTGAAATAGCCGCGCTGATTGAGCATTGATTTCAATATACTCGTCATCATTCGCGGCGGAGTATCCGTCCAGCTGGCCAGGCGATAAAATGAAATGACGCCAGGCGTAGAGGAGTAAAGAATTTTACGACTGCGGAGGAAACCATCGGCCTGCATGTCGCGAACAAGAATTGATTTGTCGATATGTTTTTCAGATTTGGCCAGAGGCTCGGTCTGATAGAGTGTGTAGTATTTTTCAAGTCCAGCTGTGCCGCCAAGCGAAAGCGTGCAGGAAGTAAGGCAAAGCAACAACAGGCATTGTGTCGCCAGGGCACGGCATCGAAGAACGTCAAAACGGCCATAGTTTTTGTTCATCATCTCACCTCAGTTAAGACTTTTGTTCGTCTGGCTTTTTACGCGGCACGATGGCGTACCCACTTAAACTACCTCTCCAGATGTTCCCCTGGCCCCAGGGCCTCCGGTGAGGGTTTTGACAACAAATCTCCAGGGTTCTCGAAACTCTCCATCGTGCGCGAGACGGATTGAGTAAGATCCGCCAAAGATGACGAAATATTGCTCGTCTCGAGAGTAATGACCTCGATATTACTGCGCACCGACTTCCCTAATTCCTTGGTCTCTGTTTCAACAGTTTTCGCGGCGCTACCGATTTCCTTGACCGTGACCTTCAACTCGCCGCTGACGTCATTGAGATTTTTGTCAAGCGATGCGGTAATTCCTTCCAGCTCTTCGCTGAAGTCTGCGAGTTTATCAGCAAGGACGGAGAATCTCTCGAGAGATTTGGCAAGAGTTTCGCTGTTATCATTGAGCGATGTGGTGAAGCTGGAAAGATTGGCGAGGATCTGCGACAGGTGAGTTTTGTTATCTTCGGAAAAAAATGTGCGCATTCGCTCAACAAGCATGTCAAAATTTTCCAGCAGATGCGGCACACTCTGGGCCAACTGCTCAAGCTCGGTTTCACCTTCAGGGATTATTGGCTCATCTTCCCCCGGGTGAACTTGTGTCAACTCCGGGCTTGCCTGCGTTGAACCAATTAATTCAACCCAGGCCAGACCAGTCAGCAGGTTTCGTTTAATCACGGCACGAGTATCCTCCCTGACCGGCGCTTCTTTCTGCAATTCAATAATGACTTTTACCTGCTCAATGTTCTGCTCGGAAATCTCAAAGCTGCTGACACTGCCGACTTTGATGCCTTTTACAGTCACCACACTGTCGATCTGTAGGCCAGAAAGAGACTGATTCTGAAAATAAATGCCAAACTTCCGCATATCTTTTTCGTCCCCGGCATTCGACAACCAGAGCACAGCGATAATCAGGAACACGGAAAAAATAATAACCGTTGCTCCGACCAGAGCGTATTTTGCCTGTGATTCCATATTGCCCTATTCCGCCTGTGAAAAATATTCCGCTATCCAGGTGTGCTCAGTCTTGACAACCTCCTGATATGTGCCGTCAGCAATTACCTTGCCGTCAGCCAATACAACTATCTGGTCACTGATACCTTTAATACTTGCCAAGTCATGTGTCACCATCAATACCGTCAAGCCCAAAGCATCGGCTAGTGTGCGAATCAGTGAATCAAATGCTCTAGCGTTGACCGGGTCCAGACCAGAAGTGGGCTCATCGAGGAACAACACTTCCGGCTCAAGAGCCATCGCCCTGGCCAGGGCAACGCGTTTGACCATACCACCAGAAAGCTCACTCGGCATTTTCACAGCGGTATCAGCCGAAAGGCCCGTCAGAGAAAGGCGAAGCTCTACCAGTTTGCAAAGGAGAGCTTCTTCAATATCCATGCTCTCGCGAATTGGGGCAGCGATGTTTTCACCGACAGTCAAACCGGAGAATAGTGCTCCGCCCTGAAAAAGCACCCCATAACGCCTGCGCAACAATTGCAGCTGGTCTTCTTCGGCCTCAAGGACATTAACGCCAAGTAGTCTGATACTGCCGGCCTGAGGTAATTGCAGATTAAGAATCTCTTTTAATAAAGTCGACTTGCCTGTTCCGCTTCCACCAATAAGCGAGACCACCCGACCGGGTTTGACCTTGAAACTGACGCCATCATGAACGGTCTGATCGCCAAATCGGGTGACTATATTCATCACCTCAATCGCATAATCAAAGGCAGATTCACGTGGCGCTGAAACAAAACTATCTGTCATATCCCCAACTCTGAAGCGAGGATGGCAAATGCCGCGTTGAGCAAAATCACCGAGACAATGCTTTGCACAACGGTGGATGTCGTATGTAGACCCACACTACGTGCATTGTCCTCAACCGTCAGTCCCATCCGACAGCCAATCAACGCAATAAATATGGCGAACACCGGCGCTTTGGCCATGCCGAAAAACACTGCCCGCAAGTGCAGCACCGATTCCAGCCGCTGCATAAAAGTAATCCCGGTAATTCCAAGCCTGTGCTCGGCAATAACCATCCCGCCGAGGATTCCCGCGGCATCGCCAAGAAAAACAAGAAGCGGCATCGCCAGCGCCAACGCCAGAAGCCGAGGAATGACAAGAACATGATTGGCATCAAGGCCAAGAACACGCAATGCATCAGTCTCCTCGTTGAGCTTCATTGTGCCTATCTGAGCCGCAAAAGCGGAACCGGAACGACCAGCCAGTACAATCGCGACCAGAATCGGCGAAAGCTCTCGACACATAGTCAGAGACAAAGCATCAACGATAAAGATATGCCCACCATATTTCTCAATCTGCACTGCCGACAGGTAGGCAACGACAACTCCAATGAGAAAGGTTACGAGAAATACAATAAACACTGCATCAAGCAGCACTACTTCAAGTTGAACAAATAATTCATTCCAGCGAAGTAAACGGGGATTCTTTATCACCTTCCAGGAGCTGAGAAAAATTTCTCCGATAAATGAAAGCAACTGAATCATTTCATTCCAGGCATTACAGGCTCCGCGACCAAGGCGAACCAGCAGTCCCTGATGTCGGCGCCGCAATTCCGAACCCAGTCCCTTGTAGTGACCTGTCACCAATGCAATGATTTTTTCATGTTCGGGGCGAATATTTGCAAAAACCACCGACCCGGCCCTGAAGCTCGCAGAAAATGAGTCGAGCAACAGTGCTGCCATCGAGGTATCGATTGATAATACCCCATGAAAATCAAACACGACCCGCCCCATTCCCGGAGCACCAAGCAGTTGAAGCTGTTCTTTGACAAAGTGAAGATTATGCAGCCGCCAGTGACCCGACAGGGATATATACTCGGTGGCTTTGTCGGATCGTCGCTGGAGCTTCGGTCTCATTTTCCTGAAACCCCAATATTTCCTGAAACCCCAGTATTACCTGATGCGATAAGTAGACCGGAAGAATTACAATCATTATCAATACGACCAAAGGCCATGTTACCTGCAACAAGATTCAAACTAATACTATTGCCGACCTTCCTCTTTTCCTTCTGGATCTGTCTCGACGAACGTGGGGTTGAGGAATTTACGAACCGCCCAGCGTCACCTTCGTGCCGGCCCTATGACCTGTCACACGCTCCGGTAAACCGCATAAGCGAAGATGCCTTCCTTAATTCAGGTATCAGGGCAATTGAAAACAATATCGGGCAACAACAACTAAAAAACAAACAACGAAAACAAAAATCAGCAGTTGTGGTAACCAGAAACACAACGAGCAAGAATTCGACAAAAACCAAGAAGATCCGCTCGCGAGAGAATTACTGATTCCTCCCATCCTTTACCATCAGGACCACCGAGAAATACCAACTCAGCCTGAATCAACATCTCAGCTGCCGTAGACGGATTGTCTGCCAAAAGATCTTCAGAAGTATCAGTCGCAGGCGATTTACAAGCGACGAGTTGCGCGAATCCGGAGCTCGATAAACCGTAACTGAGCACAAGCTCAACAATCGACTCTGCTGGTGAATGCAAATGATCGTCATCACCATTATCGTGTAGGTTCAAGCGCTCATTTCGTTGCTCAAACCACTCCAGGTCCGGAGAATAATCATCTCCATCGGCAAATCTGTTCACATTCTCCCGCAGTCGCGGAATGCTGCCGTAATATCTCTCGAGTTCCTTAATTGCAGTCGAGGCATAACCAACGATCTGCTTGTTCTCAAAAAATGAAATACCAAGCGTCTTTTCACCCTCAAACAAATCAGGAAAAGAAAAGGTTGATGAAAAAACCAGACTCTTGTCGCCAGTTACCCAGTTGTAAATCAGCTGTTCAATAGAGCGGGCCTCGGCACAGCAGGCCTCAGGATCATAAGCAGGTCCCGGGACCTGCTCTGTTTCAACATGTGTAAAATTAAACAACACGTTTTCCCCCGTCCAGATTGGTTCAAATCTCATATGCGCCTCGGGTGAACTGCGATAATCTGACAGCTCAAACCCGGTAATTCATTGCTTAGTATGTTACGAAGAATTGCGAAAGGGGGAAATTATACCGTGTCAAAAAACTCCGGTGAACGGTAGAACAGTGCGGATTGATGACATGGTATAGCGATAGTTATCTGCAGCAGAGCTGGAGCTCTGCTGCCCAGGATTGCTGCTTTCGAAGTCTGGCGGGGTTTCTGTGGCGTTGCCGGGCTAAGTTGAGGTTATTTGCCAAGGATGACCAGAAAAGGTGCGTAGAACCCCAATCCGAACTTTATTATGGGCTATCCACAGTCTCAGCCGCTATACGCACATCAATGCTGCGAGCAACGCACCAGAAATCAGCAAAGCGCAGACCCCAAACATCAGACTCAGGAACATGAGAGTTATCCGGCAGCACCTGATACTCAACTGCTTGCATCTCGAGCAGCGGCAGCGCCAGATCAATGACGACCTGCGGTCCGGACATACATAAATACATCCGCTCCTGAACCAGTGAATACCACTTGCGCAAAGCGCCAGCATCAGACACTCCCGCAGTATTCAGGTAAGAAGACGCCGAACGAGGAATACCAAGCTCACCGGCAAGCCGGCGCGAAAATTCAAAATAAAAACGTTGTGGATCCAGAAGTGGCGTAGTTGCACAGATTGAGTAGCGAGGCCCATAATCAGCACAGACGATATCAC
>JAQTWB010000030.1 GCA_028689495.1 bacterium | reverse complement strand
TTGTACCCGGGACGTGTTGCCGCGCATTATGACTTTATCAAGCATCGTGAAGCTTTGGAAATAACCAAAGCCGCAGATTTGTTTTTGATGCCTTCCCGTTACGAACCGGGTGGCATCACTCAGCTCGAGGCACTTGCGGCTGGAACTCTTGTTGTTGCGAGGAATGTTGGTGGTATTGCCGCAACTCTGGTTGATTACAGTAGTTCTACCATGACCGGTAATGCGTTTCTCTTTAGTGATTATTCGGCGGATGCCCTACTGGATGCTTTGGTGCGGGGTGTACAGGTAGTGGGAGACAACTCGCGTCATGCCAAACTGATTGAAAAAGCGGCACACGCCGAGAATGACTGGAGCGATCGCGTGCCAAAATATATGGCGTTACTGCAGTATATCAGCGGTGCACTCAGCCGACGTCAGGGGTTCAGCCATTTGTCGTCGCGGAATGATGCACTTCGCAGTATCAGACCGTCATTGGTGCCATCATCGTTGTAGTGTCTAGAGTCGACGCGCCATTCTGGCGCGTGACTGAATTTCCATCAGAGCAATGTCGACGCGCCAGAATGGCGCGTGACTGAGCGTTGACAAGAGCCGGGAAGGGCGTTGACAAGAGCCTGAAAAGGCTCTTCCACATTTTATCCGCCAAATCGTGTGCTGACGGTCACCAGCGCACCAAGAACCAGAGCCGATGCGATCAGATACCATAATTTGTTTTTTTCAGGCTTGCGAAAAGCAAGGCCGGCGATCATCGACAAGCCGAGCCAGCAGAGAACTTTCACAATCACCCAGGAGACTGCCGGGGAGACGTGAATTTTCGCAGCGAGGCCAAAGCCGGTAACAAGAGCGACGAGGCTGGCCATACCGCTGAAGGCGAGTATTTTGCGTCTGAATTCAGGTTTTGGGCAGGTGATTGCAACAACGGTCAGTGAAACAAGAACAAAGAGAGAGAAGAGATGCAGTACATGGTACAAAGTGTATGGCATTATTTGGTTACCTCATTAATTCGATATATTCCTCGGGCTTCACCGCTTTCGCGGCAGATATCTACAACAACGGCATTGATTTGAGTGCGGCCCTTGGCCGGTTCAAGGCGAGAGTTTCGCCCTGTGATAAAACGTTCTACTACTTCCTCTTGTGCGAAACCAATGATTCCCTCATGGGGGCCAGTCATGCCGACATCGGAAAGGTAAGCAGTTTTGCCTTCGATGATCACTTCATCTGCTGTCTGGGTGTGGGTATGAGTTCCGATGACGGCAGCGGCCCTACCGGCTAGGTGCCAGGCCAATGCTTTTTTTTCACTGGTTGCTTCGGCGTGCATATCAACGAACAGAGCGTCATAATGGGGGGAGTGTTCTTCGATGAGCCTATCGGCTGCGAGGAATGGGCAGTCAAGCGCTCCGGGAATAAACACCCGACCAATGAGATTCATCACGCCGAGACGAAAGCCACTGTGTCCGGTCCAGATTGTCATGCCAGTACCAGGGTTGTCAGGCGGGTAATTGGCTGGCCGGACAAGTCGGGCTTTTTCGCGTTCCAGTAGTGAGAAAATCTCCTTTCTGTCCCAGACATGGTTACCCAGGGTAATGACATCGACACTGGAGCGAAAGATTTCTTCAGCGGTGCGTACGTCCAGACCGAAGCCGCCGGCGGCATTCTCTCCGTTAGCGATCACTACTTCCGGGTTATAGTAGTGCCGGGCTTTGGGCAGCCAATCAGCTATGACGCGCCGGCCTGGTCGAGCAACAATGTCTCCAACAAACATAAGTCGAAAATATTCGCTGGGGGCGGGGATATTGCTGAATGAAGCTGTTGGCATTGGTTTGAATCTGAGCAAAGTGTTGCTGTAATCTATTTAAGTCAATCGTCTTGAGTCAATTTTCTTGAGTCAAATCATCGTAGACACTGTATTTCACAGAACCGATACTGAATCCAGTCCATCAAAAGAGATAGGGAGAAAATTCTCCAGCCGGGTAAAAGCGAATTTCTTCAAGATATGAGGGCACAATGGCAGACAAAGTAAAAGGCAAAGCGGAAGATACCAATATAGCCAGTTTCCGCACTCTGATTGAGAAAGATCGGGAAACACGTACGAGAAACAGCTGGAGTGGCCCACTGATCGAGTATCTGGAGATTGTTAAAAAGACTCCTGAAGTTACAATGCTTGCGCATGAACGGATCTACAAAATGTTTCGTGATGCGGGGATAAAAGAAATTAACGTCGAGGAAGACGCCAAGCTCGCCCGCCTTTATAAAAACCAGAAACTGCGAACGTTCGAATTTTTTGCTGATGAATTTTACGGACTCGATATGACGCTGTCCGCAGTGGTTCGTTATTTTCATGCCGCATCAATGCGCGGGGAGGAAAGTCGTCAGGTGCTTTACCTTGTTGGTCCGGTTGGCTCGGGTAAAAGTTCGCTTGTGGAAAAACTCAAGACAGGTCTTTCCCATCTGCCGCCATTTTATGCGATCGATGGTTGCCCGATGTATGAGGAGCCTCTTCATTTGATCCCACGTCACCTTCGGCCGGAGTTTGAGAAAATGCTCGGCGTGAAGATTGAGGGTGATCTTTGCCCGGTGTGTCGTTACAAACTCAAAACAGAATACAAGGGCAAGTGGGAAGATTATCCGGTAAAAACTCGGGAGTTTAGTCGCCGGGCTCGCGTCGGGATTGGGGTTGTGCCACCTGTCGATCCGAATAACCAGGACACCAGCGTTCTTATAGGTAGCGAAGATATCAGCAAGCTGGACAAGTATTCAGAAGGTGATCCGCGAGTACTGGACCTGACAGGCGCCTTGAATGTTGGTAACCGTGGGATGGTTGAGTTTATCGAAGTATTTAAAAACGAGACTGAATACCTTCATGCGATGATCACCGCGACGCAGGAAAAGGCGATTCCAGCGCCAGGGCGACACGGGATGATTTATGTCGATACCTGTATTGTCGCGCATTCGAATGAAGCGGAATGGCAGAAATTTAAAGCGGACCATACAAACGAAGCGATACTCGACCGGATTGTCGTGGTGAAAGTGCCCTACAACCTTCGTCTTTCCGAAGAGGTGAAGATTTATAACAAGATCATCAGTCATTCGAACTTCAAGGCCGATATTGCCCCGCATACGATTGAACTGGCTTCAAAGTTTGCGATTCTCACTCGCCTTGAACCGACAGCGAAATGTGACTTGATGACCAAGTTAAAGCTGTACAATGGCGAAGAGATTGTTGAGAAGGGCAAGACAAAAAAGATCGACGTGACTGAGTTACGCGAAGAAGTAAAACGCGAGGGAATGGATGGGATCTCCACGCGTTTTATTATGAAAGCGCTTGATAACGCTCTCTCGGACAATATCGAGGATAACGCGATTCATCCGCTTAATGTCCGTGAAGCCCTGGTGAATCTGGTTAAATCATCAGATTTCCCCGACGACACAAAACGGCATTACCTGGAATTGTTGCGCGATGTAATTCATAAGGACTACCTGGAGATTCTGGAGAAAGAAATCACCAAGGCATTTATCTACTCCTATAAAGAGCAGGCCGATTCACTTTTTCAGAACTACCTGGACCATGCTGAAGCTTATGTGACAAAATCCAAGGTCAAGGACCGCAATACCAAGGAAGAGCTCACTCCGGATGAGGCGTTTCTCAAGTCGATAGAAGAGCAGATAGGTATTGTCGGCACTGCTGCTGACGGTTTTCGTCAGGAAGTTATTGCTTTTCTATGGTCAATAAATCGTCGTGGTGAGGTGATTAGTTACGAGAGTTATGAACCGCTGAAGGATGCACTGGAAAAGAAGCTGATGGCCAGTGTGCGTGATGTCTCCCGGATTATTACGAAAGCCAGAACAAGAGATGAAGACCAGCGAAAAAAATACAACACGATGGTCGATCAGCTGATAAACAATGGTTATCCGGCGAGTTGTGTCGATGTGATTCTCAAGTATGCGGCTAACCATCTCTGGAAAGACTAGGCAGAGTTAGTTGAAGGGAGGTGATCGTGTCGTATGGTATCGACTCGGTCACCTGTTAAAGGATGACTTTAATCAAGCGGGGTTATGAGCACAATTTTTCGCCCTCATACGCCAAGCAGTCAGCGCTCTGATCGCAGCGCCAGGGACCGTCAGCGCCACCGTGACAAGATACGTCGCTCAATCCGCGATAATATCGCCGATATCCTTTCCGAAGAAAGTATTGTCGGACAAAGCAAAGACAAAATTATCAAAGTCCCGATACGTTCAATTAAAGAGTATCGTTTTGTCTATGGCGATAACACACCAGGAGTCGGTCAAGGGAAAGGTTCATCACAGCCCGGCGATGTGGTGCAAAAAGGCGATCCGGGAGATCCTGATGCGTCGGGTGAGGCCGGTAACCAGTCAGGTGTTGATGCCTTTGAGACGGATATGTCGGTGGAAGAGCTTATCGGGATTATGTTTGAAGACCTGGAACTTCCTGACCTGCAGCGCAAGGCATTGAAGGAAGTTGAGACAAAACAGGCACAGAGAAGGCTTGGGTATAAAAAAGAAGGTATCCGGGCGCATTTGGATAAACGTGGCACGGTACGCAATCGTATCAAAAGAAAGATTGCTGTAAGTAAAGCCGAGGCGGCGTCACCGAGTCAGGTGAAAAATCAGGAATCATCAGAAGAAGAGCGTTTCCCTTTTCATAAAGACGACATGCGTTACCATCGCATCAGCAATGCGACGCGTCTCGAGTCCAATGCCGTAGTCATTTGCATTATGGATACATCGGGATCGATGGGTACGGTAAAAAAGTATCTCGCGCGTAGTTTCTATTTTCTTCTTTATCAGTTTGTTCGGATGAAGTATCAGCAGGTAGAGCTTGTCTTTATTGCTCATCACACTGAGGCGAGCGAAGTTACCGAAAAAGATTTTTTTCATAAGGTTGAGTCCGGTGGGACTTACATATCCTCTGGCTACAACAAGGCGCTGGAGATAATTCAGGAAAGATATCATCCGAGTCTTTGGAATATCTATGCATTTCATTGTTCTGATGGAGATAACTTCTACAGCGACAATGAAAAGGCGGTGACAGCCTGTGAGGAGCTTTGTCAGGTATGCAACCTTTTTGGGTATGGTGAAATAAAACCGACAGGGAGTGCTTATTACAGTGGAAGTATGCTTGAGGTGTTTAAAAAGATCACCAGAGATAATTTTCAGACATTGACGATTGCGAAGAAGGAAGATCTCTGGCCGGCATTTCGTTCATTCATGCTTCGCGATAATGCTGTGCGCGATATTATTAACGACAACAACTGAGTTGCGCCATGAATCTCGAAAAGCTGCAGGAGTGGGACGACTTGATTATGAAGAAGGTCGTGGAATACGGTCTTCATGTTTATCCGCAGGAATTTGAGATTTGCGACCATTTTGAAATGCTTGGTTACATGGCATATTCGGGAATGCCGTCTCGGTATCCTCACTGGTCATATGGCAAAAGCTACGAACGTGAGAAGACGATGTATGATTATGGGGTAGGTGGCCTACCCTATGAGATGGTCATCAACTCAAATCCCTGCCTTGCTTACTTGATGCGTGACAATACAGAGTTGCTGCAAGTGTTGACTATTGCCCATGTTTACGGGCACAACGATTTTTTTGCCAGCAACTTTACTTTTACTTCTTCAATTGATGCCCAATATACTTTGGAGATGTTCAAGAATCATGCGAACCGTGTGCGTGGCTATATGGAGGATCCTTCAATTGGTCATGAAGCCGTGGAGAGAATACTTGATGCGGCGCACTCTCTCAGTCTGCAACGCAGTCGCAATTTGGCAACAAAGCAACGAAGCGTCTCGGAGCAGGTGACAAGCAAGCTTGATGCGTTGCGGTCTGTTGATGACGAGTTCCAGAATATCAATCCGGCGGTCGTTACCGAGATGCCGGATCTGAGTGGCTTTCCCCTGGAGCCGACGCAAAATATTCTTGAATTCATTGCTCGCTATAGCCCGTCGTTGGTGGATTGGGAAAGGGATTTACTGCAGATAGTTGATACTGAAGCCAGATATTTTATTCCGCAGATCGACACCAAAATCATGAATGAGGGCTGGGCTAGTTATTGGCATTACAAGATACTTAACGAATTGGAGTTGCCGCACGAAATGCATCTTGAGTTTCTTGTGCGTCATAATCAGGTGCTCCGACCGACTCCTGGAGGTTTGAACCCCTATCATCTTGGCTTTATACTGTGGCGGGATATCGAAAGGCGCTGGAATGAAGACGGTGGACTGACAGCTAACGAACCGTTTTCCATGCATGAGAACGACACGCCAGGGCGCAAGAAGATCTTTGCTGTTCGCGAAGCCGATCGTGACTCGTCCTTTCTTCGACGTTTTCTGACACAGGAGATCATGCAGGAGCTTGATATGTTCCAGCATGAAAAACGCGGCAGTGACCGTGTGATTACAAAGATCTCCGATGAGGAGAGTTGGAAAAACGTTCGCGATACACTGGTAAAAAACGTGGGCATGGGTTCAATTCCGATCATTCATATTGTTGATGCCGACTGTGGAGGCAAGCGCGAGCTGGTGCTCAAGCATGAACATGATGGACGCGATTTGTTGATTGAACATGCTGAAAAGACATTGATACATACTCAAACTCTTTGGGGGAGGCCGGTTATTCTGGAAACCATTCTCAATGGTAAACTCTCCCGACTTCATCTTAAGGATGAGAAGGTGAAAATTGAGAGAGTTTAAGTGGTCCGGGTCGACACTCAATCCGACACGATAACTACTATATTAGGTGAAGAATGCACATCTCGTTTAGGCAACTTCTGATTTTGCTATCTGTTTGTGGGCTGTTTCTCTGTGGTAATGCAGCGAGCGCAGAAACTTCGCGTTCTGAATACAAACTGCTTGATGAGGCGGGATTACTCAGACCAGCTGAAGTGCGGCAGATAGAAGAGGAGCTGCGCGAATTGAGTTCTGGCCTTGAGAATAGCATGTACGTTTATCTCACGCGTTACTCCGCTGATGAAGCTGGCGTCGATCGATTTTATGCTCGCGCCTCCAGGGGCAGAGGAAACCGCAACATTCTGTTGATTGTCAAAGCCAGTAAGCCCTTTGCAGCGTATCTCTCGGTCGGTAAGAACTACGCGCCGCAATTTGGTCGCGATGTGAAGGATTTTGTCACAAATGCAGGTGTGTTGCCGAAGCTCAAAGCAGGTCAGATTGCACCGGCTGTGTTGACTGGTCTTAATTTGTTGCGCAATGTGATTTCTCCATCTCATTTTGAGGCGATCAAAATACGTCCGCAGCAGAATGAGCTGGGGGTTTTTGCGATTTTGAAACTTTTGGGGATAATTTTTATTTGTGG
This sequence comes from bacterium, assembly GCA_028689495.1. Taxonomy (GTDB): domain Bacteria; phylum Bdellovibrionota_C; class UBA2361; order SZUA-149; family JAQTWB01; genus JAQTWB01. Next base: position 23,702 of record JAQTWB010000030.1, on the reverse strand, counting down.
TTTTGTTATTGACCGCGTGGGGGAGGTTGTATTGGGCAACACTCTTGGAGCGATCTTCGCCGCGTTACTTGCATTTTTTGTGAGCACATTTGTTGCTCAGGCATATATAGCATTTCTCGCTGGAGGTGCGACTTTTTTTCTTGCGCTTCTCGATGTACTTGGTGGCCATGAAGAGCCTTCTGCCCATCGCAGTAACGGTTGGCGAGGTGGTGGTGGCAGCTTTGGCGGTGGTGGTGCATCAGGACGATGGAGGTAGCAGTTATGAATATTATGCAGATTGCAAAACATATGTTTGCCGGTCGGCGTTTGACATATAAACATTTCAGTGCTGAGACATTGCGTTTAATCGAAGAGACAATCCACGATTCAGAATTGCAGCATCGAGGAGAAATTGTCGTTGCGATTGAAGCAGGGCTGCCGATGCGGGCCCTGCTTGAGTGTCGGTCTCCGCGCGAGCGGGCGATAGAAGTGTTTTCTCGTCTTCGTGTCTGGGACACTGAAGACAACGCTGGCGTGCTGATTTACCTGCTGCTTGTCGAGGGGCGGATTGAGATTGTCGCCGATCGCGGCGTCAGCAACCTGGTTGGGGAAAAATACTGGCGCGATGTCTGCCGGACGATTGAAGACTCGCTGCGAATTGGCGAAGGTAAAAATGCCGTGCTCAATGGGATAAACCTTGTAAGTGCTTATCTTAAAAAACATTTTCCTCGCGAAACGCCGGCTAAAGATGCGGGGCTGCCCGATGAGCCGGTGATACTTTAAAACAAGAATCGCCGAGCAGGGCCCTCGACTAAATTACTAAAGATATCTATACTGTCCGGCACTGCGTTCCAGAAAATATGTGTAGATGACCTTCGGCTCGTTCCAGTTGTCACTGGTTCATGCTTTTTTGGAGGTTTTTATGGCAACCTATGTTGTTAAGTTGTTTGATGGTCGGGAGCTAACCTACCCATGTACTGTATTCTTCGAATATATCGGTGAAGATGAAAATGAGAAGAAGCTAAGGCCTAAGGTGCATTATGCAGGGCGTATCGATGATGTTGGGCCTACACCAGAGGGTTTCAAATTTCAGATGCGCGGTGTGCAAAGAGTCATATCGAGAACCCCGACAATCCAGTTAGGCGTAACGGTGCATTCTCTTTTTGTTCTGGAAACGAACATCCGGATATACAAGATTAAGGTGCACCAGACAAAATCATAATGTTTTTAAGCTTGATCCTTACGGTTTCGTCTCTTCCGTTTCAAAAGAGATCCCCTTGTTTCGTGTCTGTTCGAAATTGCAATTGGAAAAAGGCTGATCAACAGAGCGCCCAGTAGCGATGGAATCGTCGTGAAGGAGATTTTGGAAAACAGGGTGCGTTGGCGGAGAAGGGGAACCGCGTAGCTTCCACTTGCCTCTTGATTAACGGGTAAAGTAAACACGGTTTCCCCTAGTGGTGAGATAACGCTGCTCAACCCGTTATTTGTTATCCGCACCAGATATTTTCCCGTCTCGACTGCTCTCCAGGCGGCCAGTCCATGATGAATTTTCAGTGCCGCCGATGAAAGAAACCAGCTTTCATTTGAAGCGACGACAAGGACTGCCGGCATGCCTTCGACGCTATGATTTGTCAGTTGAGAAACGAAGATACTGTCAAATAGGTCCTCGTAGCAGATTGCAGGAACTATCTGTAACCCATTTGTGAGATTCGACTCCTTAAGCGGTAGCGTAATGGCGTCCTTATTATCGCCGCGCAATATTTGGTAATGCCTCGGGTTGATGTATTGCCAGCCGGGCAGCATGGTTTCGACAAACGGAAAACGAATCTCTTTGTCATAGCGCTGTGATATCTGCCCATCGGGCTCAAGAAGTCTCAGGCTGGTGAAGTATTGCGTATACTGTCTATCGTTTGAACTCTTGTCGTCATACCTTTGATAAAGTGTCTCACCGCCAAAGAATAGTGGGACATCAAAAGCCGGTAGTGGATCGGCGATGCTGCCGCGAGTAATGCTTTTAACGTTATCCGGGTAATCATGGCCCGAGCTTGATTCGGGCCAGAGAAGGAGTTCTATCCTGGGTTGGCTTTTTAGTAGGCTGGCGCTGAGCGCTTGGTATCGCTCAAGTCTTTCGCTATTGCTTGCTGTAATCGCATTGTGCTCCGGAGGTATATTGCCCTGAACCATGCCGATCATCAGAGTCGGAGATTGATTGATTGTTTTTTCAGTCTCATGCCGCATCTGGTCGCCAAGTATCAACATGCCGGTGAAGACAATGAGCGATGTTGCCAGTTGTTTCAATTGTCTATTAACGATTCGTGTTGCCACCCAGAGCATGACGAAACTCAAAAATGGCAGACCGGCGATGGATGAAATTATGGCAAAAGATTGCCAGGCCAGTTGTCCTGTAGCCAGGCGCCAGGGGAAGAATTGCGGGAAGAATAATTCCAGTAAAAGCCAGGATATGGGTAGAGCGAGGTTGGACCTCGCAATCCATCCGCGATCGATTTTCCGCACGAGCAGGCCACAAAAAACAAATTGCAGGGCGAGCAGGGAAAATAAAACAAAACTGAGTGATAAAGCCGTTACGAAGCTGCAGTTTGTGAATTGCGAGATAACTTCAACGATCCAGTATCCAGAGCTGTAATACAACAGCAGTCCGGTCAGCCAAAGCAGAACGAGATCAGGTTTTTTCACCTGGCTAAAAAAGTTTGCCAGCGCAATGGCAAATATCCAGCCGCAGATGACCGCAATAGAGCTTCCGCCAAAACATGACGAGAAACCGAACAGAGAAGATGAGAGCAGAAGTAGCAGATTTGCCGCTGAATGCAGTTTAAGGGGGAGTTTAACGAGCCAGGGTCGGAATGGCGAACTCGTATTCCCCATTTTCTTGTCTTCGTAAGCGGACGATCTCACCGAGTAGCGCTCCTGCTTTGCTGCTTTCAAACTGTACAATGCCATAGGTATTCTCGCTGTCGGCCAGTGAACTGGCGGCAGGATACCATGTGTAAGATGCATCTGCAGGTAAAATATCGCTGCTTGAGAGAGGAGTCGCCGGGCCGCTGGCAGCCGGGATATTGAAGGTCGTTGCTGTTGTTAGCTCGTTTGCCGTGATGTTGCTGATCTGCACGAAGTTGAGCATATTCAGATAAAGGTTATAGGAAGTATGCAGATAGCGGCCAAATGGCTCGCGGGCAGCTGATGCCCAGGCTGTTTCGATTGAACCGCGCGAGTTGTTTCGTTTATAGAATACACTTTGCCCGACAATTGCGTTCGTCTTGCTCGGTCTAATTTTCACATAACCATTGGTGGGTATCTGGCTGAGGTTTGTCACTGCAAAATGACGCTGGCCAAGCGCTGGAAGCGAGAATGTTTCTTCCGAGATAATCAGCCCGGCATCGTCAAAAAAAGCGAGGGCAACGCCGACGGGTTCGCTCAGCACATTGGCAATTTCCAGATAGTTCTCAAGGCCGGTATTGGAAGATATTGGCGCATAGATATTCTCCCGACTACCCCTTGTTGCCGGTTGGGAAATTGCATAATCGAAATCGTTGAAGTTTGATCCTTCGGCATAACGAACAAGTGTCGCCAGATATTTTTGGTTATTATTGTCGGGGGTAATGATGTTTGTTCCGACATTGCCGGGGCCGGGATTGATGTGTCCGCCGTCGATATCGCGTCGACCGAGAGGAGGAACCGTAACCCGTTGTTCGATGACCAGGTTGCCGTCCATGTCATAGCGCCTGACTGTGAAATGGGCATTGGAGCTTTCTTCGAGGTTTGCCAGTGTCAACCAGTTGTAGACATTGTTGTCCCGGTCAAAAATATATGTGCCAGGATGATAGGTGTTAAATGTAGTTGCGCTGGGTCCCTGATTGGCTGGACGTAAGGTGTCGCTGTAAGCAAAACCATAAGTTGCGGCAGAATTTCCCGAGTGCTCCGGGTAATAGAGGGTGACTCGTCCATCAAAGCGGTTGTGCGAAGTGACAATCTTCAACATGCCGTAGGTGTTGGGGGAGAAGCCTGGTAGGTCGTTGATGATGATATCGCGTTGTGTAAGCGGCGGAATTGTCCAGGTCTGGTTGATTGTGTTGTTCTCCCCGCCGATGCTGTAGAGGGTCAATGACAGATTAAGTGGAGTAGTGCTTGTATTAAGAATTTCCAGGATATTTATCATCCCCAGAAAACCGTTCCACATCGCATAAGCCGGGTTCGCGGTCGCCGGAATTGCACTGAAGTCATTATTGCCGAGGGCTTGATTGGATACTGTAATTTCAGTGCCGTTTTCCGGATTAAAAAGATAGCCGTCAAGTTCGGCGGTCAGGGTATAGGGCCCCCGGTAAAGATTGCTGAATGTATATTGACCGCCGGAATTTGTCACAGTGCTTCTGTTCCCGGCCCTGATTGTCACCCCGGCCAGGGGTGTTTCGGTGAGGTTCTCCAAGGTGACTCTACCGGAGACATCAAAACTGTTTTTTGTCGCCGCGACGTTTAGATTTACCGGACCGGTGATAGTGCCGCTGATAGTTGGCGGAGAGAAATCGTAGAACTCTTTGCTGAAATGTAGTGTGTAGTTTGTAAAGTGCGGTACATTGCTGAAACTGAAGTGGCCGCTATTGTCACTTGTTGTCGTTCCGAGTTCAGGGGAAGAGATATTCACTCCGGCAAGTGGAGTAGTGCCCGAGAGAAGCTGTCCAGCCAGGTTATAAGTCAGCAGTGTGGCTTGAAAGTCGACAGTTGTATCGCTACTGGCAGTGCCGCTCACTGAACTAAAACTGTAGCCGGCAAGTGTTGGCGTGAGAGTGTAGTTTGTGCCGTAGGCAATGCCGGATAGCTGGTAATTTCCTGAAGCATCGGTTGCCGTACTGCCAAGTGGACCGGCGTCAATACTAACACCGGAAAGCGGCGAGCCGGAGTCCGAAATATTGCCACTGATTGTCAGTGTGACATCAAGTGCTCCGTTGTTTATCGGAAATGGAGCTGAGTGACTGCCGCTTGTCATATAGACTATGCGGCCATTTTGGTCATATTCGCTGGAAGCGACATAGCGATTATCAGAGGCATCAAGTGTTGTGACGGCGCTCCAGTGAGCCTCGTCGTAGGGTGAAGATAAAATGCTGTGCACAAGCCCGTCTTCCCAGGCACTTAAAATATGGATATCGCCCGTTGCTCTGTTGTAGGAGATGTTCGGTGTTTCGCACTTGATGAATTTTTTCACCGGTGCGAGCCAGGTTTTACTTTGGGCGTCAAAGCGGCGGTATGTGCAGCGGTCATTGTTGAGGTCGTGCCAGGCAACAAGATGAATATTGCCATCGGGGTCGGTCAGGCTGCTGAAAAAGTTGGTGCCGATGAGCGTTGTGTTGACATATTCCAGCAGATGATTAACTTGAGCTGGTGCAGTCCCATCATAAAAACCGACACTGACCACTTTGTCATCAGTGGCATCAATACTTTTTGGTGATGATGAGCCGCCAAAATCGAGATACATCTCCGAAATTCTGCTGCCATTCCAGTAGGCATTCGTCGAGGCAGCATCAGGGCCGACAGCAAAGAAACTGCCAGTAAGATAAAGTCGGTCGGAAACTGTTTTTTGACCATATAGAGCTGGGCCAAAGCCAAAAGCCGTATTGTTCAGTGAGTGGAAATTACTGCCGTTAAAAACAACAAGATTGTCGGCATTGGGATCTCCTGCAGCATCCGAGAAATATCCACCGATGTAGAGTTCACTTTGAAATTCTTCCATTGAATAAATGTATGTAAATACATTCGGAGTCCAACCCCCAGGTAAAGCGCTCCAATTGCTGCCATTCCAGCGGGCGATGCGATCGGCGGCAGCGATTCCCGCCGCGTTGTCAAATTCTCCACCAGCGTAAAGTTGGCCACCGAATGATTTAAGAGCACGGACTGTATTTCCCAGGCCGATGCCAACGGCGTTCCAGGCGCTACCGTTCCAGCGGATGATATTGTCAGCGGCGCCAATGCCCGCGCCGTTGGTGAAGCTGCCAGCAATATATAGTTCGCCCCCGTATTCTTCGAAGGCATGAACGGCAGTGACAGATAGTCCGGTGCCAATCGCCTGCCAGTTGGAACCGTCCCAGATGGCAACGCCATCGGCATTGGGGTTTCCACCGGCGTTTGTGAAGGGACCACCGACATAGAGATTGCCGCCAATCATTTTCATCGCCGTGACGTTGCCGTTTAATCCTCCGTCGAGGCTTTCCCAGGCATCCACGCCGTTGAAATAAACAATGTGGTCGGCCAGCGGATCGCCAAAAGCATCGGTAAACTCTCCGCCGAGGTAGTAGCCATTGCCGTTCAAGACCACAGAGTGAATCGGGGCATTAAAGCTTTTTTTGTCATTAAATAAAGAATATTTGCTGCTTGCATCGATGTATTGTCCGTCACTGCTGTATCCGCCGAAAATATAACCGGCGCCAAACGAGGCGAAGGCTCGAATGGCACCAGGATCTGCGGCATTTCCATCACCGTCTGACCAAACTGCGCCATTCCAGCGGGCAAAACCACTTACGCTATTAGCGGCACCGGCATTTACATAGTTGCCTGCTGCGTAAAGAGATCCGGCAATATATTGCATTGAAAAAACCGCAGGGTTGGCCACCGCGTTATCAGCCGAGCCGCTGACGCCTGTGCCGAGAGAATTCCAGTTGGCCCCGTCCCAGCGGGCAATGCCACTCGACACAGGGGTAGAATCTGCATCGCTGAAGTTACCGCCGACATATAGATCTGCACCATTTGCCAGAAGGTCTTCAACTGACCCACCGGCTGTCATCTGGGCGAATAGTCCCCAGCTACTGCCATCGCCGCGATAAATCGCTGCGTTGTTCAGGCCAACGTATAGTTGCCCGCCATATTCACAAAGTGTGTTACCAACGCCGCTCGCATTAAAGTCCGTGCTTTCCCAGCTACTGCCGTTTAATCGCAGGACAGTGTCTTTTGCCGTGTCTCCGTCAACGTCAAGAAACTCTCCGGTAATGTATAGCGCCCCCGAAAAACGCAGGATATCGGTGACACGTCCATTAAGTCCGGCAGCGACTGCATGCCATGTGTTGCCATCCCAGCGCGCCAGATAATCCGCGCCGGCAGCTCCACCGGCGTTGGTGAACTTTCCACCGACATAGAGGTTCGCGCCTTCCCGGAAGAGGACATTTACTTCGCCGTTCAAGCCGGCAAGCAGAGAGGTGGTTTGTGTCCCGTCCCAATGAAGAATGTTTTTGGCTCCTTCAATTCCTCCCATACGGCCAAAATTTCCGCCGAAGTAAAAGCCACCGCTGCCATCTTCCACAATCGTGTTAATTTGTTTGCCGACACCAAATGCCGGTGTATTGCGCTGAATCCAGTTCCTGTAAGTGCTATCGTTTTTGTCTTCCCAGGTAACGCCGTTAAAGTGCCAGCTGAGAATACTCTCCGAATATAGTCCGGCGATAAGCACCATTTCCCCGTCGATGCTTTTTTCAAGCGCGATATCGGTAATGCCTCCGTGCAGGGGGGAGACGTAAAGTTTCGGGTCCCAGCTGGCAAGAGAGCCAGTCAGGCTGCCGTCCAAAGTGCGGGAGACAATGCGGGTGCCGTAGTTGGTTATTTCTGTAGCCGCAAGCCAAAGGATATCGTTGCTGTCGATGGCCAGAGTCGGGGTGTTGTAGCTTGGGTAGGGTGAATTACCATCAAAGACTTTCTCGGCAGTTGAGATAGCTAGTGTCGTGGCGCCAATCGTTACGCGGCTGATGAATATGTCATCACTTATTGAGTGCGTGACGAATATGTAACCCGTCCCCGCGACCTCCGCGTAGCGCATCGAGAAACGGTTAAAGGCTGTTGTGACAGTGGTCGAGCTGGTCCAGTTCTCACCATCAGCTGAATATTGGGACATTATGCCCGATGCCTCGTGATTCTGCAGGAAGCGCCAGTAATGACCAGTCGGTGCGTCGTAAAAAATTTTTCTCTGCATCCCGGGTCCGGTTGGTGCGAGCGAAAAATCAAGTGTCGGCGGGCCATAAGCAAAGGTGTTGGATGCAAAGAGTACAAGACTCAGCAGTTGAGTGAGAAGGATGATGACCGAATATTGTGAATTTCGTCGTGCCATACCGTTCAGGATTCTTCGTTTGGAAGAACTGATTTCTTCAATAATTTATACAATGTATATCGGCTACGGGTAGTCGTGGCTAAAGCAAATTGCATGACCGTTTTGAGAAACGGTTCGAGATGTGGTTTATGTTCGTTATCTGGGTATATGGCTGTAACTTTTGCCTGAAATTGTTTCCTGCGGTTATGTGTTGACGACTGTGGACTCATATTTCCGGCAAAAGCCGCTAATCGGGTTTTGTTGTATTTTTGGTTACTTAGGAGAAGGTTATGAACATTTCAAACAGTAAAAATGCCGCTGTTATGCTGGTGCTGCTGTTGTCGCTTGCGGGCTGTACTCTTTTTTCACAGGGACAAGAGGAAGTGAAGCCAGATACTGTGGCAGTGGTAATTGATGGGGCTGATGTTGATCGGGTGCAGGATGATAAGGTTAATGCATTTTTTAATTCTTTTGATTCCCACACTTTCATTGCGGCTTTCATTGCGACGGAAAAAACCGTAGAGGCGAAAAATGCCAGAAAAGGACCATTCCGGAAACATGGACAGGTCGGCAAAACGACCGTTCGCAGGGCTGCTAAAGCCAAGGCCAAATCGCTAATGGGCGTGGGGCAGGAGAAGCTGAGGAGTAGGCAGGTACTACTGCAGGAGAGATATCCAGTGAGTCATTCGCCATTTTCTGTATTTTCGCCTTTCGTGGAGCGGGTTGGTTGTGGCGTAGAATGCACAAGAGATGTGGATTGGTATTCGTGGAAGTATACGGTGTTTTCTACCGTTCCGCTGATGGATACTGTGACAATTTTTCGGCCGCTGTCCCTCGATCACTTCTTGTCGGATAATTCGAAGTCAATTACGGCGGAGAAAATAAAAAAGCATCAGGATTATAAATGGTGGCCAGTTGCTCTTTTGGCAGGAGTGATATTGCTGGCATCGTTGTTTTTTCCGCATAAAACAGACGAGCTCTGAAAAAATAATATAGCTCAGGTTCTTCGGGGTAGTCACATTGGCTCCGAAGAACTTCCGCACCTGACTTCCGGTGAGCAGATTCATGTTTTGAGATTCAGGATTTTATTGCGGCTTTGCTTGTTATTTTATGATTGAGAAACAGATTCGGTAATATCGAGACTGACTCGACGATCCATGTTGGTTCGATATCTTGTTCCTCCCAGCTTCTTCCCTCGGAAATCCATACGGTGCGCATCCCTGTTAGATGGGCTCCTATAATATCGTTGACGGGATGATCGCCAATAAATAGGCAGTGCTTTGCATCAAGTTCCAGTTGTGCAAGAGCCAGTTTGAATATTTTTTTATCCGGTTTTTCAATCCTCACTTCTTCCGAGATGAGTATCAGTTCGACAATTTCGCGTATCCCCAGTGCGTCTATCTTGGCGTTTTGCGCACGCGATGAGCCGTTAGTGACAATAGCAGTTCGGACGCCAGTGTCCCGCAATGCCAGCAGTAGGTCGTAAGCTTGGTCAGCAAAAACTGCACTTTTCGGGAAGTTTGATTTCCAGTGCTCGTCAAGTTCATCAGGAGAAGGTGGAGTTATCCAGTTTAGGGATGAGATAATATGTGGCGAGCGGTTGAGATGGTTATAACCTCCACCGTCAGCTTTGTTCAGAACGAAAGACAATTGGTCTATATCTAGATGAGGTAAGAGTTTGTTTTTATATTCAGTGAGGAAGCTGCCAGTATATTTCATGATCGAAGCGGGTCTGTTGGTTAGCGTTCGATCTAGATCAAAGAGGACTGCTTTTGGATGGTGTAGATTCATGTATGGTGTTTTATTATTGTAGTGAAGTTTTTAATCCGGATGCCACCGGTCTCAGTGGGCGGTGACCTGGGGCGAATAGTGTTTTGTTACAGTTCAATTGCATTTTGGATCTTTACTCCGCAGAAACTGAGGTGGAGGTTCCCGGTTCTCGCTTTCAGCTCACCCGGGAATGAGGTGAGGGTAAAGCTTCGCAATATTGCGGCCGCAGTGCGGCCTTACCTGTAACTCCTCGGCGTGACGCTCGGAAAACTTAACGAGCTGGAGAATCGACAGCGAATTCAATTTTGCGGTTTGCCAGTTCGCGGTAACGGATAAGTTCGGCACTGATACTGCCGGGGATATTCGTTTCAATGTGAATCAGTCCATAAGAGTCTGTGTTGTTCTTCCCAAGTGGGGTATGCAGATTGAGCGTAACCCCCGACCATTTGGGCAGTAGAATGTCAGTTGTTTTAGTTGCATAGATTGAACCAGATCCACCTTCAGGGAAACTGTAGGTTAGAAGCGAGCTTTCGGCAGAGATGTTTATCAATCGCAGGTAGTTCTTCATATTGATGTAAGTGTTGTAAGTTGTAAAAATATCCTGTCCGAATATTTCTCGTGCCGGTGCGGCGTAAGCGGTGTCGATAGAGCCATGCTCCTGATTCTGATGGTAGAACACACTTTGGGCAAGCAATGCCTGAGGTTTGCTTGATTGAATCTTGACGAATCCGCTTTGGACATCAAGCAGCATGCCGGATGTCGGGAAGTGGCGCTGGGCCATTGGCGGAAACCTGACAGTGTTTCTCCCAACTATGTAGCCGTCAGAATCGGTGTAGGTAAACATCATATCAACCGGTTCATTGAGGATATTTGCGACTTCAATGAAGTTGGTTGCGGCAAATTCGACTGACATTGGCAGATAAGCTGAGTCCGCAAATCCATTTTCAGCCGGAAGGGTCATCGCATAGTCAAAAGAGTTGAAATTTGACCCTTCGGCGTAACGCACCAGATTCGCAAGATAAGGGGAGTCGCTATCGTCGGGAATAATCCGGTTTGTGCCGACGTTATTCGGCCCGGGGTTTATATGTCCGCCATCGATATCAAGGCGACCCAGTGGGGGAACCGAAATATGCTGCGTCAGGACCGGCTCACCACTCATATTGTATCGCTTGACAGTAAAGCCCTTGTAATGAGCTTCATCGAGATTGGCAATTGTCAACCAGTTATAGACAGTATTACTGGAGTCCAGCATGTTTGTGCCCGGGTGGTATGTGTTATACATCACAGCCGATGGTCCGTTAATTACATTGCGCAGTGGCTCGTTATAGGCAAAGCCATACTGCGCATCCTGGGTTCCGCTACTGTCAGGGTAGTAGACGCTGACTCGACCGTCAAAGCTGTTGTGCGAGCATTCGACACGGAACATGCCATAGGTATCTTTTTCAAATCCCTGCAAATCATTCAGAATAATATCACGCTGAGTCATGACCGGAATTGTCCAGGTTTTGCTTATCGGATTACCCGTTCCGCCAATTGTATAGAGCGTCAGTGATACTCTAAGCGGAGTATCGCCGGTATTCATTACTTCAAGGATATTGATCATGCCGAGAAAGCCATTCCAGAGTGCGTAGGCAGGGTTGCTGATTTGCGGAGTAGCACTGAAGTCAACGCCGCTCAGGTTGTTGCTGATAATTGTCACGGCGCTGAAGTTGCTGCTGAAGGCGTAGCCATTCAGCTCGGCGGTAATATCGTGTGTGCCCGGTGGAACCAGAGGCAGGGTATAGCGGCCGTTGTTATCCGTTATGGCCGAGCGACCACCGGCAGAAACAGCGACTCCTGACAGTGGAGACCTGGCCAGATTACTTAGGGTAATTTGCCCGGTAACGCTCTTTCCAAGGTCGACAACCTCGCCAAAAGTGGCGCTGAAGTTGTGAGTCATATTGCCGCTGAGGCTTCCTGTCGCCTGATACGGACTGAAGGTATGACCGGACAGATTAGGAGTGATGGTGTAGTTTGTGCCCAAGGGGATTCCAGTGAAACTGTATGAACCTGAGCTATCGGTGGTTCTGCTGCCCAGAGCACCAGCATTGATGCTTACGCCCGGAAGTGGACTGCCGTTGCTTAGGACTGTTCCACTGATTGTGTGAAGTGTGCGCGATGCGGTGAAGGCCAGTGCGGTGTTGCCGATTACTGTTCCCGATGCTGTGGCTGGTGCGATGATCAGACCTGTTTTCGTCAGCGAGAGATTGTAAACAGTTCCTTGGGACACGGAGTAGGAAAACTGGCCCGAGGCATTTGTCAGACGGTTGCCAATGGCGCCCCCGCTGATAATGACTCCGGAGACTGGTTGGCCATTTTCGGTGACAGTGCCGCTCAGGGTCTCGAGCACTTGTGTAGCTGTGAAATTGTGAACAGTATCTCTGGCAGCGGTACCGGTAAATGATGCAGGTGTAAATGTGTAACCGGTTTTAAGTGCGGTAAGACTGTAGGATGTGCCGTGAATTACGTTGCTGAATTGATAGTTGCCGGAGGCGTCGGTGGTTGTGTAGCCTAGAGCACCTCCGTTGATGATTGTCGCGGCCAGTGGCTGTCCGCCGATGGTAATGGTTCCTGATATCGTATATTGCGCCGCTTGTGCCGAGAAGTTTTGTGTGGTGTCCGCAAAAATGCTGCCATTCACATATTCCGGACTAAATGTATGGCCTGCCTTTGCGAGTGAAAGGCCATAATTTGTGTTGGCTGAAAGGCCGGCGAAGCTATAGTCACCGTTGCTGTCTGTCGTGCGGGTGCCGAGTGGACCGGCACTGACCAATACTCCAGCCAGTCCGGTGCCGGCTAGGGTAACTTTACCGCCCAGGGTAAATGTTGCATCGTGATGTGCGGCAAGGATTGTAAAGTCATGAATAGTGTCAGCTGCCAGAATGCCGTTTGCCTGAATTGGATAGAACAGCGTGCTTTGGTCAGACGGCACAAGTGCATAGTTTGTATTTATTGGCACATTGTTAAAGGAGTATGTTCCATCGCCGGCAGTGGTCGCAATCCCCAGTGGTCCACCGTCGATTGTCACTCCGGCGACAGGTGCAGCCGCTTCTGTTACTGTGCCGCTGATATTGAAGGTTGTCGCCGATGGTGTAGCGACAAAGTCGTGAATAATTTCTCCACTGGCAGTTCCGCTGTAAGACGGTGGAGTGAATGTGTATCCACCTGAGGCGGCGCTTACGGTGTAACTGTCGCCATCGGCGAGGAAGCGAAATTCATAGTCTCCGGCACCGTCTGTGATTGTCGAGCCATAACCGGGTATGTTGATGATTGCGCCAGCAACAGGCAGTCCGCTTCCCTGTTCGATAACTGTCCCGTGGATTTTTGCCGTGATCCCGAGACGCCAGATTGTCATGCGCGCGGTCAAGCCGTCACTGGCATCACCGGTGACAAGAATTCGATTGCTACTGTCAATTGCTATTGCATTGCCGTGTTCAATTGTACCGCCAGCAGCACCATCATGACAGAATATACCTGTTTTGTTGAAGGCGGTGTCAAGGCTGCCGTTTGTCAGCAAGGTCCAGATGCACATGTCTGGATTACCAGCATTATTGTCACTGCTGCCAGTAATCCAGATGTTGCCGCTCCCATCAATCAGCATATCAGAAGCGTAATCATCGCCATTGCCGCCGGCACCACCATTTTGTGCGACAATACCTGTGCCATTAAAGCCTGTGTCGAGACTGCCGTCTGCTCCACTTATTTTCCAGATTGCAATATCGCGATTGCCCGCGGCATTTCGGCTGCTGCCTGCGAGGTAGATATCGTCGCTGCCATCAATTGCCAGGGCCATGCCCTGATCGTCATTTCCAGGAGTGCCCGAAGCACCGTCGAGCAGCAAATAGCCTGTTCCATTAAAAGCTGCATCGAGTGTTCCATCGGCCAAGAAGCGCCAGACAGTGGCGTCACTGTCTATGCCATCGGGATGACTAAGGCCGGCGACGATAACTCGTCCAAGAGAATCAACGGCAACATCGTAGCCTATGGAGCGAGGGATGGCCTTGAATTCTAGTTGTCCGTCACCGGAGAAGCTGGCATCGGCATTTCCGGCAAGCGTGAGTTTGGACAAAGTCATGTAATTGTCGTTTTGGCCACCGCTGAGGAAATATCCACCGTTAATCAGGTCCTCGGCAATTCCATGGCTTTGTACTTCCAGCCCGGGGAAATTGTTTTGGGCAATTCCGTCTCCGGAGAATGTGTTGTCTCGGGGACCGGTCGTCAGGTAGCGCCAGATCGTCGGGTTCTGGGTGTTGCTGCTATAAGGCCCAGTTAGTGCAAGTTTCCCGAGAGAGTCAAAGATCAAATCGTTTCCGGAAGTGCCGCGTCCATAGAGTTGATTTGTCCCATTGCTGTTAAATGAGGTGTCCAGCGTGCCATCGTCATTTAGCGCCCAGATTTTGGCTTGAGAGTAAGTTAGGGAAGTGCTGCTATCCACTCCACCTACATAAATCTTGCCAGCTGGAGATAACAGGACAGCATTTCCAGAAGCTGACTCAGTATAGTACGAGGTGCCCGGGGTGTATAAATAGATCCCTTGATCGGCAAATGAGCGGTCGAGCAGGTCATCCGGGGAGGGTGGTGCGCTCTGCCGTTCGGTGATCATGGGGTCATCAAAGGCGACTCCATCGTTGTTTGCTTGCGGACGTCCGGCGTAGGCCAGGCGAAAACGAACACTTGGCTCGCCAATATAGGGTGAGAGCAAATGTCGGGCAAGCACCCAGTCGCCACTGGATGAAGCACCTTGTCCACTCCAGCCCTCGCTTTGTTCGCCGGGGTAATTTGAGATTGACTGACTGTTATACCAGTTTTCCCCGCTTCCTGGCGCCCCAAGATTGTCCCAGTTATCTCCATCATCGGTTGAAACCTGAATGACCGCTCCATCCCGGTTGATATGTGAATTCCACCAGATGTGCATAGTGAATTCCGGATCGACTGCGGAACTCAGGTCAAAGCAAGGGCTGAGTAGACTGTATTCATTCGTATAGGCCGACTGCTCAGTATATGGTGTCAGGCCATCTGTAACCCAGGCATTAACTCCTGATCTTGCCCCGGTAATTGCTGTTTTTGCCGGAGTGCCAAAAGCAAACGCACCGTTGCTCCAGATGTCAGGTACCCAGTCGGGGCTTCCGTTTTCGAAGTTGTCTCCGTAGGGCAAAGTGAAGGTTCGTGCTGTGTGGCTCGGGGTGGAGATAGCGCTACCGCCAGGGGATATTGAGGTGTCGACAGTGATTGAGTGGTATCCTGGAGTCGAGATATCTACCGGGGTGGCAAAGCTGAAGTAGTAGGTATCGCCCGGGGCAATTGTGTCGGTAAATACTTCGCTCACCCAGGGCCCCCCGTCGACCTGGTATTTGACGGTGAATCCTGTTTGTTCCGCGTAGCCCCAATTAAACAGGTCGATGTCGACTGTCGTCGGCCCGAAGTTATAACTGCAATAGTCGCTTGCGGGAGAGTAAATTCCGCTAACGCGTACATCCGCCAGGCTGATGTTGTGTATTGCTGCGGTGAAATCCTGGACGGTATTTTCAATGATCACGCCGCTTGCCTGCTGCGGGGCAAATACTGTTTTTGGCGCGCTTGCTGATAGATTCCACTGTGTGCCGACCGGGATGTTGCTGAAAATATAGTAGCCGCTGCTATCGGTCGTCTGAGTGCCGAGTGCTCCACCATCAACAGTGATACCGGCAAGTGAGATTCCATTGTCATATACATGACCGGAAAGCGAATAGGTGGCTGTTGATGCGTTACCGACAAAGTTGGCAATCAGATTGTTATTTAGCGTGCCGCTTATGATTTTGGGTGTAAATTCATAATCAGCAATTGCTGGTGCCAAACGATAATTGGTCCCGCCCGGGACATAAATAAACTGATATTTGCCGTCAGCATCGGTAATTTGATTGCCAAGCTGTTGTCCGTCAATCGTAACGCCTGGTAGTGGTGAGCCGGCAACAGTCACGGTGCCGGTGATTGTGTAAGTAGTTGTCTTTATTTTCCAGACGGAGGCTTGTGCTCCATTGGGACCTGTGCTGTCGCCGGCAACAAAAATATCGTTTTGACTGTCAATGAATATGCCATAACCACGGTCATGTCCGTTACCACCGGCGGCGTTGTTGTGACAATAAATGCCACTTGCCGCAAATGAGTTGTCGAGACTCCCTGTGGGGGTGAGTTTAACGATGCACATATCGCTGTTGGGGGCTGAATTTGTTCCTTCGCCAGCAAGCCAGATATTTCCGGCATTATCGAGCTGAATGTCGTGAAAGGCGTCAGTGCCGCTCGCATCAGCAAGATTAGCAAAACTTAGGTGGCCTGAATCTCCCCAGGATGTGTCGAGGGAACCGTCGCTGCCAAGAACTTTCCAGACAACGGCATCATTATCTGTACCGTTATTACTGTAACCAGCGACAATGATATCGCCTGCGCTGTCGATGACCAGACTTTCGGCATAGTCATCAGTTCCGGGTGACCCGGCACCTCCGTCGAGAGTGAGATAGCCCGTGGTATTGAACGAGGTGTCTAACGAGCCATCAGCGAGATATCTCCAGACAATCACGTCGCGGTCGCCGGCGCCGGGGTTCCCCTGACCCGCGACAATCACACGACCGAGAGAATCGACGACGACATCGCTGCCGCGACTTGTCGGGATCGTGGAAAATGTAACTTTACCGGTTGAGTTAAAGCTTGTCACGGCGCTTCCGTTGTTGTTCAGTTTGGTTAGTGCCATGTAGTTGTGGTATTGGCCGCCAGTCATATAGTAGCCACCGTTTATTGTGTCTTCAGTCATACCAAAAGCTTCAACTTCTATACCAGGGAAGGTAGTAGCGGCGTATCCGTAAGTATTAAAGCTTGTGTCCGGGTTGCCTGATTCAAAGTAGCGCCAGAGAGTCGGTGCGTCTTTACCGCTGAATTCTGTATATCCGGCAAGAGCGATCCGTCCAGAACTGTCGACAATTATATCGTAGGCATGGGTGTACGGTCCGTAGTAGTTTCTTACTCCGCTGTAGCCAAATGAGGTTTTGATCCTTCCATTATTGCCGACTGCCCAAAGCGATGACTTTGTGCTCGATCCTGCATTATTGTTGATGGTTCCCCCGACGTAGAGAGTGCCATCGCTTCCAGCCCAAAGGTCCTGGGCATCGCTAGGGTAGGAGTAAGGGTAAACCCAGACTCCATCAGTGCCAAAACTTGTATCGAGTTGGGTGGTCATAAGTGAGGTGGTTGATTCGCCAAAGGTAAAGTTGTCGAAGGCAAAACCTTCGGGACCGTTATAGGTAGAACCCTGGAGATGAAAGCGGAAGCGTAATGTATGATGTCCGGCCAGGGCGGAGAGCCGATGTTCGGTATTTAGCCAGATTTCGGAATAACCGTTCCAGAAATCACTCTGGTTGTACCAGTTGTTGCTACTGTCCTTATATCCGATAGTGATCCAGTTATCAGAGTCGTCGACTGCGTATTGCATTACCATTTTGTCGTAAGAGTCTAATGCCTTCTGAAAAGACAGGCTGACAGCGGGGTTTATCGCGGAGCTGATGTCGATACAAGGTGACATGACCCAGGAGTTTTCCGACGGGTTTCTCGCCCCTTCGCCAAGGCCTCCAGTGGTCCAGGCATTCTGGCCACTTGAGGCATGGCTGATTAGGTTTTTTGCAACATTCCCTACGGCCCAGGAGCTCAAGGTGCCGCCGCTGCTCCAGGCGGTCAGATCGGATTCGAAATCATCAGCATAGGGGAACTGGCGTGTTGCAGCAATCGACATAGCCGTAGTTCCACTGTCATTGGCGGTAATGGCATCCGTGCCAAGTGAAACCCCATAGCTTACGACATGTGCGCCAACGGCACTGCGACTGATTCCCGTAGCAAATGTGTGTGTGGCGCTGGAGAATGCCGAAATACTGCCAGCAAAGGTTTCGGTGATAGTTGCTCCTGAATCAAGTCTGTACCAGATTTGAAAACCTGATTCATTATTTAACCCATAATTGTCAATTATCAGGCTTGGATAAAAAGTCTGATCGCTCTGGCAAAGAGTTGTTCCGGAGGCCATTTCTGTGCCCAGTAAGGCAGAACTTATACTAAGGTCGTGTGTTGGTGGCTGGAATACCTCAAAGTCGTCAAATGCCGGTCCGGGACGTGTTCCACTGATATCTGAGTGAAAACGCAGGCGGAATTTTATGCCGCTTTGTCCAGCAAGTCCGGCAAGCTGGTGTTCTACTGTTTCCCAGGCAGTTGATGTGTTGTCCCACCAGTGATGTGACTCGTTGTTATACCAATTTATGCCAGTGCCATAGCTGCCAATTGTCGACCAGGTAATACCGCTATCAACTGACGATTGTAGAATAATATTGTCGAAATTGTATTCCGAGTCTCTCCAGAGCGACATTTTTACATGCGGAAGTGGCATGCTGCTTAAATCGTAACACGGTGATTCGACATAAGAGTCTTCATAGTTTGCGTAGTTGCCACTGAGTCCGCCACTGACCCAGGCGTTGGACCCGCTGGCCGCTGTTTTAAGGACAGATTTTGCCGGTGTTCCGAGTGTCCAGGTTTTGTTGGTACCGCCAGGCGTCCAACCTCCGGCGCCGGATTCAAATGTCTCTAACGAGGGAATTATTGCCGCCTGGACTGTGACACTGCTGCTGCCGCTGTCGTTTGCCGTGTTGAGGTCGCCGGTAAGTTCCACGCCATAACTTATCGTATGGCTGGCGGGGGAATTATGGGGGAAGCCACTGGTAAAGATATGCGTTGCACTGGCGTAGGGGGCCAGGTTACCCGAAAAGGCTTCATAAACTTTTGGTTCGCTATTGACTTGGTACCAGACTTGAAAGCCAGATTCAGTGCTGGTGCCATTGTTGCGAATTGTCAGGCTCGGGGTGTAGAGGCCGCTGTCCTGACAGAGGATATTTCCAGATTGAGTTTGGCTGCCAACGACTCCTGATACAACGCCGATATCGTGCAGCAGTGGCTGAAAGACCTCAAAATCATCAAATGCTGAGCCTGGGTTGTTGTAGACATGGTCGGAAGAGAAGAGCAGACGAAAACGGACGTTTGCTTCGCCGGCGAGACTGGAAATAGTATGTTGTGAACTTCTCCAGCTGGTGGCGCTGCCGTCCCACCAGTTTTCGCTGGAGCGGTTATACCAGTTGATGCCACTTCCGTAATTGCCGACGATGAACCATGTTTGTCCGTCATCGGTCGATGATTGGAGCACCATTCCATCGTGATACGATTCGGTGTTTTGCCAGAGTGACAATTTGACATAGGGGTCAGTCAAACTGGACAGATCGAAGCAAGGGGAGTCAACGTAAGACATTTCGTTATTGGCGTAACTGCCATTAAGACTCCCACTAATCCAGGCATTAACACCACTTGCGGCTGAATTTGGAGCTGACTTCGTCGGTGTGCCAAAATCCCAGGTGTTGTTAACACCACCTGAACCCCAGTAACCGGGGCCGGATTCGAAAGTTTCAAGCCCGGGAGCCAAGGGTGCATAGACTGTCAGCGCAGTGTTGTCGCTGTCGTTGCTGATGTCTTCGTCTCCAGCAAGCTCGACGCCGTAAGAGATTGAGTGGCTTCCGGGGTTGGAGCGGTCAATACCGCTGCTGAAAGTATGGGTCGCAGCAGAGGATTGAAGCAAGGTGCCGCTTATTGCTTCGTAAACTTTGGCTCCACCGTCGAGTTGATACCAGACCTGAAAGCCAGATTCGCTGCTAAGACCGACATTTTCAAATTCGAGAGATGGATAATACAAATCTGGGCTCTGGCAGAGGGACGCGCCGGTAGAGTTGAAATTGCCAAGGTCGGCATCTGCAATTCGCAAATCGTGAACGAAGGGCTGGTAGATTTCAAAATTGTCAAAAGCTGGTCCGCCTTGAGTCAACGAACCGTCGGAGGTGAAGTAGAGGCGAAAACGAACAGTTGCTTGACCGGCAAGGTCGGGTAGGGAGTGTTCGACAGCCTCCCATGAATTTGAGACTTGATCCCACGAGTCGGTGTAATTGTTATTGTACCAATTCTTGCCACTATTTGCCTCGCCGATTGTCGTCCATGTTGTTCCGTCGTCAATTGAAGATTGGAGGACAATCCCGTCCAAACCACCTTCGCTATCTCTCCAGAGTGACATTTTGACGAGTGGAGCGGGCAGGCTGCTGAAATCGTAGCAGGGCGACTCGACATAAGAAATTTCATAATTGTGATAACTTCCACTTAAGCCGCCACTGACCCAGGAATTGACGCTTCCGGCAGTCGAGGCCGGCTGTTTTGTCGAGGCCCCGAAGGCCCAGCTATTATTCGTTCCACCACTGGTCCAGCCTGCTGGTCCGGATTCGAATGTCTCCAGATAAGCACCGATGGATGGAGAAACTGTTATCGACGAGCTGCCCTCATCGTTGCCGGCATTCAAATCGCCGGCGAGCTCCACTCCATAGGAAATAGTGTGGCTTCCAGTGCTGCTGCGGTCGAGTCCGGAGCTGAAGGTGTGGATGCCAGTGCCGAGAGGAATGATACTGCCGGCGAAAACTTCGTATACTTTCGCTCCACCATCCAACTGGTACCAGACCTGAAATCCTGTTTCACTGTTCAGACCGTTGTTTTCAATTGTCAGTGCAGGATGAAATACTGTTGCGCTCTGGCAAAGTGCATATCCGCTATCTCCCTGACTGCCGAATGTCGCGCTTTTTATTCCGAGGTCGTGCGCGGGAGGTTGGTATATTTCAAAGTTGTCAAAGGCGGGACCCTCCTGGGTTACGGTGTAGTCGGAGCTCAGGAAAACACGAAAACTGACATTTGCCTGTCCTGCCAGTCCAGGCAGAGGGTGTTCTACTGTTTCCCAGGATGTGGACAGTCCATCCCACCAGTTGAAGTATGCATTGTTGTACCAGTTTTTTCCTTCACCGGCGTGATCGATTGTTGTCCAGGTTAAACCGCCGTCGATAGATGCCTGTAAGATTGTTCCGTCAAACCCTTCTTCACTGTTTCGCCAGAGTGACATTTTGATGACCGGCAGCGAGATGCTTGAAAAATCATAGCAGGGAGATTCGACATAAGAGTGTTCGTTGGCTTGATAACGTCCGCTCAGGCCCCCGCTGACCCAGGCATTGATACCACTGGCTGCGGCACTCAGGCTCGCTTTGGCTGGTGTGCCAAATGCCCAGGTACTATTTATTCCGCCTGAGCCCCAGTATCCAGGACCGGATTCGAAATTTTCCAGACCTGACGTGAGCGGGGCATATATGTCAAGAGTGGTGCTTGCGCTGTCATTCGTGTTGTTCAGGTCACCAGCGAGCTCAATGCCATAATTGACGGTGTGAGCACCGGGGTTGCTGCGATCAACTCCCGTGCTGAAGGTGTAAGTATTACTGCCAAGCGGCGAGATTGTTCCGCCGAAAGCTTCATATACTTTTGCTCCACCGTCTATCTGGTACCACAGCTGGAAACCACTTTCATTATTTGCGCCAGGGTTTTCAATAGTTATCGTTGGGTAAAACAGGGAAGCATTTTGGCAGAGGTAGGCGCCGGATTGCCCTACTGTGCCAAATTCTGCAGCAGCAGCTTTCAGGTCGTGTAACGGCGGCTGATAAATTTCAAAATTGTCAAAGGCCGAACCGTTTTCGGTTGCTACGAAGTCAGATGTAAACAAGATACGAAAACGAACGCTGGTCTCGCCGGCGAGGCTTGCCAGGGGATATTCGACCGTTTCCCAGGAAGTCGAAATATCGTCCCACCAGTTGAATTCGCTATTGTTATACCAGTGGCTACCTTCTCCCGCATTGCCGATTGTGTTCCAGGTCTGACCGCCATCAGTTGATGCCTGTAAGGCAGTGCCGTCGAAATAGCCCTCGCTGTTTCGCCAGAGCGACATTCTCAATGTCGGCTGGGTGAGACCAGAAAGATCGTAACAGGGGGAGTCAACATGGGAGATTTCATCGTTCTGGTATTCTCCAGTAAGACCGCCGCTCACCCAGCTCTTGGCACTTCCTGCCGTGGAAGGCGGCATTTTGGCGGAGGTGCCAAAAGCCCAGCTGTTGTTTATTCCGCCGCTTGTCCAGTTGCCTTGTCCGGACTCAAAGGTTTCTAGTCTGGGGACACTGAGGGCGGTGGAGTTGGGGCATTGGGCCGTCGCGAATGATGCAATGAAAATTACGCCCACAAATAGCAGGATGATGTTTGCCAGTTGTCTGGCTATGTTGGTTGCCTGCCTGACCATAGGTTCCCGGATGTAGGAGCATCATTTGAATAGTTACTCTAACGGTCAGTTACATCCGCAGCTTTAGGAGATTTCCTTAAAAATATTCGCACTTTTACATTTGCTTGATATTTCGATCTCGCCGATACCGTGCAAGCTCTCTTCCTCGTCATCCCCAACTTGATTGGGGACCGCCGATGTGAACGATTCGGTAAAATCACTTGGCAATAAAATCACTGAGCAATAAAATCACTGAGCAACCAGTAGAGCGGTGAGAAAGTTTGGTGCGGGCGTTATTGCTCTCTTGCGCCGTTGATCTTTACACCGCAGCAACTGAGGCGGAGGTTCCCGGTTCTCGCTTTCAGCTCGCCCAGGAATGACGGGATGTGGGTGGTATTGTTTTTTAATCCGGCGGGCTGGCCACCGGTCCCGGTGGGCGGTGACTCCGGGGACGAGGAGAGGGCTACGGGACAGGTTGTTTTATAAAGAGCCTGGAAAGCTCCCCTAGTGCACCGTGCATTATGCTATGAATTGTCGCGTTATGGTTGAACTCAGCTGATGCAGACGCTGTTCATCTCTTTAAAGTTCTCCAGCACATGGCCTGTGCCGCGGACAATCGCGGTCAAGGGGTTTGCTGCACGGTAGAATTTCAAGCCAGTTTCAAGGCTCAGACGTTCCGGCAGTCCGGCAAGCAGCGAGCCACCACCGGCAATGTAAACGCCACGGCGAATAATGTCTTCAGCAAGTTCCGGGCTTGTTCGTTCAAGCGCACGAAAAACGGCTTCAACGATAGCGTTTACCGGCTCCTTAAGCGCCTGTCGGACAACCGAGTCATCGATAATCAATTCGCGAGGAGTACCTGTTGCCAGATCTCGCCCAAAAATTTTCAGCTCACGGGACTCTGCCATCGCCATTGCTGAGCCAATTGCCAGCTTGATGCGTTCAGCTTCGAATATTCCGATATGCAAGTTAAACGCTCGTCGGACAAACTGTTCGATGGCTTCGTCCATTTCATCGCCAGCAATGCGTACTGACTCGGAGTAGGATGTGGCACCGAGGCTGATGACCGCAACTTCAGTAGTGCCGCCGCCAATATCAACAATCATGTTGCCCGCGGAATCCTGCACATCAAGGCCGGAGCCAATTGCGGCAGCCATGGGCTCTTCAATCAGGTGAATCTGTCTGGCGCCACTGCTCAGAGCAGCGTCAATCACTGCGCGTTTCTCCACCATCGTGATCCCTGAGGGGACGCTGACTACCAGTCTGGGCCGGCGTATCTGCCATTTCCGGGTTACGCGGGTGATGAAGTGTCGAATCATCAGGTGCGTTGTTTCAAAATCGGCGATAACTCCATCTTTCATCGGACGCACACAGCGCACAGAGCGGGAGGTTTTCCCATACATGCTCTTGGCCGCTTTGCCGATGGCAATTGGACGGCCATCGTCTTTGCCGACTGCAACAACGCTTGGTTCGTTGAGTACGATGCCCTGGCCGCGCATGTAGATTAAAGTATTGGCTGTGCCAAGGTCCATTGCCAAATCTTGACCGAGCCAGCCGGTGCAGAAGCGTTGGAAGGCAAATGACCTGGTTTTGGGCGTGAAATCCGACTGGGTGTCGATGCTTGTGCGAATAAAATCGTGCTGCACCAGTCCAAGGCGA
>JAQTWB010000120.1 GCA_028689495.1 bacterium | reverse complement strand
ATAATGTAATTTGAAACCCCTGCCTGAACTGCCTCAATAACGTTTTCTTTTTGCGATTCTGCTGTGACCATCAAAAATGGCAGCTTTTTCAGATTTTCATCGGCACGCACCGCTCGCAACAGGTCGATTCCCATCATGTTCGGCATGTTCCAGTCCGAGACAATGAACTTGAATGATCCATTTTGCAGCTTGTCCAAGGCAACCTTACCGTCTTCCGCTTCGTCGATGTTACTAAAGCCAAGCTGACCAAGAACATTTTTTACGATGCGGCGCATTGTCGAAAAGTCATCAACTACGAGAATTTTCATGTCCCTTGGCACGTGATCAAGATTACCCATTTGTCAGCACTCCCTACCTGAGATTTTTACAACCAGCGAAACCGGGTGGTTTCCCAACTGCATTAGTATTCGGCAGGGCTGATAAATTCGTTTAGGGAAAAATAAACGATTCACTCAAATATACCCCTAAACCCTAACAGTAATGGGGCCGATGTTACCTGTGTGCAAATCGTCAAAACACCGAGCGGAAAAGTATTATTAACCGCTTCAGGACTAATTTCAGGGAATACTATGAGCTGGGAAAAAAGTTACGCCATCGTCAGAGTTTCAGCAGAAGGTCAGAGTTCTGTCGTACACCAGGCAGAAACGCTGAAAGACTCCAAATACTGGCTTAATTACATCGCCTTGCCTGGCGACTGTATGTTCCAGACCCCGAAACACGCCAAACAGAAAGGCAGCGATGGGCTCGAATATTTTGCCCATCTCGAAGCCAGGGGGAAAATTCTCTATGACGAAGCAAAATGGAGAGCGACCGTTGGCAGTAACATTACGTTGACTAAGGACCCTGAATAAGCGGTTTGCCTACCGATACGGCAATTGAGCTACACCGTCGATACTTTCCCCAATAACTGTTGTTAGTATCGATCTTGTAAAAAGTATCTAATGCCTAAACTCGAACTGCAAAAAGTGGCAACTTCAAGTTGCGACACCGCCCAGGAGAACCTCGATTCTCTGGCAAATCCCTGTGACCCTGAGCAAATCAAGCAGTATCTTCAGACACTTCGGGCAGAAGCTGCCGCCCGACAACAGGCTGGTATTGATCCGGACGACCTTAAAGCTTTTCAAAATCGCCTCAACGTAAGTTCAGCTGGTTCCAATAATTCGGCGAATTCCCAGCAGAGTTATCGGCAGGGCGATACTGAACCCGTCACTGAATTTTCCGCAGTCCAGATAACCGGAGCTTCGATCAACGTCCAGACAGATGCCAATTTTACACCTACTAAAATCGAAGGGGGCGTTGGAGTCGGAGCCGCCGCAGGAATCCTCCCCAACGGTAAAATTAGCCTGCTCGGTATTCCGATTGGCTACACCTACAGCTCGGAAAAAGAAGTAGATACCTCTCACCCCGAAACAGAAACCCTAGAAAACAAGCCCAATGCCCGGGCTGCTTACGAAACAAAAACTCCCGAAGAAGCGGAAAAATTGCTGACAGACGTTCAAGGGAAATTTCAGGACGCACAGGCCAAATACACGGCTTTAAACGAGAGAACTTCTCAAGTGATCGAAGAATCAACTTTCACCGGTGACAATACAACCTGGACTAAGCACTACGAAGCAATAAACGAGGCTGCTGCGGCTCGCGACGACCTGGAGCTGGCAATTAAAATTCTCCACAATCGGCTGGAAAAACAAGGCAAAACTCAGAGCTGAACCGGTTTTGCCAGTTTGCACCTTATTTGCCGGTGAACTTACAAATACACTGGCATTTCCTTTAATGCCGTTACGCCTGGCACATCAGGCGTCTACAAGAGCCCCCTACCACAGCATTTCCCTGCTCGGTCTCAAGGTGTTATGACAAACTCATTCTCAACATCTTTACTCCGGGTAGACAACATACTCCCTGCAGAACAGTTATGACCATCTGTTCTGTAGGTCCACTATTTGTTTTTAAGGAGGTTTTTATGTTGATACCCAATTTGAGCGCCGCATTTTTTGCCGTGGCCTGCCTGGTTCGCGGATTGCAGAAAATGCACGACACAGCCGAACTCGGCTCTACGCCAGGGCAGCAATCCCGTAAAGAAATATCAACAGCAGTTACCGAGAACCTTCACGAGGCTCTTGTTCAAGGTGAAAATCTTGTCTTTTTCGGACTGCTTCTTCTCGGCGTGCCGTTCCTGCTCGGCATTTTTGTCGACAAAGGCCCAATATCAGAACTGGCTGTCAGTTTTGGTCATCTGACCTTTGCCGCTCTTCTCACATCTGGCGTCACCTGGTTAATGATAGGAATCAGGCAGGATTTCGTTTTTGGCCGCTACATTCGCCGTAATCTGATTCACGAAACTTACTGTGATACTGGCCACCATTACTGGTTGTTTGCCGCGAAAAAAACAGGCAGCTCCACCTGGAGACGGGGTCTGATACAGCTTCTTGGAGCTCTTTTCTTCGCCTCATATCTGCAAGGCTTTATGCCGCTTTCGCCGTATTCTGCAATTCAGGTTTTGATAATTGCCCTCTCCTCTGCGATCTGCGCCATGGCAATCTCAACCAGAGTTAACAGGTCAATCGAAAGGGTCTTTCCCAGCACCGAGTATACGAAGTGCAATTGAGAAGGTTTTAAAACGGGTGCGAAGAATATTCGCACCCCGGACCTGCAGCTACTATTAAATAGAAACCTAATTTAATTGTTTGCCACAACATCTGAATTAAATTGGGAAAGTAACTGTATTACCTTTTCCGTGCGCATGGCGTTCAGCTTAATTATTGCTTTTAAGTCAATCAAAACATCCCAGAGCTTACTGCCGAGATCCTGATACTCTTGACCCTTTCTTCCCTGCAATCGCTCAGCTAAAATCGTTAGCTCACGCACACTGTCTTTGTTTTTGGAATCCTTAAAATAATCAATAAGATCCTCTAACTGATATGCACCAAAATTAATCAATTGCTCCGGGGAAAAGTCTCGTTACTACAAATAAACTCAATCAGCGCACTCACCCTAAGCAGAAACCCAATTTTGCTCGGTTAGTAAATCCATCGCGAGCCTCAGTTGGCGTCTGGTAAACTGCTTTTTGCGCTCATTCCAAGCATAGGTGCTATCCGCAACTTCTTCGAAAGACCTGGCATTCTCCTTCTTCATAACCCAATGAACTGTTGACAATAGCTCCAAACCAAATTGAGATTCAAACCCCTCAACTAATCGTGAAACTTTATCAAAGCGACTTCGCGTCTCAGGATGCTTCAGCAAAAACTTCGCAGCATCTTCAACTGCCCCCGGAACAAGGCTCAACGGTTTATCGGGGGTATCACCACCGTCAGCGTAACCAGATAAATAATGGCCTTCTATCTTATGTAAAACATGTCGAAGATTTTCGGCATATGGACCATATTGAGCTTTGGCATATCGAAGCTGGAGAGGCTCACCTGCCTCCTGCATAAAGTACATCAATTTGTGAACCTCAAGGAGGGTCACATAGGGATCAAGCAATCCGGTCAGATAACGACTCATCAACTCAATCAACGCAGCCCTCCCGGCAGTCATGGCCGGTATCTCTTTTACGTGCGCCATATTCGCAATATCTCTGTCAGCACTTGGTTCAAATATTATCACCCGCACACCATCAAGAGACTGAAGAGCATCAACAATTAAAGGTCTAACTTCTGACCATTCAAGTCCTCCCAAACCACAGCCCAACGGAGGAACAGCAATTGAAGTAATCTTGAGTTTTTCAATAATTTCGGCCAGGGCTGTCAGCCCTTCTTTGATGTCCTGAATTCGGCTTTTACCTCGCCAATGTCTTTTAGTTGGAAAATTCACAATATAACGTGGGTTTATCAGTTGCCCTGTTTGATAAACAAGCATCTGGCCTGGACGCATCTGGCCTTGCTGACAGGCCTTCTCGTAAAATTTGAAGTTTTCTGGGAATATTTTTTTAAACTGAAGTGCGATACCACGTCCCATAACACCAACACAATTTACTGTGTTGACCAGCACTTCAACATCTTCATGTAAAATATCCCCTTGCTTGAACTCAATCATTTTTAATTCCTCAAGCTCAGTAGTACCACTCTGGTTTTACTTCAACGAGTGGTCTGTGATCACTGCCCTGTATCAGGGGCAACACTTTACTCTTGACGCGAGGCGAACTCACAGCAATTCGTTCAACCAGGCCCCACGTAAACGAATGTTCAATCAGAAACTCGGCCTGTTTTTTCTCCATGCACTTACTCCAGTCGGCGGCGTGAACCGCCGTCCAATCAATTTCAGCTAACTGCGATAAATCACACCGAACCTCAAAATAGTTAGATCCGGCATTCGAAAGCGTAAAAGCCCACCTTTTCCCTTGGGCATCCTGCTCCGCCCAGTTTACCGTATTGCGTAAATCCGCCTCCAGATGAACGATATCCCCCTGTCCACCGCGATACCCTAGGTCGCTGTGATTTCCCTTATTAATCAAGTAGAGCATCACCGACCGAGGAGAAAAATAAAAAGGAACACAATCACCAACTCGTAAACCTGGATGACAATCTAAGGGAAGCTTTAAACGGCGTTGCTTGATGTTACTATTACCAATACACGTTCCACTCAATTTGCGGCGCATCCCTTCTGCATCGCACCAAAGACATCCATCCTTAACAATAGACTGCAACCGGTCTACATGCACAATATGGTAAATCTTTGGCTGATCCGGCACCACCATCGTCAGGCTCCCAGTCGCTCCAGCAGACTGTTAAGTTCTTCGTGCGAATAAAAAGCAATGCGCACTTCACCGGCACCGGCTTTGCCGATACGCAAACCGACTTTGGTGCCGAGAGCACGACGCAAGCGATTTTCCACTTCGTTAAAGCTCGAATCCTTGCTGGCACCATTGTGCTTGCTGCGATTTTTCCGCTCCTTGATCTGCGGCTGAAGGTTATGAGCAACGAGCCGCCCTTCGAGCACACAAGCCTCGGCTGAACGCACTGAAAGCCCCTCATCAATAATTCGCTGTGCCAGCTCCAACTGTTCCGAGTGAAGTTCCAGCATGAGAATAGCTCGGCCATGACCGGCGGAAAGGATGCCGGCAAAGAGCATTTCCTGAACTTCAACCGACAACTTCAGCAGCCGCAGCGCATTGGCAATTGAAACCCGGTCCTTGCCAACTGCCTTGGCCACCTCAGACTGAGACTCGCCAAATTCCTCGATAAGTCTTTGATATGCCAAAGCTTCTTCAATCGCATTCAAGTTCTGACGCTGGACGTTTTCGACAATCGACACAGCCAGAGTTTCACGATCGTCAAGTTCGCGCACAATCACCGGCACACGTTCAAGACCAGCCTCCTGAGATGCCCGCCAGCGACGTTCACCGGCAACAATTTCGTAGTTTCCACCATCGAGACGGCGCACCAGGATTGGCTGTAACACCCCGGATTCTTTGATGGAATGAGCGAGCGAGGTAATCTCCTCACTGTTAAACTGTCTCCGAGGCTGCTTTTCATTGGGCTTGAGCATCTTGATATCAAGCAGCATCAAGCCTTCGCCAACCTGCGATGCCTCATCAGAAGAAACTGTAACAATGTCGACTTGTGTTTCTATATTATGACTTGTTGTTTCGACGTCTCCCGCGGAAAAACTCCCTCTCCGCTCAGCGGCAGCATCTGCCACTGGTGCCAGGAAAGAAAAATCCGAAGCCGAGTTTCCTGCCGCCACTCCCGTCTCGCCTTCAAATCCGTAATCGGCATCATCCAGACTGACTGCCGTGGAACTCATCAAAGCACTCAATCCCCGCCCCAAAGCTCGGCGACGCGGCTGATTGGCGCCCTTTCGCGAAGGCTGCAAAGAACGAAATTCGTCGCGAACACTGCTGACCAACTTTTTAAGTTCAGCATTCTTTTCCGGATCGTTGGGAAATGGTCTCTTTTGTGCGTCTGTCATAAAGCCTCTTGCAATTTAAATATTTGTCCGGACCTATCAGGACTGGTTGGCAACGACCTTCTCGGCATGACCATTCTGGTCGCTATTAACTTGTTCGTTATTTCGCCCTTCGTCTGCCAGACGGCGACGGCGCTGAAATTCCTCGGCCAAAGCTTCATAGGCCCCGGCACCAAGTGAAGAGGGATCGTGAAGGAAAATCGGACGGCCGAAGCTGGGGCATTCGCTGAGACGGACATTCCGTGGAATTATCGTCTGAAATAGCTTCTCGCGAAAAAACTCGCGCGCTTCGTGGACAACCTGGCGGGAAAGATTGGTTCGACCGTCATACATCGTCAGCACCACACCTTCGAGCTCAAGATGCGGATTTAGCTGCTTCCGGGCAATCTCAATTGTCTGCATCAAGGAGGTAATCCCCTCCAAAGCGTAATATTCACACTGAAGTGGCACAAGAATTGAGTCAGCGGCCGTAAAAGCGTTAACCGTCAGCAAGCTCAAAGATGGCGGACAGTCGATAAAAATGTAATCAAATTGAGCATTTAGCCTGGCGATTTCTTTCTTGAGGATCAACTCCCGCCCTGGCGTAGAGGAAAGCTCAACCTCAGCTCCAACCAAATCGCTGTGAGCTGGCGCCAGCCAAAGGGATGGAAGTTCAGTTCCAAGAATCACGGAACTTAAATTAAACACCCCTGAGAAGACTTCATAAAGGCTGCCATCAACACCAAACTTGTCAATGCCAAGCCCAGAAGTGGCGTTTCCTTGAGGGTCGATATCAATAACGAGAACCCTTTTCCCTTTCAGCGCCAAAGCAGAGGAAAGATTGACCGATGTCGTGGTTTTACCAACCCCGCCCTTCTGGTTCGCAACAGCAATAACTCTGGCCATATTTTCCCTGTCTGTTCTGAATTTGGCTGGTTTTTAAACCGCAACAACAAAAATCGGTTTCCAGTGTTTCACGTGAAACACTTACCGAAGTGGGA
>JAQTWB010000119.1 GCA_028689495.1 bacterium | reverse complement strand
CATAGACGGCATCGTGGATAAACATCTTTGGATTTCTCACTATACCTACCTCACACAGCTGAAACTTGATTGCAGAGGTATTATCGCTCGGTGTGGAAAATGGTTTCAGAAAAGTAACCTGGTCCCAGTTTTTACCTGGTCCCAGTTTTTATCCCTAAGGGAGGAGAGATTTGTTTTGTGAGTTGTTTGATTGGTTGGGTGATGCAACAAAGAACGCCAAAAACGTCTGTCAACACAATGAGTCATGTGCCACAGATAACCCTTCGACGAAAGTTCACGAGTTGGTTGATTATCTCAAGAATTTAAAATGCCGCTCATAGCAATTGTTGCGTGGTGCTTTTTAGTTAAGTAGCAATAGGCACTTCCGATGATTCCTTGGTAACGGTTTCATTTCTTTCCGGATAGTATACTTTTGCCTCGAGCTGTATTGCAAAGTGAATGCACCGCCGACCGCAGGAACGACGGTGCATTATCAGCTTTACAGTTTAAGCTGTTTTTTTGTTTCTTTTGAAAAGGAGTCCAGCCATGCCAAATCCCAAAAGGCTGAGAGTGGCAGGCTCAGGCACTGGAGCGGCGGTATACTGATCGGCAGTAATCTGCACAGCATATCCGTTCGAGCCACCGTGATCTTCCAAAAGCAACTGAAGGAAGTGGGTTCCGGAGTTCAGATTACCAATGTTGAAAACATATTCTCCCAGGCTGTAAGAACCAGCGGCTCTCGCGCCTCCGAGGTAGTTCCCGTCAAGCCAGGCAAATATTCCATTATCCACGCCAAATTGGGCGACGACATTTGTCGCGCTCA
This sequence comes from bacterium, assembly GCA_028689495.1. Lineage (GTDB taxonomy): Bacteria > Bdellovibrionota_C > UBA2361 > SZUA-149 > JAQTWB01 > JAQTWB01. The sequence continues at coordinate 6,184 of JAQTWB010000119.1, read as the reverse complement.
AGGTGTCAAAGCGATACATCACGGCGACTTCTGTTCCGACAGCCCAGTTGTTTGGTATTGAAGTTTCGTAACTCCAGTTGGAGTTCAAGCTGAGAGGATTTGCCAGCCAGTCGCCAAGGATGGCGCTGACGGAAGACAAATCCGGTGCAATAGGGAATGTGACGTTAGAATCATTACCGGTTGGGAAATATCCTGAAGCTGTATCTCCTCCATTGGTATTGTTGAGCAGCGTTCCCAGACTGTCGTTGTAGTATCCGGCGTCTCCGGTTGAAACGAGAGTGATTGCACTCGCGGTATTGACCGAAACAGTCAAGGCTGCAAGCACTAGCAAAAATTTAATAGTATTCATTGAACATCTCCGAGCGACAACAAGTAATAAATCATGAATCTAAATTAAACGGGATGATGAGATCCCAAGGGCAAGACCATGATGCGGCACACTAGCAGAATTATACCGTGTCAAAAACTCTGTTGAACGGTAGCACACTAAGGAATAGTGACACGGTATAATCAAACCCCACAGGAGTTTGGCAAGCGAAGCTTGCAATGGCCTGAAATTTCTCAAATTTCAGGCAAGATAACCAATACCGTTTCAACCCAGAGAAGAGTGAAAAATCTTTGATTTTTTCAACCAAAAGTTTAGACCATTTTTTGAAACGGTATAACTGGATAAAGTATACCCTCGATTTTAGTGTGTTGGGCTAAGATTTGCCCCAATATTGTAATGAATTGATTCTGGGGCCCTTGAAAATCTCCCGACCAATCAGCTCTCCATCGGAAAAATCTGACTGCCCTCGTAACGCACTCCCGGAATCCGGTCCCTCGCCAGCAACAAGGGGCCATCAAGGTCGACATATCGCGCTCCCTGGGCGAGCAGGATAGCTGGTGCAATTGCCAGTGACGTGCCGACCATACAGCCAACCATAATTTCAAAGCCAAGTTCTGCCGCCAGTGTTTTAAGGCGCAGCGCCTCTGTCAGCCCACCAGTCTTGTCGAGCTTGATGTTGACCACGTCATAGAGGCCAACGAGGCGATGGAGGCTTTGGCAATCATGACAGGACTCATCGGCACAGACAGGCAGCAATCGAGGTAATGTCGCCAAGCAGGAGTCCGCCTCGGCAGGGAAAGGCTGTTCGATCATTTCTACGCCAAGCCGCGCGAGTTCAGGTGTCAGTATCGCGTAGTCGTGCGTAGTCCAGGCTTCATTAGCATCGACAATGATGCGTGAGTCAGGAGCATTGGCACGGGTGGCAGCAACGCACTGCAAATCGTTGTTCCCCGACAGTTTAAGTTTGAGCAGTGGGCGTGAGCTTTGTTTTTTTGCTTCGAGACCAACGTTTTCAGGGGTGTCGACACTGAGAGTGTAAGCAGTAATTAGCGGTTGAGGCGGAGGGAGATGCGCAAGCTCCCAAACTGGTAGTCCAGATTTCTTGGACTCAAGGTCCCACAAGGCGCAATCGATGGCATTACGTGCAGCACCGGGGGGAAGAAGTTGGCCAAGCTCGCTTCGTTCAAGGCCATTCTCAAGCTGCGATTTAAGCGAAGCGATAGCGGCGACAACGCTTTTAGGGGTTTCGTTGTAGCGGGTATATGGTCGACACTCGCCTCGGCCGATATTTGTGCCATCGATAACTTCAATTGTAACAACATCAATTTCAGTTTTACTGTCACGCGAGATACGAAATACTCCGCGCACAGGCCAGGTTTCGATTTGTGATGTAATTGTTCGCATAGAATTAGCTAACCAAATTGTCAACGATTCGGGTAACGCCCGTGCGGACTGCATCGACGCAGGGCAGGCCGATGCGGTTTTCGGTCTCTTGCAGCAATTTCAAGGCCTCGGTTTCTTGTAAAGCGAAGGTGTTGATGCTGATTCCGATACAGCGCGCTGCGGTATTTGTCAGTTTGGCGGCTGTTTCATTAGCTGCAATGCATTCTTCGATGCTCGGTAGGGGATACTCCGGCACACCTCTCATGTGTTTGCGTGTAGGTTCGTGACACATGACAAGTGCATCGGCTTGCGCTCCATGTAGTAGCCCGAGGCTTACTCCGGCATAGGATGGGTGATAAAGTGATCCCTGGCCTTCGATTATATCCCAATGGTTTGGGGCCTGGTTCGGGCTTATCGCCTCGACTGCTCCGGAAATGAAATCCGAAACTACCGCGTCGATGGAAACGCCACTTCCGGCGATTAAAATACCGGTCTGTCCGGTTGCGCGAAAATCCGCGGCAAGGCCCCGTCGTTTCATTTCCTGTTCAATTGCCAGGGCGGCATACATTTTTCCAACCGAGCAGTCGGTGCCAACGGTAAGCAGGCGCTTGCCGGCTCGGCGGCGGCCGTTACCGACGGGGAAATCTTCTGTCGGATGGCGAACGTCAAACAATGAACGACCGCGGCTCTTAGCCAGACTGGCCAGTTCTTCAATATCACTCAAGCGTTTGTGCAGGCCGCTTGCGATATCCATTCCGGAGTTGAGAGCCTCTTTGAGATGCGGCAGCCAGGAATCGGATATGCAACCACCGCGATTGGCAACACCGATAATCAGAGTCCTGGCGCCCAGTTTTATAGCTTCGGCGATATTCAGTTCCGGCAGGCCGAGGTCGGCGTTGCAGTTTTTCAGCCTGAGCTGTCCCAGGCAATCGTTCCTGCGCCAGTATGCAATTCCATCGGCAGTTTTGGCGGCCAGTTGGTCGGGAGCATCACCGAGAAATAAAAGGTAAGGTTTGTTGATTATCACAGCACAAACTCCGGATAAGGCGGATTGATAAAATCTGGATGGATAAGTGGAACAATAAAATGCCGAGTGAGAAAAAGATACATTTTATTCATTCCTCTGATTTCGCCTGACAGATGAGATTGATGTTTCTGTCAGTTGCCAGTTTCAACGATGAAAGGGAACCATCAGCAGTGCCGGAAAAAGTTTTTGTCTGCAGGCGGTTGATGGCCAGAGAGTGTTCTATCGGCGATGAAACTGTCTTGCCAGAATAGTCCTTGAGGCTATAGATAAAATCAATCTTCATGTCGTGAGTGGATGAGGTGTTTTTCAGCATCAGCTTCCAGCTCCAGCGAACTCGTTGTTCGAGTCCTTTAAGATAGGCGCTTTGCTTGCGCCAGCCATCCTTGATCAAGGTCAGCTCGCCGTTACAGAAATACTGCGGTTCGAGATTGGTGTGCCAGGTTTTGTCTGAAGACGAGAGCGATGGTTCCATCAGCTTTTGTGGAATGCCAGAGAAGGCGAGGCTCAGCAGCAGGAAAAGAACGGCGGCAACTACGCCGCGATTTGAAGGGGCTCTGCCAATCATTGAAGCACCTTTGAATGCGATTATTGTAAACGCTTTATCAGAGAATGCCCGCATCGGGAAACATCGATTTCGTTTGGCAACTTGCCGTAGAGCGTGGGTTGAGGCAGTTATGGAGTCTATGGATAACAATGATCTCAGCCTGACATGTTTGACAAACGTTTGGAGATTGCCAATGAAACCTGCAAATTGCGCCATTGAACTAATCGGCAATACCCCGCTTTTACGGGTTAATAAGCTCGATACCGGGTGCGCTGAGCTCTATTTGAAGCTTGAGAACCAAAACCCTGGAGGTTCAATCAAGGACCGAGTTGCCCTTTCGATGATTGAAGGAGCCGAGAAAGCGGGGAAGTTAAAGCCGGGAGGGTTGATAGTCGAAGCGACGGCGGGCAACACAGGTCTGGGGCTGGCACTTGTTGCAAGTCAGAAGGACTATCGTTTGCTGCTGGTGCTTCCTGACAAAATGAGCCAGGAGAAAATTTTTCATCTAAAAGCGCTTGGTGCTGAGGTGCTGCTGACTCGTTCGGATGTTGGTGTCGGGCACCCTGAATATTATCAGGATATGGCGCGGCGCATTGCCCGTGAGCAGGGAGGTTACTATATTAACCAGTTTGCCAATCCCGATAATCCAAAGGCACATGAGACGACAACTGCACCGGAAATCTGGGAGCAGATGGAAGGGAAAATAGATGCTTTTGTTTGCGGCGTTGGTTCGGGAGGTACGCTCACAGGCTGCGGCAGATATTTCAGGAAAGTGGCGCCGGAGCTGGAAATTGTGCTTGCCGATCCCAAAGGTTCGGTTCTTGCTCCGTTGGTAAACGAGGGCAAGCAGGTAGAAGCTGGCAGCTGGATCATCGAAGGGATTGGTGAGGATTTTGTTCCGGATATCTGTGAGCTTGATTTTGTTAAGCGCGCGTACACGGTTACTGACGCCGAAAGTATTGCCGCCGCGCACGATTTGCTAAAGAAAGAAGGTATACTTTGTGGTTCTTCATCCGGGACGTTGCTTGCCGCCGCTTTGCGTTATTGTCGGGAGCAGACAGTTCCCAAGAGAGTTGTGACTCTTGTTTGCGACTCCGGAAATAAATACCTTTCCAAGATTTATAACGATTACTGGCTTGACGATCAGGGTTTCATGTTGAAACCGCAGTCGGGCGATCTTCGTGATCTCATCGCCAGACCTAATACCGCACATACGTCGGTTACTGTAAAACCAGCGGATACCCTTCAGGCTGCATACCGTAAAATGCGGATGTATGATTTTTCTCAGTTACCGGTAGTAGATGAGGGGGAATTGGTTGGTCTTGTCAGTGAAGTCGATATTCTTTGCGGTCTTGACGTGACTGGAGGTAAGTTCAGCGGCCTGGTTTCAGAGGTGATGGCCTGTGAGCTGACAACGGTTTCTGTTCGGGATTCGATCAAAGAACTATTGCCGATTTTTCAACGTGGCATGGTAGCGATTGTGATGGACGGTTCGGAATTTCTTGGGTTGATTACGCCAGTTGACCTGCTGCAATATATGAGAAAGAAAACGGGATACTAAAGATGAGCGATAAAAGTAAAGATACTGCAGATTTTGGTTTTAACACCCGAGCCATTCACGCCGGTCAGCATTTTGACGAATCAACCGGGGCCGTGATTACACCGATATATGCAAACTCAACTTATGTGCAGACTGCTCCTGGGGTGCACAAAGGATTTGATTACGGTCGCTGCCACAATCCGACTCGTTTTGCTTACGAGCGGGTAGTTGCTGACCTGGAAGGAGGTAAAGCGGGTTTTGCCTTCGCCTCTGGCCTGGCGGCAGCAGCCACCGTACTTGATTTGCTGCCTACGGGTGCTCATGTCGTGGCGATGGATGATATTTACGGCGGTACGTATCGCTTGTTTGAAAAGGTTCGACGTTTGTCTGCCGGCTTGAAGTTTTCTTATGTTGATTTGAGTCGCGGGGAGAACCTCGAAGGGGCAATATTGCCGGAAACAAAGATGATCTGGGTCGAATCGCCGACAAATCCCCTGTTGAAGCTTGTTGATTTGCAGCTTGTTGCCGCTATTGCGAGGAAACATGGTTTATTGACAGTTGTTGATAATACCTTTGCCACCCCTTACCTGCAGCGCCCGCTGGAGCTTGGTTGTGATTTGGTGCTTCATTCGGCGACAAAATACATTAACGGTCATTCAGATATTATCGGTGGCCTTGTTGTAACCGGCGATGATGCCGAACTGGAAGAAAGGGTGAGATTTTTGCAAAATGCAGCAGGCGCTATTGCCAGTCCCTTTGATAGTTTCCTCGCGCACCGCGGAGTGAAGACCCTTCCGTTGCGGATGGAGCGCCATTGTGCGAATGCGTTGGCTATCGCTCGGCATTTTGAAGGCCACAAGGCAGTCGAGAAGGTGATATACCCTGGTCTTGAGTCTCATCCTCAGCATAATATTGCCAAAAAGCAGATGCAGAATGGTTTTGGTGGGATGATTTCAATGGTAATTGCCGGAGGTGAAGATGCCGCACGAGCCATGCTTTCTCGCTGTCGAGTTTTTACCTTGGCAGAGAGCCTTGGTGGAGTTGAAAGTTTGATTGAGCATCCTGGTATTATGACGCACGCCTCTATTCCGGCCGAAGTTCGTCGGGCAAACGGCATCGAAGATGGCTTGATACGTATCTCGGTGGGAATTGAAAATCTCGAAGATTTGGTTGCCGATCTCGAACAGGCGTTGGCTTAACCCGGAAATTGCACGTACGCCGGAGGCGAGTGTTGGGTCATTTTCCTTGCATATAAGCGTCAACAGCTGCGGCGCAGCGCTCTCCATCCATTGCCGCTGATAATATTCCGCCGGCGTAGCCAGCACCTTCGCCGCAAGGGAAAAGACCAGCAGCCTGTGGATG
>JAQTWB010000118.1 GCA_028689495.1 bacterium | reverse complement strand
CAATGATTGAATCGCACGCGATCTCGGCATAGAATCGCGCTCTTGCCGCCCGAGCGGGCGTCGTATAATGGTAATACCCTAGCTTCCCAAGCTAGAGCCGTGGGTTCGATTCCCATCGCCCGCTCCACATCAAATTCAGGCAGGTCGTTGATCTGCAAAAGAAAAAGCCAACCGAGAGCGGTTGGCTTTTTTGTTGTCTGGTCGATATCTGGTCAGAGGTGGGTAGGGGTGCATCAACCTACATGCAGTGTAGTCCAACTGGCGGGTCGTCGGCCAGAGCTGCCTGTCAGTAGCATGGTTACAAATGGCGGCTTTACACAGAACTTCGGACGGGCTCGATCTTGGCTTTAGCCGCAGTACACATCCACGCAAGCGAGCATCGTGTTGCGGTGGATTTCGATGATACGCTCATGGGGCGACTGGTAGCCCCCAGCAAGATTCCAGACTATTGGCAAATTCAAGGCCTTCGCCTCGGAAAAAACGATATGGTCGCGCTCCGCCATTTCTGCAGTTGTCAAGAAACCACCTAGAGGGTCATTCTGGTGTTGATCACCACCTGCCTGGTACATCAGCAGATCGCAAGCAGCCATTCCTCTAACCACGCCAGGTAAAGCTTCCAGGAAACGGGGGCCAGCTCCGAATCGTGGATACTCCAAAAAATATTCATGGGAGTGGTGGGTAATCCAATCAAGCCTGTACTCGTCGATAATTTCAGCCGTGCCATCCCCAAAATGCTGGTCGCAATCGATGATGCCGACGCGCTTGACTAGCCCATCGTCCTTTAATCGCTTTGCTGCAACCAATAGCCCATTGAAGGTGCAGTACCCATGCCCCGAACAAATGCCCGCATGGTGAAACCCAGAGGACGGTGAACAGGCTACCTTGGCGTTATCGAGTGCAAGTCGCGCAGCCGTCAGGAAGGAACCAACAGTCCAGCTTAGAGATTCGGCAACATCTGCGTCACGACCTCGGAATCCGTTCGGGATTCTGCAATCGAGCACGCCGTCGACGTAGTCGCGATCGTGCACACGTGCAAGATCTTCTCGGGAGACTGGTTCTGGATCAACAATTTGAATTGGAAGCTTGTGCCTGAGCCAGTCATCAACCACCCAAGCTGGTTTGCGTGGGCTCGGAGAGCTTGTCGCCGGGCAAGATACCTGTTTCTTCGAAAACGCTACATCAATGAGTGTCATGCTGATCACCTGAAATATCCCAAACAAGAGTATTTTCAGGAGTCCTGCGTCATAATGTGCCGCGTAAGTGGTGCGATACACCGCGACATGAAATGTCGCAAGTGGACTGAAGATCGCTGCATCCCATTTTCTTGAAAACCCATGCGTAATTTTTCGAAATCAAAACTGATGGCCTTGCGCCAGTGCGAGAAACGACTGTGGCTGGAAGTTCATCACCCAGAACTACGCGATGATTCCGAGCAAGCGGAATACCGCTTTCAGGTCGGCCATCAGGTTGGGGACATGGCAAGGGATCTGTTCGATCCTGACCACAAGGGTGTCCTTATTGATATCGCAAAAGAGGGATTCGCTGCTGCGTTTGCCCGTAGTACTGATCTGCTCCAGCATAATCAACCCGTTTTCGAGGCGGGGTTTTGTGGCGGTGGCGCGCTAGCATTTGCCGATGTAATGCTGCCATCAGTGGATAGCGGCAAGTTGTCCTGGCGAATGATCGAGGTGAAGTCGTCGACCTCGGTCAAGGACTATCACCGTGACGACATTGCCGTGCAGGCTTATGTTGCAACGGTGAATGGCATCCCGCTCGAATCGGTCTCGCTGGCGCACATCGATAGCTCCTGGACTTATCCCGGGGGTGGTGATTACGAAGGATTACTCAAGGTCAATGCGTTGACCGAGGAAGCCCTATCCCGCCATGAAGAAGTGCAGGCGTGGGTACAGCGCGCCAATGCAGTCGTTGAAAACCCCCAAGAACCCAGCGTGGCAATCGGCGCCCATTGCGATGCACCTTTCGAATGTGGCTTTTACCCCTACTGCAGCCGTGACGAGCCCAAGCCGGAGTTTCCTGTTTACTGGTTGCCACGCTTTCCTTCCGCCAAAATACGAGAACTTGCTGAATCAGGAATCGACGATCTCCGCGATGTCCCTGACGAGATGCTCAACGCGCGGCAACGCCTTGTAAAAACGCATACCTTGGAGAACCGCACTTACTTCGATGCTCTGGGTGCAGCGGCTGATCTCGCAGCCTATCCGCTGCCCGCCTACTTTCTGGATTTCGAGACCATACAATTTCCGGTGCCGATCTGGGCGGGTACTCGACCGTATCAACAGATTCCGTTCCAGTTCAGCCTGCATGTCGTTACTGCAGAAGGGCTCCTTGAGCACGCGGAATTTCTCGATCTATCTGGAGGCGACCCATCGTCGCCGTTTGCCGATGAATTGATCCGGCTATGTGGAGAAAACGACCACCCGGTCTTCGTTTACAACGCTGCGTTTGAACGTTCGCGGATCAACGAACTGGCCCAGCGATTCCCCGAAAAATCGTCGCATTTGCTGGCCATCAACGAACGCATTGTTGATTTGCTGCCGGTAGCACGGCAGCGCTACTATCACCCCAGCCAACACGGGAGCTGGAGCATAAAAGCGGTTTTGCCCGCCGTCGTTCCTGAACTCAAGTATCAAGATCTTGAAGGCGTTCAAGATGGCGGGATGGCGATGGAGGCGTTTCTTGAGGCTCTGCACCCCCAAACCAGTACTGACGCGAAAGAACGCATTCGCAAACAGTTGCTAGCGTATTGCCAGCTGGATACCTATGCCATGGTTCGCTTGTGGCAGGTATTCTCTGGTCATCAAGAACTCGCGCTCTGATCCACCATGCCAAAACGTCCCGAGTCACTGGAAACCCTACAAATCGCGCTTGAACTGGTACGCCGTATACCGAAAGGACGAACGATTACCGCGCCCGAGTTAAGGCAGCAACTGGCGGAAGCCGGGTTCGAGCGGGACATGCGCACGATTCAGCGCCAGCTTGAGACCCTTTCCGAATACTTTGATATCGACCGAGACGATACCGCCAAGCCCTATCGCTATTGCTGGAAAGAAAGGGCAAAAGGGCTTTCACTGCCCAGCCTCAGTCCGCAGGAGTGTCTGCTGCTGACGCTTGCCGAACAGCAGATGGGGCAGTTGCTGCCGCCACGGTTGATGAAATCGATGGAAGGTTTTTTCGTTCAGGCGCGCGCGCAACTCAATGAACAGTCGACCGCGAAGCGGGAACTAGATTGGCTGAAGAAAGTTCGGGTGGTTAGTACCAGCCAGCCCCTATTGCCGCCCAAAGTCGATCCTGCCGTTTTTGAGCAGGTGAGCAACGCTCTCTATGGTGACCAGTGGCTGAACGTCAAATACAAGAATGCGGCAGGCAAGACGATTGAAAGCCGTGTCATGCCCTTGGGTCTTGCCCAGCAAGGTCAGCGCATGTACTTGGTGTGCCGCTTTGATGGTTACGACAACGAGCGCAGTTTGGCATTACATCGCATCCAGTCAGCCAGCGTATCTGCGTTTCCGTTCCAGCGGCCGCCTGAGTTTGATCTGAAGAAATTCGATGACGATGGCCGTTTTGGATATGGACAAGGGCAGAAAATAAAACTCAGCTTCTCCATCGAGAAAGATGCCGGACTCCATTTGCTCGAGTCTCCTTTGTCAGAAGACCAGCAGGTTGTGGAAGAAGCCGATTACTACCGGATTACGGCCAGCGTTGTGAATACAGACATGCTGGACTGGTGGCTGCGGGGATTTGGTGATGCGATCATTAAAGTTTCAAAACACGTAAAGGAGTGAACGATGGGCAATTCGATAGAGCTTCCTAAAAACTGGATTTGCGACGGATGCGAACTGAAACCGAAAACAGGAGCAAATTCCTCGAATACTTGGGTTCTTAATGGTCAAGAAATCAAACCAAAAACTGGAGCGAACTCATCAAATACCTGGCTCTGGGACGGCAAGGAGCTAAAACCTAAATCGAATGCCAATTCCTCAAATACGTGGGTGGCTGAGCGGGAAAAGGTAAAACCGAAAAGTGGCGCGAACTCGTCAAATACATATGAAGCTCATGGTCAACCAATCTTGGTGATTGCGGGGCAACTTGTATTGAGGCTTTGGTAGTTAATAAGAGCCAAGAAGGTTAATTATTAAAACCGGCCAAACACTGCGATCATTCAAATTTCAAATTCCGCAACTATTTCGAAGTAGATATGTCAATAGATAATATTTTTTGCAAAACTGTGACTTCTGTACGCCTTGAAAATTGGATGAACTGGGCATCCTCTGCAATCAAATCAACCGAAACACCTAAAGTGGTACTGCCCATGATTCAACGGGGTTCCGTGTGGGCACCACATAAAGTTCTTGATTTGTGGGACACCTTGCTACGCGGTATGCCTATTGGCGCAATGATGGCTTCAGTAACCAAAGACGGCGAAACAATCAGGGGGATTGGAGAAAAGAGTACTACCCAAGCAAGGTCTGGTGATATCGCACTGATTGATGGTCAGCAACGCACCCTATCAATGCTTGCTGGATGGCCTGATGGTTTAATTAACCCATTGCGCCCCGTGGCTATTTGGGTCGATTTGGTTGACACCCCGCAAGGGGAATACCGATTTCGCTTATGGGCGACAACTAAGGCTCAACCTTTTGGCTATACGAAGGCAAGCCGGGGTGGCCAGTCGCTTGCTAAATTAAAGCGCGAGAAGTTGCGCTTGGCAAACCTTGCCTGGAAAGTGCGCAATGAACAATCTCGCAATGCACACTTTCTTTGGGAGCAACTCGACTTCATGCCGTGGGAAGCCAAGTTTGCAATTCCCCTTAACAAGCTGATTGCCAATGCAATTGCCAATGAAGTTCCGTTGGAGGCATTAATTGCATCACACCTCGAGAACTATAAAAATGCCTTGCGAGCGATGCAAAATATCTTTATAGGTAATTTGACAAGAAAAGACGACCGCTCCGATAAGTCTTCGCAGCAGATTTATGATGCCATAACAGAAAAACTTAAAGACCTGCCAGAAGCGGTCTCGGAAACACTCATACAAAACCTTAAAACTGCCCTAAGCAACGTTTTGTTATGCGAATTTCCCATTATCCATGTTAGACAAGATATTTATAATGATGAACCATTAACGTCATCCGATGCTAATAGTATTGATATTGATCCACCACTTGCAGTACTTTTCAAGCGAGTTGGGACAGGGGGCGAGCCGCTGAGTGATGCTGACTACGTTTACTCTGTGATCAAAAATAATTTCCCAAAAGTTCATGACTTAGTTGAGTCGCTACTATGTGATCATAAAATATGTGCCATTTACACACCAACCACGTTGGTCATGAGTGCGGTACGCTTCACGATGATAAATTTTATCGACGAAGAAAAATCACAAAAGATTTCGGATTCTGCGAAGTTAGACAAGGCGGCTTTTGCTAGGTTAGTGCGGAATCACCCGGAATTCATTTGTAAATTCACAGAAGCTATCGAGAATAATGGGCCCTTTTCGAGATGTTTGAGGCAGGTGCTTGAAAACCTCAGTTACGACAAAAACAAGTTTTCGACTGGCTTGCCAAAACATGCACTCTGCTTGGTCAAAATACCTTTACTAGAGGTTATTATGGCTTGGGTACTATTATTGAAGAGTCCAAGCAACGAAGTCATTGAACGCTCTCGTCTGCCTATGGCACGTTTCATATTGCAAGGGAATTTATGTGTATTCGATTATGCAAAAGCTAGCGAGGACGCAATAAAAATACTGATAGCTGATCATCAATCAATGCAGGATTTTGCTAAACAAGCCGGGAGGGATCGGAGTAATATGAATGAGGACTTCCCTGATCAAATATTGCTTGACCTGTTGAGTGAAGGTAACAAAGCGACAGCTTATCGATTGCCAAAACCGGAGGATTTGGAAAAAATCCATGATCTGAATGACCTTTCGCTTATTTCAACCCCTGAAGAAGTTAAAGGGTTACGAGGTTGGACGAGGTTTGCCCTGAAAGAGGATGCAGATCAGCATCAGAAACGTCATGTCGAAATCTACAAACGCTGGTGGAAAAGCAAAGGTGGACATGTGCATCCAATGCTGCTTTGGCTTCAACGGGATTATGTTTCCGCTAAGTTTGAAACTGTACCAGCATTGGCTGGACTGGATGAGGAAACACCATTTGACTTCGATCACATCCTTCCTTCAGCACAGTGGGCGAACTGGACTGGTTCGGGAAAAGGGGAGCGGTTTATCGACTACCCATTGAAAGATAGGGCGGTCGCGGATGAAACAGGGTATTGGCATATTGGCAACAGCATTGGCAATATCCACGTACTTGAAAGTAGCGAAAATCGATCCATCGGTGATGCTTCCGTTATTGAAAAAAATCAAATAATCGAAGGATTTGAAAAGAATGCTCTTGTTCCGGATGATGACAAATTGATATGGAATGACGCCTCTGGTCTTGAAACAGAACCTCGAAAATGGAAGCAGGAGCGTGCCTTGGCATTTCAACATGCTGTGGAAAAACGTACTTTTGCTCTCTATAGAAAATTTTGCGCTGACCTGAGGTGTTTCACTTAAATCGGCGCTCAAAAAACCGAATTAAGTGTCAAATGTCTCCCTAATGTTGGATGAGATTTTTCCTGGCAACATATTAATTAGTCGCTCAACCCTGCGAATAATCACGCTTCATCTTGGTCAATAATACATGCTCCCGACGTCTTGTTGATTTTGTGGTTTTTTGATGAACTCCAGCTTTTCGAAATAAGACCTTGCTGACCAGTGGATTTCGTGGCTTCTTCTTCATAAATTATCCTTTCTAGGTTATATAAAACCTATCGGCGTGTTCCGATTGTTTTTTACTACGCATTCGGCCTCCAGCCAGGGCTTCCGCACTCGAAATGAATAATTGATTTTGCATGTTGATTTCAAGAAATTCGTTCACAGTCAATGGCTTATGACGTCATCTTGTAAACCCATCAAAAATCCGGTCTACTCTTGTCTTTTG
>JAQTWB010000117.1 GCA_028689495.1 bacterium | reverse complement strand
CTCAAGCAATTGATGTGCTTGAAACCTATCGCGACATGGCCGGTCAACTAATGGAAGCCTACCTTTCCGGGGTAAATAATAAAATGAACGAGATTATGAAATTGCTGACAGTAATCTCCACTATCTTCATTCCCCTGTCCTTCCTTTCTTCTGTTTACGGAATGAACTTCGAATACATGCCTGAGCTTAAATTTTACTGGGGATATCCAGTTTTCTGGTTTGTCATGCTCGCACTTGGCTTTGGCATGCTGCGCTACTTCCGTCAGAAAAAGTGGGTCTGAACGAAAATTGGGAGTGTTTTTCAACACACCCAAAATACATCAACACGGCTTGGCGGACACAATGCCTATTACATGTCTTTTCCAGCCTCCCGACCGCAGTTGCGGATTTATTTGAAAATCTCCTTCATCTCCTGAGGAAATTTCAAATCTCGGGAAAGCTCCGCGTAAGGAAAACGCACAGCAGTTGCCGAATCCCCTGACATTGAAAATGAAAGCACAAAGCCAGGAATCGGGTAGCGCTCCTCATTTTTATCGTCTTCAGTCAATCGCCAGCCAGCAATAAGTAAACGCTTCACTCCGCCATTTTGCATAAATTCTGTTTTGTATACAGGAAGAAGTGTGCCTTTATCGATCACTATCCGAACACGTCCAACAGATGAAAATATGTTGTTAACAGGGTACTCGATTACCCAAACATTGCGTGGAACATAAACCACACTATTCGGCAGATACGGAAGAGTTGAGCCATAACCCCTCATTTCAAAATTCCAGAAGGAACTAGAGTCAGATTCAGAAAAAACTTTTTCTCCACCCTCAACCGTTCTGATTCTCTGCAGGTCATTTTGCATAAATGGCACGAGCAGTTCCTTTTCTTCGACAACACGACCGGCGACTCCCGGTTCATAGTTATCAATGATAAAATCACGAACTCCTATATCGCCTCCCAATAATGGCTCCCATTCACTCGCCTCGGATACTGTTCTTGTATCGCCAGCGACAGGGGAATGAATCTTGAAAGACCGTCGCGATTTATCGGCACCGGACACCCGATAAAGTGAATAATTCTTCAGCACTTCGGGGAATGAGAAATCAAATAGCTGAACAAACTCCCAGGCTCTCCCCCCAGACAACTCCGTTGCAGCATCTGCCTCAGAAGCACTGGCGCCAAAGTTCCTGTTTCTCAAAACAAAATAATGTCCACTGGCTTGCCTTAATACCTGGTTACTGGAAAAAAAATACCAATCGGTGGCCAGCATCGCATCGGAAGCGGCAAAAGCAACAAACGAGCTGTTCAGGAATATTTTCCTGAATTTGCGCAAACTGGAACTTTCCCTCTCAAGGGCAGAAGCCGTACCGAACGGGGCTCCCACCAACTGCGCCCGATCCTCAACACCTCGATAAACCGCCTGCCCCTCACTATCGAGCTTAAAAAGACCAAGATTGTTATTACTGCTGTCCCGCCACGCTTCACTCATCTGCCAAAAAAACGGCAAACGACTCTTGGCCAGCATGGCAAAACGATTTGACCGAACAAGCTGACAAACTGCATCGGGAAGAAGCGTGCAAAATTGCTCTACATTGTTGGCTGAAATCTCCAAAGGAACCTGAGAAGGGGAAGGAAGCGAACTAACTACTGCGACAACTTCATCCAGAGCATTATTTCGATCAACTGCCTCTGCCACTTGAAACGAATCCTCAGCGAAAGCAAAAACCGGAACCAGTAAAACACCAATAATATAAATCAACCCGGGAATTACGTGCAGCATCCGGGCTTTCTTCGCGCTCCGGCACCACTTACTACGGCAACTAAAAAATAAATTAGCGTTCCACATATTCTTACTTTTCTACTCAAAATAGGTCCGAGGTTACATCTATCGCCTTCCAACAATCTCTACAGATACGCAATCACTTCCTTACTATCCATCATCTATACGAAGAACCCCCCGGTTTTACTTTTGTCGTCCACCGGGGATATTTGCAACCGGACTTCGGAAATTCAATGTCAAAAGCACAACTCACCAACTCAGCTATTTCACGTCTGCTTGAACGATTGGAAAGATACGACTTCACAGGAGAGGTCGTATTCAGCTGCGCCGGAGATCATGGCAAAATCTACATGAATAATGGCCAAATCGCCTGGGCTTTTGCTTCAGGACAAACAGACAGTTTTCAAGCCCTATTGATCAAAGAACAACGCATGCCCCGCGAAACTCTATCCGCCGGGATCCAGAATGCTCGAGAAAAGCACCTGCGTTGCCTGGGTGCAATGCTAAAGGAAATCGGCATCTCGGAACCAGAAATTCGCAAACTCATCATCGAACGACAGACTAAGGCGGCAATTCAAAAAATCACAAGCTGGAAAAATCCCCAGGCATCCATTCAGGTCTCTCCACCATTTGCTGAAGGATGTGAATTTATCTTCCCGGCGACTCGCTTTATCGCCATAGAACATGACGTCAAACATATTCTTTCACCGGAAATTGAGACACATAAAATACTGGAGGAAGTTTTTAACCATAACAGCAATATCCTCTTGCTGATACTCAGTGAAACAGACACTGCTTTCCCAATCAATTCATTTTCACGAGACGAAAATTTTAATATCGATACCTGCAGCGCACAGTATTCTCACCTCTTCAGATCATCCGAACTTATACTGGAAGCAGCACACGAAGAATTTCGCACCAATAATCCATTAACACAAATATCGGTTCGAGCGCACAACAAGTCGCTCCTGATAACAGCAACAAGTAGCGGAAAAAATACTCTTTCAGTTCTATATGATGAAGCAAAGGACGAGGCACTTCTATCTCGAATCTCAATAGAAGCAGCAAAAAAAATCTGAGACCTTGGCGAATTGCCTGGCAACCGGAACGTCATCACAATGTCAAGCAGAACACGCTGGCACTCGTGAGATTATAATTGTCTGAACGGAGTTCTCTCCAGCTTGCGAATGCTCTCAAGATGCTCCTCGAACAAGACATCTGGTCCCTTCTCCTGAAGCGAGCTGGAGCGATTCATAAGCGTCTGCTTGTCTTCGACAAAAGCCCGAGGATCGGCTGTATAGATAGCCGGATGTATTCCGGTATCCATACGAATGGCGTCTACCGGACAGGCTTCAACACAATATCCACAATAGACACAAAGCAAAGTGTCGATTTCGTATCGTGCCGGATATTTTTCAACCTGCGGATCTGGATGCTCAGCCGGCTCGATATATATACACCGAGCAGGACAAGCAGTAGCGCAAAGGTAACACGCCGTGCACTTGACTGAACCATCGTCCTTCAAGGTCAACCGATGACGCCCACGATATCGCTCTGAATAGGGACGACGGGCATCCGGATACTCGTAAGTGACGATCGAAGGCTTTTTGATAAGCCCAACAGAGTAAAGCATCAAAGAGACAAAATTACGGAGAAAATGCCCCGAGGTAATCACAAGCCCCTTAAACACCTCCCACACGTATATGCGCTCAAGGAGCGTCATTTCTTCTCTTCTCTTCATTTCCTTGAAACTCTATAGGATATATTGGGTTATACTGAACACGACTTCTAACAAAGCAGAGCCACAAGTTAAAGGGGTTATTAGCCCAAATGGAAATTATTGCGATGCTTTGCGCCAGTCACGATATTGGACTGGAAAAAGCAGGCGAAACAGTATAGGGTCCCCTCCGAAGGCGTCGCCTCCGAAGCTTGGGCTTGCAACATCTGCTCACTTAAGCCTGAGATTCGAAGCCCGTATCAGAGAACGACGTCCGGTCCAGACAACGAATAGGGGTAGCGAAACAGCTTCATCTGTTGATTTCAGACTACTTCTTTGTCTGCGTGCTGCTTCGCATTCGCTCATCGTATAGTAGAGCCCGGGACAGGGCATCGATGATTAATTAGCTTATTGCTGAAGTAATTTGAGTTACCATGATTCAGACATTAGAAATTTTCTATTCCTTCCAGTGCCCATACTCATATCTTGCTGTAGATCGCCTCTCGGAGATTGAGCAAAAGTTTGACGTTAACGTTCTCTGGCAACCTTTTTCCGCCAAAGCTGCAGGACAAACAGGTTATCACGGTTCTTCGATCAGCCCGGACAGAGCCAGCTATATCAGAGAAGATGTTGTCAGACTTGCCCGCTCAATGGGCATGCCACTTGTCATCAGCGATGAATGGCCAGAGCACGAATTCGATCCGGAACGCAGCACCCGGGGCGCCGTAGTCGCCAGCGATCTAGGTTTGACGCTTGAATACAACATCAAAATGTTCGACCGCTGGTGGGGCCAAGGCCAAGATCCAAACGATCAAAACTTTTTTATTGAGCTTTGCGACGACCTCGACATCAACCCCAATGAATTTGCTGGACGTATCAGCACTACAGATACTCGGGAAAGGGTTCGTGGAAACTACCGTCGCGGTAAGAAACTCCATGTATTTGATACCCCGACCGTTATTCTGAATGAAGAACGTTTTGTCGGTATCGATCGCATCTGCGCCCTCGAAGAAAGACTGACCGAATTGGGGCTTGCGAAAGCCTGAGACAACGGACAAAGCAGCAAGAGGTAAATTGCAAAATCAACCCTCTTGCTGCTTTTGCAAAAATTCTCTACATGCACGTCCCCTCCGTTATTCTTTCCTCCTGCCCGGACCCATTAAAAGAAGAACTGCCGTTTTCTGTAGAGCTTGACCTCGCTCAATCCCATCACCTCCTGAATGTTCTGCACAAAAAAAGGGGGGATGCAGTCAACATTATTTTCAGCGAATTTGCCACAACAGGCCCGGCCACTATCTCGTCAACAAAGGATCGTGTTTGCGTATTGTCGGTAAAGTCTCTGCAAACCAGCGTGGCAAATCGCAAGCTCATACTCCTTGCAGCTTACCCGAAAAATAAAACTGCAGATTTCATTGTTGAAAAAGCCGTTGAAATTGGCGTCACTCAGCTAATTTTTTTCTTCTCTGAGCACTCTCCAAGAGCACCCGGGAAAAGTGAAGTGGAGTCGCGACAGACAAGGTTTTCCCGTATTGTCGAAAGTGCAATGAAACAATCCGGCAATACCATAATAACCAAAGTTTCATTCTCCGACTCCCTCGATTCGGCAATCAGCAGCCTTCAATCAGAATCGGAGCGCGATAACTGGAATTCACCTCCTCCGCTTAAACTGGTACTGACACCCGGAGCTCCAACTAACCTGTTGGCAATATTTACAAATTCTTCATCACCAGATTGTCTCGATATACCCGAAACGATACCTCTTGAGATAAACCGGAATCATGCCGATGCCATTATTATTGTCGGCGCAGAAGGCGGGCTCTCGCCTCGTGAGCAACAACTTGCGCTTGACCGTAACTATAGAGGTGTCTCGCTGGGGAAAAATATCATGCGAATGGAAACTGCTGTAATTGCAGCCTGCTCCATTGCACGAATCGCCGAATCATAACCCCCGGATAACCGGAGTAAAGACCTTACTCCGGTCGATTCACCAGGTATATTTGCTGTCACTCTTTAAAAATAGGAGTGACCATCCAGTCAGGTGAAAATGAAGTGCCCGAAATGCAAAGTTGTCTGCTCTGAAAAGCGTGACATATGCCCACAATGCAATTTCGATCTTCGCCCACATAAAGTGGCTCTGGGGTTACCTGTTACAAATATGACAGCAACAACAGCTGACCTCATAAAAGAACTGAACCCATCCCCGGAAACCACGAAAAACAATCCCATAAAAGACAACGTCGTCAATGACGATTCCACAGGCGCACCCACCAGGACAGGCAGGTTCGAAGTTATCGACCTGGAAGATGACGACATGCTGGAGGAACGCCTCGACGCAATCATTGGGGACCTGGTGCTGGACATCAAAGCCGTGCCGATGGAAAAGACTCGTCGGCCTGAGGCGCAGACGGCAATGCTGATCGATGAGGACCTAGAGATAAGTTTTGAATTCGAAGATGAGGCAGATGACCCAGATGTCGTGATTGAAGAGATGCTCGTTGAACAACCGTCCTTTCAATCTGTCAGTGCTGAGCCAGTGAATCAGATGAATCACGCCCAATTTGACGACAAACCGATAAATATCAACTGGGATATCGACGAGCCTTTGGACCTCATAACCAGCGACCCTAATAAAAAAAACGCTGTAGAAGAATCAAGACAAAAAACGGCACGCTCTATTGAGCAGCCAGGCAATGAAGGCTATCTCCAACCATCAGCGGAGACATCCCAGAAAATTATCAGGCTGATAAAAGAAATTATAACTGTTGAAAATAAAGACAAGCTACAGGAACTCGCCTCCCTTCTTTCGCTGCAGCTAGATGACAATAGCTCAACACAAATAGTCGAAAACCAGGATGATGGACTTGCCGAACTCGAGGCTGAGCTGGAAATGGAGCTTGCCTTATTAGAACAAAGTGGCAGGCACTTCTCATCAGCAGAACTCGCAAATCAACCGACAACCGAAGCTCTCACAGACGATGTAAATGACATTACCTATCTGGAAAATGAGCTGGACTCCCTTCTTGAAAAACCTACCTACGAACCATCACTTTGGGATATCGAAGAATCGAATGTTAGTCGCCAGGAAAGATTGAATCTACACGACACTCTCTCTACTGGCACCTTTCTCGCATCCGACCTTGATGCAATCATCAACTCGCTTACAGATGAAGAGCCGTTAACAAATATATCCGAAGAAGAAGATTTTCCAGAAGTTGATGTTTCAAGCGATGCAGAAAACGAGATATCGGAGCTTGAATTTGAACTGGAAAACGAACTACGTGCATTTCTATCCGAAGATGAGGGTGCGGCTGAGCTGGAAGCGCAGCCTGAGGACGATCTCGAATTTACCAGCCATGATGCGATTTATTCAGATGAAATTTTAACCGCAGAAGTCACCCCAGATATAAATGAAGATTCCAATACGGGCGAAGAGCTCAGTCTCTCAGCACTTGAAGCGGAAATGGCTGATGAACTAAGCACCCTGCTGGGATCTTATGAAGCACCTGATATTAAACCAGCTGATAACGAAACCGGCGATATCAACTTCACCCTGGTTGAGCCTGCGGCAGAAAATTTACCTCAATCCTTTACAGATGAAAACATAGAAAAGACCGAAGTTGAGCTGGAAAATGCTCTCGATGCTTTCCTTGCTGAGGATGAAAACGAAACTGAACTGAAAGCGCAGCCTGAGGATGATACCGAATTCGCCGCACATGATGCGATTTATTCAGATGATATCTTCGGC
>JAQTWB010000116.1 GCA_028689495.1 bacterium | reverse complement strand
CGACGCGCTGCACGCGGTCCTGTGTGCCACCGGCTACAACCTGCGCTGGTTGCTGCGGGCCGTGGTCCGCTTGGGCCTGAAGGCCACTTTTTTGCGCCCCGTTTTGCTGGCCCTGATGGCGCTGATCTACCGCGATCAGCATCGACACCATTCCCTCAATCCGAATTTCCGCCTGCTTGAAGTGCGCGGATGAATTTTGCAGGGCGGACTTTTTAGCGAGGCGGAATGGAAAGGTGCTTACATTCTGGCGAAGAAGGCGGTTCCCAAAACGGTGCCGACGATGCGCGACGTAGTTCGCCAAATCGCCATGCTTGGCGGCTTCCTCGGCAGAAAGTGCGACGGCGAACCGGGTGTCAAAACCCTCTGGCTGGGCATTCAACGTTTGCGGGATTTCGTCGTGGGCATGGAATATGTGCAGAAAATTTATGATGTCAAATGAGTTGTGTAGAACGGCATGGGCTGACTGGGCTGTACAAGGTGTCGTACCCGGTGCATCCTATCCAACATCACTACCCAGGATGATCGCTACATCGCCAAATTCATCGTCCTCTTTTTCAGCCCGGCGACACTTTGCACATGTTCTTTCGTCCGACGTTTCTGGAGCTATTGCAGGTTCGCCTTGTTTACCCGAAGGCATAGTGAAGTGATTTCTAAAGAAATCTGCAAATGCTTGCCGCATTTCACGGGTATTGGATGCCGAACGGTGACCACGATTAACAATCGGCAGTTCATCTTCGATACAAATCTTGAACTTGTCACCACGGCCAAAGTACCAAAACCTATCTGCAACCAATACGTTTTCGCCGTATTGAACGTCTGTTTCGTAGTCACCCAAATTGTGGCCCGAATGCGACAGGCGAGGATTATGTGCTCCATCGGTATTCTTCCAGATACAGTCGCCTTGATCCCTTACAGAATTTGGAATCTTATTGGGCCAAGTCGTGCTGCACTTATTGATGTACTCCTTCCATGACAAAACTTCGGAAACCACCATGCAATAAATGATTCGTTTCTCGTTGTCACCATTCGATTTGCACCCAAACCCTACGATGACGTCTCCTGGCCTCGCTGATCTACGGATTGCGGGCTTACAAATTGCGAGCGTGCACACCGTCCCATACGGGTTAGGGGCATTGCCCCCATCAAACTTGACCTTATACGTAAATAGCTTGTTGTTCTCAATGTCAGCGAAGAGCGGTTCCATATTCAATAACTCCGGTTTCATTTAGTTTGCTGGAACAACTGCGTTCCCAGTATGCGTTCAATGTGTGCAACGATCTCCTGCCGATCCTTCTCCGAATCTAGTTTATCCAGATCGAGCACGAATTCTTGACCAAAGCCACGATACCTAATTACAACATCATTGAGATCTGATTCAAATACTTTGAGATGGGAAAATGCCTTTGGCTGATTGAACACCGCCGGTAATCTCCAAGTGGATCGCCCTTGATACTTTTTCATGTCTGTCAAGCAGCGATCTTGGGTGTAGGTTAGTAACTCGTGCTGGCCAGACACATAGATCGACTCCTTTTTGTTGCCTGTCTTTAAACGCTTGATGTGGGGATGTTCGGACAAGAAAGGGAAGCTTTCCAATACCTCAAACTTGTTTGCATCCGAATCGATTGCCAGTTTTTTTTCAACTTTCATAAATGCCCATATTTGATGGACGTCTGGGGCATCTTTGACATACGACCATCGTTCATCACGGCGCTCAATCTGCCTGAACCATCCAAAAAACAAGAATAAATCTCCTACTCCAACCCCTTGGTTACGTAGGTGGCCTTCAGCACGATCAGCTTGACCTAACACTAAACTCTTCGGGGTTTCAAAGAGCATTGGATCATGGTGGCAACCTACGTTTTCCCAAGACCTGAATTGATTGGTGTAATCATTCATGACGGAATGCAGAGGTTGATTCTGATACCTAAAAGCAAGATCACCATACTTGTGCGGGCTTGATTCGCCTCCCCAAATCGGAATTGAGTGCATGGTTTGATCCGGAAAAATTGGGCTTGCGAAGCCGCCACTGGAAGCATCCATACCCTTTCGGCTAAAGATTATTTTCATCTCACTTCATCTCCCATGAAGATCACAAGGATTAGAGCGTTCATAAGATTATTCCTCCTCCAAGTACATGTCGCCCAGTCGGACTCTTCTGGCAACTCCCTCCAGCAGTAGTAGCAGCACTACAGTAGATGCATTTTTTGGGGCCATTATCGACAACATGCTTTTTTGAAGGAGATTTTTGACAAGATCCACCTGCGGTTGTGTTGCCACCACAAAACATGCATTTCCCCGGGATTTGGACAATATGGATACCAACAGGACTTTTCGTGCAGGTTCCGCCAGCCGTAGTTGTTACACCGCAATATCTACATTTGCTCATTTCTTGCTCCGGTCATTTGAACATTCTCTATTAGGCCGCTTTCCATTCTGGCTCCGTGACTCCTGTAGCGCAATTCGTATCCCTCGGCATGGTTATTTCAGTCGCATTCTGCCCCATAAAAAGTTAGAGCCTCCTCCAGACTTTGGCGTATTATTTTCTTTAGGGTCACAGGAGCGATCACTGTAATAGCTGCTCCCTGACTGAGAATCCACCACTCAAGCTGCCAGGTATCCAGGACAGTTGCTGTCAATCTGTTGCCAACAATTTTCTGATCTTCGGACAATGGCGTCTCAAGCAAAATTCTCGCAAGAGAATCGGACACCTTGGCCTTCAGACAAGTGGTTTTCCCGCTGCCGAAATGTAACGCACCGTTCTCTAGATACTTCATCAAGTTGAATCCGGTAGGTTTTTGGCAATGCTTATAGGTTCGGCTTGCCTGAGCAATACGGTGCAAGGTATAGAGTCGTATGTCGCTGTAGCCCCAGGCAGTTGCCACTAGATATGTAATCTGTCCGCGAGTCAC
Organism: bacterium; assembly: GCA_028689495.1. Taxonomy (GTDB): domain Bacteria; phylum Bdellovibrionota_C; class UBA2361; order SZUA-149; family JAQTWB01; genus JAQTWB01. Next base: position 4,623 of record JAQTWB010000116.1, on the reverse strand, counting down.
TAGCCCCAGTGGGTGTAAACGCTGGGAATGTGCAGTCTCTGCATCAGCCCCCCGATATTCGACATCGATAATTTCATCCGCAAACAGGCACTCCTGAATCGTCTCGAGAATTTCCGGTTTTATCTGTGGCGCAAGTAGCGGCTGCGCAGGCTGGATAAATCGAACCTTGTCTATCCATCTTGCCTTGGGATTTTCCACTGCAAGATCGTTTAGTTTCTTTCTCGCCTGAGCAAAACGGCATTCCAGCCCTTGCAGCATGGAGACAGGCAGCAAGGGTTTAACCATGTCTTCGACCAGACTTAGCGATAAGGCGTCGGCCAAAGTCATGCCAGCAAGGTCAGAACTCGCACCGGGCAGCCAGCGCCAGCCATAGGGAATGCTCGCGTTGTTGCATTCCAGATCAAATGCATCCATCAGTTCGCCCAGGTCTCGCTCAACTTGGCGTTTGCTGACATCAAAGCCAGCCACCTGGAGTTCTTGTGTTAATTCACTGGCTGTCTTGCCTGCTCCACGGGTAGGTAAGCGCTTGAGAAGTTCCCATTGGCGAGCGAGCGTGTGTTTCTTTTTGTTGGCGGGCATGCTGCACCTAAACTGTTTCGATTTCGGTAAGCATTATGGTTACCAAAGGCGTGGTTTCACGGCAAGCGCGTTGGCTGCGCTCCTGATAGGACGGATAAAAAGCTGACAAGGCATCGGCCAGTTGGAATGCCGCATCAATGCAATCCTGATCCGGCTCCCGATTGGCGAATGCACGATGTTCGTGAATCGTGAATATCCCTGCATCACTCAAACCAATGTGGAGCGTTGAGCGTCGCTTTCCGTCCCCGTTGTTTCGCAACGAAAACACGAATGCTTCGCCCGACGCGCATAAAGATACATAACTGGCAATGCAGTGATGCATGATCCGACCTTCTTCAATGAGCAACTGGGTATTACTTAGTTCATGCGCCACCAGATTTCCGATTCGCGGAGTTTCCGGGACCAATGGAGCCCAACTAGTCACCTCAATATCGATGTCACGCGCCCACCACGCGGTATGCCAGCGTTCGGACTCCGCGAGTAATGAAATGAGTCCAGTCTCCCTGATCCATTCCTTAGTGAGGGAGTCCAGTAATTCCGTCGATACTGATCCGTGCCCTGCCTGCTCCGCATAATAGGCTAGGTAATCGGCCACATCGGGAAACGGATTCTCCGGGTTGTGACTTGGACACCAGTGCCTGAGTGTCTTCCGGAACCCAGGAATTCCGTCACTGAACAATGCCGCCGCAACAGCTTCAACATAAACACGGTCTGACTCAGATTGCCAACCCGAAATAAAGTCGATTGCGGAATGGAGAACTTGCATATCCGCATCACTTGCGGGGCGCTTGTCGGGTTTGATGCCGTCGAGCAGCCAGAGCACGAGAGGAATTGTTTCCGGAATGCGGTAACGACATTTCAAGAAAACTCTGGCATAGCGTAAGGTATGTTTGCGCACGTTGTATTGCTTGGTCAGGAGCGGAAGCAGCGGCTGACCAAGATCAATGGCAAGTGAAATAGCCGCCCCCAAGTTGTTGGCTTCAGGCGATGGTTTATGGTAATGATCCGGGCCACCGCTTTTCAAACCGAGTTCATGAAACAGCCACGGAAAAACCCGCATAGCTTGCATTCGATTTCTACGCTGAGAAACCGACCAAGCACGGGCGGTGTTGTAGTTTTCAATCGTGAGGGTTCTTCCGTTCAGAAGCGCGGCATACTCGTCAAAGAAATCCAAAATATCTACAAACAATCGCATCTGAAAGGACTGTGCCATTGACTGGAAATCGGCTACCTCCTCAGGCAGTTCTGGGAGAGGGACACCGAATCGCTCGCTCAGCTCGCTCGTGCTGATATCCAGAACCAGTTCAAGACGTTTCAACATTGAGCCAGACACAACCGGGATGCCTAGCATCGTTGCCACTTGCTGCTTGATAATTTCCCAAAGAAAATCCCGCTGGGGAATGATCGTTGCTGCCTTAACATGATCAGCACAAAACGCTGGCGGCATTAGGCTATTCGCACCCAATTGATCAGACAGCACTTTCCCGTCGCTGCCATCGAGCATGAATTCGGAAAGGAATGGTATGACCTCTTCGGGTTGGTATTCCAAGTTATTCAATACCAGAGCGACAAGATGACCGGAGGCTTTTTCTATCCAGAAGTAGGTTTGAGACAGGATGTGAGAAGTGATTGCCACCTTCGATTCGAGGCGAAACCAAAGGACTTGCTTGATGTTCGGCAAAGGCGCGATGTTATGCCCTGACCGAAAATCAATGCCGATTTCACTGAGTGAATTGAGCGGTTGGCAGCGCATGACCGTGCCCTCTCATTCGCTTGATGAATTGCAATGGGAAAAGTACTCGGCAATTCTGACCATGGCGTAAGTATCACGCTCACAGTAGGCGAGTAGGCCTTCATGCAGTTCGCGGCGGCGTTCTGCTGATGTACCGAGATACAGAATCTCTGCAAAGGCATCCATCGCCATACCGCCATCGCCGATGGCGAGGTTTTCGTAATCCAATTCAGGGGCGATTGTGGGTAATACCTTCTTCAGTGACCACGAACCCTGCATGTCTTGGTGGTAGTAATGCGCGCGAGCCAAGGGCAGAAGGTCGTACAAGCGGACGATAGCGGCTCGTAGCTGCGCGGAAATTTCAGGAAAAGCTGCAGCAAGCTCCTGCAAACGACCGCGTTCAAATGTAGCGTTGTAAACGAATATCGGTCCAGCTGTACCAATGGCGGCCAATAAACTCTCGGCAAACTGACGACGCGGATCGCCCGTTCCGTCTGCCAAAAATGCTGTATGACTAAGTTCCATCTCGCTTTTCTGGATGTGACAAGACCACTGAAAGATGATTTGGTCGTAAGGGCGTGTGTCTGACCAGATCGGGACAGCAAACTGGATCGATTCAAAATCGAGGAAATATCGGGGGTACGGTAAGTCGTTCAGTTTTTTTGTGGCTTCAGGATTGAGTTCCGCCACTTTCGTCTTTGTGATTCGCCAGACTTTCTGGTGGAGTGGCTTGCTCAAACGCTCAACAGGAACATCCCGTAGGTCGGCATAGCCTTCGTCAAAAAGTTGTTTTGCCAGCCTGCCTCCCCACGGCAACATCGTTACCGGATATTCAGTTACTTGTTGTTGCGTAGGCGCGCAGTAAGCAATAAATGGACATTCATAGGGTTGCCGACAGTGTGCCCCATGATCAAGACTCGGCTCCGCGCCACTCAATGTGGCTCGGGCCGCACTGATCCATGCAGGAATTTCCGCTTCAAGTGTAGCGATTGCTGAAGTGACATCAACATGCTTCAGCAACCCGTTGTAATTGCCACCACCCGGATAAGTGAAGCTCCTGTCGATATGGGCAATCTCGACGCGAGTCAGGGGAACACCAGCTTTGCGGGCTACCCAGCTCTGGATTGCTGCATCGGGCAGGTAAACATCCTTTACCGATGTGGCAGATTTGACTTCTGCAAGTCGATAGCCGTTTGCATCGGGGAGAAGTAAGTCGGCGCGGATCAAAACGCCGTCATGCTGGAAAGTGGCCTCGAAGATTGGCTTGCCCGTCCGCAGTAAAGCCTGTGTCTCTGTCAGGCATTGACCCAGGTCTTCGTTCTCTATAAGTAGCCCTTCTGGATACAAGCCGCGTGCAACTTCACCCACGGTATTTCCTGCATCGAAACGCTGTTGTTGTTGGTCACCGTACTGAGCAAGTTCCGGTTTGTGAATCTGCAACCAAAGGCGCTTCGGGCACTGTCGGTGCGCCAGGATGCGTGATTTTGAGAGTCCAGTCATTTCAAACTTCCTACAATTCAGTTGATGCCGGTATTGTGAATCATGGCGCGACAAAATGCGTCGCGATTACTCCGAGAAGCGATTACTCCGATTGATGTGAAACACGCGACAGCGGCTTTCTATATGCAGACACCAAGAACTTTCGGAGGTGTCTCATGGAACAGACCAACTCAAGCCAGCCCAGTGGCGGAGCTTTTTCAGTGAATGATTTTTGCCATTGGGCGGGCATAGGCCGAACAGCGTTTTATGCCGAATTGAAGGCCGGTCGACTTTCCGTTCGCAAATTTGGCAGTCGCACACTGATATTCAAATCTGAGGCAGAGCGCTGGCTTGCTTCATTGCAGCATGGTCGCTTTCAAAAGATTTGATGGCGGTGAAATAAAGCACAGCGACTCGACTACCTATATCGGCGCACCATCAACCGATAGAAAGGTACAAAAATGCAAGTGCTCAGAAAATTTCCCCCAGTCATTTTTGACGGCCCCCACACATTCACGCTCGACGAGTTTTGCGAATGGGTAGGCATCAGCCGGACGAAAGCTTACGCCGAAATCAGAGCGGGGCGCATAACGCCGCTCAAAATTGAACGGCAAATTTTCATCTACCAAGACGAAGCGGAAAGGTGGATGGGTTCGCGACCGAGAGAGCCTATTTCCCAAGATTGACTGACCGCAAGGACAGCGGAATCTAGGGAAACTCTGCATAAGTACCCGTCATGTGACCTGATTTGAGAAAATAGCGTCATTGTCATGGTGCCCGTTGAACTGATGAAACCGATGAAGCAACTGAGCCTGGCTGAGACGGGTTTCCTG
>JAQTWB010000115.1 GCA_028689495.1 bacterium | reverse complement strand
GCCATCCTGCCGCGTGACAGGAGTTGCATCAAGAGCCTGGAAGGCTCTTCCACCATGCTCTAATCTGTTGCGTTAGAGTGGACGCGCCATCCTGGCGCGTGACAGGAGTTGCATCAAGAGCCTGGAAGGCTCTTCCACCATGCTCTAATCTGTTGCGTTAGAGTGGACGCGCCATCCTGGCGCGTGATTGTGGCGTTTCATCAAGAGCCTGGAAGGCTCTTCCACCATGCTCCGAAATTGTTGCGGTAAAGTGGACGCGCCATCCTGGCGCGTGACAGGAGTTTCATCAAGAGCCTGGAAGGCTCTTCCACCATGCTCCGAAATTGTTGCGTTAAAGTGGACGCGCCATCCTGGCGCGTAACTGTGGCGTTTCATAAAGAGCCTATAAGGCTCTTCCACCATGCTCTAATCTGTTGCGTTAGAGTGGACGCGCCATCCTGGCGCGTGACAGGAGTGCCATCGCAGTTACACTATGGTCGACTGTGTCGTTTTTCGGGCCCTGTATATTCTGCCATTGGACGGATAAGCCGGTTGTTGGTCTTTTGTTCCTTGATGTGTGCGAGCCAGCCTGCTGTGCGGGCGACGGCGAAGATAACGGTGAATATCTCGTCAGGCAGGCCGAGGAGCTCGTAGGCCACCGCCGCCGAATAGTCGAGATTGGGGCGAAGTTCTTTTTCGCGATAAACTGCTATTTCCAAGGCATCGGCAAGATGGGGCAGGGGGGATGCTGGAGATAGTCGAGCCAGCATGTCACGACATCTTTTCATCAGTGGCGCCCGGGGGTCTCCATTGCGAAATATCCGGTGACCAAAGCCCATCAACTTACCCCCGGACTTGAGTTGATGGGCGAGCCAGGAATCGACTTCGGCCACTGAAGGGACAGAGCGCAGCATCTTGATTGCTTCCTGGTTTGCGCCTCCGTGCAGAGAACCGGAAAGGGCGCCAATCGCTGCTGATATCGCCGAGTAGACATCGCCTCTGGTTGAGGTAACAATGCGGGCAGTAAAAGTCGAGGGGTTAAATCCCTGCTCGGCGTAGACGGTCATGGTTTTGTCAAATGCGGCGACTGCTTTTTCTGGCATGGGTTTGTTGAGCATGCTTTCGAGGAAAAATTTTGCCGTGTCGGCTTCGTCAAGTTGTGGGTTAAAGACAGTCGGGCCAAATGTGCCGGCAGGTATCTGGGTGCAGATTTTTGCTGCAAGCAGTGGCATGGCCGCGAGGATGACTTCATCGGCCTGATAATTCGAATTTTCTTCCAGCGCAAGAACCGCGATGCTTAACTTCTTTAACGGACTGAGACTTGCTGGCAGGTGGTCCAGCAGTTTCATTTGTGGTGCGACTTGCTGGCGAATGGCGATATTTTGTTTGCGAAAAAGTATCAGACGTTCCTTTGAAGGAAGTTCGCCTTCAAGAACCAGCAGGGCGGTCTCGTCGTAGACGCAGTTTTCGCTGAGGTCTTCAATCGGGTAACCGCGATAAAGGAGCTCGCTGGTCTCGCCAATTGAGTCTGATATAGCGGTGCTGTCGCAGATTATATCTTCCAGACCTTTTTTTGCTCTGTAGGCCATGTTGCTGCTCTCTATTGTTTTTTCTTCGGTTCGGTTGATATCTCCCGAGCCGATATTTGTAGAATTACCAGTGCGGCGATACAGCCAGTGCCATTAGCGGCAATATCAAGTAATGATGGTGTTCTGTCCGGAAGTCCGGCCTGATGGATTTCAATCGCTATTCCGTAAAGGAGCGACAATATCGCGGATGAGCGGAAGTTATTGATCAGGTCTTTGTTCAGACTGAAGGACCAGGACACTGTCAGGGCCATATAGGCAAGAAAGTGCTGAAGTTTGTCAAAATTTTCAAATGGCGGGGGTGCGTCGCTGGCTGGCAGGCTGGAGCCAATGTAAATCGCTGTCATAAGCAGAGCGGGAAGCAGGCTCCAACGGTTGAGCAGTCGCATCAGATGATATTTTATATTTAAGACCGTGAAGTTCACAGTCTTGCCAGATTTCTCGTCTCGCCAAATTCCAGATCTCGTCAGATCTCACCTAGCATGCCTCTAGTAGCTAATTGTCCAGTTTATCAAGGTCGTCAAGAATCTGTTGCTGGCGCAGAATTTCGGCCTTGTCTCTTTCGGTGTTGACGATTTTCAGCTTGCCTTCCTGAATCAGTTTGAAGATGCGGGAAATTTGTTCGCTCTCTTCCTCATCTACGACACCATCGGCGTAGACGGCTGACATGAACTCCTCATGTTCGTTTTCGGTCATTACACCATCGTCGAGAATCTGATCCAGCAATTCTTTGATGTCGCTCATGGAAACCCTGTTAAGTGTCTGTATTAAAACAATATTAATGTAATTTCTCAAGATGAGAAGAACTTTTACTCCAGAAAAAATGATTTCACCAGTGCTGTTTGTCGCTCTTTGTGACAGGCCATGGTCCAATATCCCCCCTATTCCCTGGAAGAGCGTCACTTTTCTTGGATTGGATGTCTTGGTGTGATAGTTCGGTGTGATGGTTCCGGGTTGCATCCCCGACATCCTCGGACTCCGTATCTTCTGCGGGAACGGTAAATCAGCATAAGGCAAAGAGAAAAAATGAAAGAAAAGCTACCAGGGCATGATGTAATTACGCGAGAACCTTTCTCCGGGTCGAAGAAGTTTTACGTTTCAGGCTCCAGGCCTGACATCAAGGTGGCAATGCGGCAAATTCAGCAGAGCCCGTCTTATGTAGCGGATGAAGTTCAGCATCCTCCAATTCCCGTTTATGACACGAGCGGTCCCTATACAGACCCGGAAATTGCGATTGACATTGAGCAGGGTTTGCCAGCACTCAGAGCCGGGTGGATTGCCGCGCGTGGAGACACCGAGGGGCTTGACGGTGTTTCATCTGATTATGCGCGAGAGCGTGCCGATACGGATAGTATTTCTGATATTCGTTTTCCAAATCTGCGCCGTCCGCGAAGAGCCCGCGAGGGAGCCAATGTGTCGCAAATGCACTATGCCAGACGTGGCATTGTCACGCCCGAGATGGAATATGTTGCTATCAGGGAGAATCAAAATCTGGAACAGCTGCTGGCGAGTAATCCGGAGTTGTTCCCTCAGCATCGTGGTATGTCCTTTGGCGCCAAAACTCCGACCGGGTTTATAACACCAGAGTTTGTTCGCGATGAGGTGGCTGCCGGGCGGGCGATAATTCCGGCTAATATCAACCATCCTGAAGCCGAGCCGATGGTTATCGGTCGTAATTTTCTTGTTAAAATTAATGCCAATATCGGCAATTCGGCGGTGACATCTTCGATCGCCGAAGAGGTAGAAAAGGCGGTCTGGGCTTGTCGCTGGGGCGCTGATACGGTGATGGATCTTTCGACGGGTGCGAATATCCACGAAACACGAGAGTGGATTATCAGAAACTCGCCCGTGCCGATTGGTACTGTGCCTATCTATCAGGCGCTGGAAAAGGTGAATGGTGTTGCCGAAGATCTGTCCTGGGAAATTTTTCGCGATACCTTGATTGAGCAGGCAGAGCAGGGCGTAGATTATTTCACGATTCATGCCGGAGTTTTGTTGCGCTATGTGCCAATGACCGCTCGTCGCCTGACGGGGATTGTTTCCCGCGGTGGTTCGATTATGGCCAAGTGGTGTCTTGCCCATCATCAGGAAAATTTTCTTTATACGCATTTTGAAGAGATCTGCGAGATCATGAAGGCTTACGATGTTGCCTTTTCCCTGGGCGATGGTTTGCGGCCGGGTAGTATCGCTGACGCCAATGATGAAGCGCAGTTCGCCGAGCTTCGGACACTTGGAGAACTGACAGAGATTGCCTGGAGACACGATGTTCAGGTGATGATTGAAGGTCCAGGTCATGTGCCGATGCAGATGATAAAAGAGAATATGGACAAGCAACTCGAACAGTGTTTTGAGGCGCCGTTTTATACGCTGGGACCGCTGACGACTGATATTGCCCCGGGTTATGACCATATCACATCAGCGATTGGTGCCGGTATGATCGGTTGGTATGGTTGTGCCATGCTTTGTTATGTAACGCCTAAGGAGCACCTTGGTTTGCCGGATAAACAGGATGTGCGTGACGGTGTGATTGCTTATCGTATTGCTGCTCATGCGGCAGATTTGGCGAAAGGACACCCCGGAGTTCAGGTGCGTGACAACGCGCTCAGCCGGGCTCGCTTTGAATTTCGCTGGAATGATCAGTTTAACTTATCGCTGGACCCAGACAAGGCGCGGAGTTTTCACGATCAGACCCTGCCATCGGAAAATGCCAAGGTCGCGCATTTCTGCTCGATGTGTGGACCGAAGTTCTGTTCAATGAAAATTACCCAAGAAGTCCGGGATTACGCGGACAAGCATGGTTTAGCCGGTGGGATTGCTATCAGGCAGGGGCTGGAAGAAAAGGCCAGCGAGTTTCGCTCGGCGGGTGGTCATCTTTATTTGGGTCTTGGTAAAGGGGAAGCTTGATGGTTTTGCATTGGAATGCAGATCCGGTGCTGCTGACACTTGGGCCGGTTGTTGTCCGCTGGTACGGACTGTTTTTTGCGTCGGGCTTTCTTGTGGGCTTTAATCTTATCGAGAGAATTTATCGTCAGGAGAAAAAACCGGTTGCTGATTTGGATAGTCTGCTCTGGCACATGATGCTGGGCACTGTACTCGGTGCCCGCCTTGGGCACTGCCTTTTTTATGAGCCCGATTATTATCTTGGTCGTCCGCTGGAAATCCTGAAAATCTGGCAGGGAGGCCTTGCCAGCCACGGGGCTGCAGTCGGTATTTTGCTGTCTCTTTATCTGTATAGTCGCAAACATATTAATCAACCGTTCCTCTGGTTGGTTGATCGAATGAGCATTGTTGTTGCTTTGGGTGGGTCGTTTATTCGTCTCGGTAATCTTTTTAATTCGGAGATTATTGGTCGACCGACCGATGTGCCATGGGCGATGGTGCTTGAGCGGATTGATTCATTGCCGAGACACCCGACTCAAATCTACGAGTCGCTAGCTTATCTGCTTACCTTTGGGTTGTTGCTGATGGTATATCGGCGAAGGAAGGGGGAGACTCCAGGGGGGCTGTTGTTCTCTCTGTTCCTTGTTTGTGTTTTTTCTTTTCGCTTTATTGTCGAGTTTTTCAAGGAGCGAAATGAAGCTTTTGATATGGGTTTGGGGGTAAATATGGGGCAGCTTTTGAGTTTGCCGCTTATTTTGCTCGGGTTTTGGCTGCTTCACCGGGCGTTATACGGGCGGAATTTGCACCACCCGGAAGGTAGGGTCATCTAAGAGAATTGGGGCACCCAATAATCTGTGCCGGCTTAGGCTTAACCCTACAGAGATTGTTTTGTTTGGATGAGTATCGAACCGGATAAATTAATCTGCGCTACATTTGTAAATTGTTTTTAGAGCAGCTTCGTTGTATGGGAGTCTGCGAGCCGAGGGAATAACCGACCTCTGGCATTTTGATATAAACTTCATTGGGGAATATTACGGCACTTAACTTCATGCGAGAGAAAAACACAGTCAGGCGGGCACCAGAAGAGCAAAAGAACGAACACGCAATCAACGAAGAAATTACCGCAAGGGAAGTTCGGGTGATCGCAGAGGATGGGGAACAGCTGGGTGTTCTACCCATTGCCGAAGCCTTGAGAATCGCAGAAGAAGCCGGTTCTGACCTGGTCGCTGTGGCACCAGATGCAGTTCCCCCAGTTTGCCGCATTCTTGATTACGGTAAACTTAAATACCGCGAACAGAAAAAAGCCGCGGCTTCGCGTAAGAGAAGTGCTCAGCAGACAGTCAAGGAATTGCGCCTGCGTTACAGCACTGACAAACACGATCTTGAAACCAAAGTTAAACAGGCGCGGAAATTTTTGGCGGAAGGCGACAAGGTGCGTTTTCAGATGCGTTTTCGTGGTCGGGAAGTCGTTTACCGTGAAATCGGGGAAGAGATTTTTTCGAAAATTGTTGAAGCTCTGGAAGATGCGGCTTTGGTTGAGGAAAAAACTCCTCTTCTTGGTAACCGTATGATCATGACAGTGGCTCCGCGCAGTAGCTGATTGATTCCGCTGATATAAAATTTCGGAGTTAACCTTCAAATTGTTATCACCTTGGAGCGGGCCTGGTGTCTGTCCAGCTGTGTTGATGTTATTGCTGACACCGTCAGATTTAATCAAGGTGGATATCTTGAGCATCTGATGACTTTGGGATGATAACCGTGACGGTGGTTCCTTGATTGGGGGCGCTATCGATTTTTATTTGTCCGTTGTGAGCTTCTATCACTTGTTTGACTATTGGAAGGCCAAGGCCAACCCCAAAACTTTTTGTGCTGAAGAGTGGTTCGAAAATCTGCTCGAGAGTCCTTTCATCCATACCGCAGCCGTTGTCACGTATTTCAATTTTAACCTGAGTATTCTCTTCGATACTTGATATTGAAATTGATGGCGCAGAATTTTCCAGAGAGTGATTGAAGGCCTGCGAGGCATTGGTCAGCAGATTGTCTATGGCTCTTTGCAGTCGTTCCGGTTGGATATCGACTTCTGTTTCGCAGTTTAGTGAAGTGACAACACTGGTTGTTTCGGGGAAGGGAAAATCCTCGATTACCTGTCTCAACCAGCTATCAAAATGTAATGGAGTCAGTTTGAGAGATGAAATTCTTGTGTAATCGAGAAGTTCTTCAATGATGTTTACGCAGCGTTTAATGCTTCTTTGTGAGCGGGCGATAGCCTTATGCACTGCTTTATTGTCGGCGGTAGTGTTTTGCGAGATTGTGAAGAGGGAACTTACGATTGTGCCAAGAGGATTGCGGAGTTCGTGACTGACGGAGGCAATTATCTGTCCTAGAGTTGCGAGTTTTTCTTTTTTTAGCAGTTCCAGGTGGAGGCCATTCAGTTCTTCTGTATTCTCGGCAATCAGTTGTTCAAGCTGAGTTTGATGTTTTTCCAAAGCTGAGACAATCGCAAGTTTTTCATCGCTCTGCTTTTGCAGATTCTCCATCAAGGTATTGAAGTGGTAGTAAATGGTGGCGAACTCGTCGTGGATATTGCGCCTTAGTCGAATTGAATAACAGCCTTCATGACTTGCTGACATTATCGCCTTGCCCAATTCATCCAGTGGCTCCAATTCTTTTTCTATTAATCGTGTGATATTTCGCCAGGAGACAGGCAGCATCAACAAAATGATCAGAGGATAGGAGATAAGTAAGATTTGGAAATGATTGGTTATGATTGGTGAGATTGTTTTGATGATAAGATAGTTTTGAGGAAAATGGTTATCCCCAATAGGAACTTCGAAAGTGAATGGATATTCTTTAAAAGACCAGGACCAGCTGGTGGCAGGGGTGGGGGAGAGGCCTGGTTTACGGTATGTAGCGAGGACACGGCCGTCGTGATTGTAAGCGGTGATACTCTGAATATTTCGGTTATCCGAGGCTAGCGAGTTCAGTGTTTTTTCCGCCTCGTGATAGTCCTGGAGAGAGAAGGGGACTTCGACGCTGTGTGCAAGGATTATTCCGATGTTCGTCATTTCTTCTCTGAGTGCCGTGTGCCCAGAATAG
>JAQTWB010000114.1 GCA_028689495.1 bacterium | reverse complement strand
ATCAGGGTTTCGCCAATCGTGGGATTTCTATCGCTTCTATTGGCACACCAACCTCACAAGCCTCCAGGACTCCATCTGCCGCCTCCGGTATTACCGTTGCTCCTTCAGGAATTATTTACGTTGATGGCACATCAGGATACGAACCTTCCTCAGAATCAGAATCGAGTTATTCTACTATCTGGGCGTTTGATCAAAATGGTATTCCTGATGTTAATTTCAAATTATCGGCGAGCACGTTTGGTTACAATAGACAATTGGGCTTTCCTGCCTATGGAAATGACATAATATATGATTCATCTGGAAAGATTATAGTTCTTGGCAGTGTCGGATCATCAACGATCAATCCCTACGCATGGAGATATCTTGCTAACGGCAGTCTAGACTCTTCATTTGGAGCCTCGGGTGCCGCAAAGACCTCTTATCCCGGTGCAGATGTATACGCCTACGGGATCGCAGAAGACCTTGTGAATGGCGGTTTTTTTCTTACTGGCGGGGAAGATAACGGCATTATGACTTTATCAAAGCTGACTGCGACCGGGGGAACTGCTAATGCCTTCTCTGGAGACGGAAGACTTGACTTCCCCAATTCACCCTACTCACAAGGCCAGGATGTTGTAGTCGACTCTCTTGGCCGGGTAATCGTCGCCGGTGTCAGCCGTCCAAATGGCGGAGACAGCAACGCCACTGTCTGGCGCTATCTTGCCAATGGTAACCTCGACACAACCTTCAACGGAACAGGTTACATTACCCTCGACGGTGGTGCCGGATTGGCGTGGGGTGACGATATGGCAAACTCTCTGGCACTTGATGCTAGCGGAGACATATTCATTGCTGGAAGCAGTATGAATGCCAGCGATAACCTCGACGTTACTGTCTGGAAAATCACCGCCACCACTGGACTCCTTGATACTACCTTTAATGGCACTGGTTATATTTCATACCATGGCAGCGCTGGTGACAATGGCAATGATGTGGCGGCAGACCTCACACTCGATGTCACTGGCAATCTCTGGCTCACAGGTTACAGTGTTAATGCCAGTGGCAACAAAGACATGTGTATCTGGAACCTGCTGTCTGACGGCTCCTTAAACATGAATTTCAACAAGAGCGGCATCTTCTGCCACGACCACGCCGCTGGCGGTAACGTCGAACAGGGCAACGCCATTTTCATCGACAGCTCAGACCGGGTGCTTGTCGCCGGGGAAGCTAGCAATGGATATATAACACAGGCAGCTATCTGGCGTCTTGGTGCTACCTCACGTATAAACGGTACTGTCACCATTCAGGGAAGCGGTCTTCCATTGGCGGGGGCAATTATTAGCCTTCCAGGATATGGAACCGCGGTAACCGACGCTTCAGGTAACTACGAATTTCGCTTTATCGCTGTTGGTGATGTTTATGATTTATCAGCATCCTACCCGGGCTATACATTCGCCCCGGCAACTCACAGTGGGGTGGCAGCTGGGAACATAATTCACGACTTCACTGCCGTTGTCTCGCCTGTAACATACAACATCACCGGCACAGTTACCGAAAACGGCGTCCCGTTTGCCGGCGCGACAATTGACGGTGGCGCTCTGGGCTCTACAACTTCAGCAGCTGATGGCAAATACAGCTTCAACAACGTGCCAATCGGCACCAACTACACTCTGACCCCTTCAGAGCAGAGCGCCCTGTTCTTCCCGGCGCATCACAGCGGCATACTCACTGCGGATGTGACTCACGATTTTGATGTCATAGATTCGCACCACGACGCAATCTTCAGCCTGAGTGGACGAGTAACATTCGGAGGGAGCAATCTATCGGGAATTACCGTCAACGGTGGCGCACTGGGGACAAGAACAACGGACAGCAACGGACTATTTTCTTTTACCGGACTTGCAGCCAACACCAGCTACTCGTTAACTCTCTCAGGCGCCGGATATACATTCATTCCCGGTTCCGCCAGTGGGACAATCTACGACAATACGATTCACAACTTCAGCGCACAGCTCGCAACATATTCACTTTCAGGAACAGTGACCGCAGCAGGACAGGCTCTCAGTGGTACAATCATCAATGGTGGCGCTCTGGGATTTACCATTACGGATGCAAGTGGTCACTACCAGTTCAACAACGTCACTCATGGCTCAGTCTATTCAATCACCCCAGCTAAAATCGGCTACAATTTCTCTCCTGTCTCAGCTACTGGTACACTGACAGCAAATGCAACAAAGAACTTCACTGCCAATCAGTTATTCTACACACTAACCGGAACAGTGACGGAAAATGGCAAACCGGTGCCAGACGTTGTCGTCTCAGGAGGAGCGATTGGCAACAGGCTGACAAACTCCCTTGGAAAGTTCTCCTACTCTCTGCCTTACGGAACCGTATACAATCTCGCTCTCTCGAAAACTGGCATGATCATATCGCCATCCACGGCTTCGGGAACAACTCATGGCACAACATCACTGGCATTTACCGCCAGTAAGACTCTCCACACCATAAGTGGCTCAATTGCCGAATCAGGCGTGCCGCTAGCTGGGGTCCTGGTTAGTGGCGGTGCGTTGGGCAATCGGACAACCGATGCTTCTGGTGCTTACAGCTTCAATAATGTGTCATACGGAACAGCCTACAGCATCACCCCTTCGCTATCTGGGTATACTTTTGGCCCCTATCAAGCGACTGGTACAGTAACAAGCAACAAGGCACATAATTTTACTGCCACTGTTGGTGAACCCGTGGACCTCGGTCAAAACCTAAGTGGCAAAATCAAGTTGACAAACCTCGATGGCTCACCACTTGGTGGGGTTACCGTTTCCGTCGGTGGGCGTTCGGCGGTCAGTGACAATAACGGCAATTATACAGTGACTCTTGTCCCACCCGGAACATATGAAGTTTCAGCTGAACTTAATGGCTACAACTTTAGCAGCGACACTAGTCCTGTAACGGTGAACAACCAACCCCTGATAGGCGTTGACTTCGCCGCATCGCCCAAGGTGTCAAACCCGGCTTATGCTCTCTGGAACGGATTTCTTGGAATGATAAATATCCTGGAAATCATGAACACTAGCGAAGAACCGTTAACTATTTCGCTCACAGTGTTCACCAATGGCGGAACTGGAAATCCAATTACCAGAACCTGGTCTGTGCCGGCGATGACGCAAAGGGACATAATACTAAACGACTTGCACGGATTTGAGAAAGACACCTACGGCATGTTCAAGGTAGAGTGCTCTCATAACAACTTTGACGGCAGAGTAAGCCTTTACTACCCTGACACCAGTGGCGCACCGGATGCGCAGTATGGCTTTGCCTACAGCGAAGCCTTAAGAAACCTGCTCCATGGACAGTCTGCCGTGATGTATAACACCTATCACCCTGGCGCGAACACTTATGACAGCAAAAATACCGTCTATAACTGGCTAACAATTGCCAATCTTGACGACACTTCATCAAGAAAGTTTACCGTCAAGCGCTACGACATGAATGGAACCTATGTCCGCAGCGAGCGAGTCTCTGTTCCACCTCTGGGACGCATCGATGTCGATGGTGGACATGTCAACCCCGGACCAGACAGTGTCGGAACAAATATCATCGCCCCCGACAGTCCCAATGCACCATATCTTGCGAATCTCGTAAGGTATGCCGAAGGGTCAAATTTTGACGCTTTTGACTATGCCATGACTTTACCCGCAGAGGGAGGATTCCCTCGGGCGGCCCACCTGCCAATCTCTGTCGAGCTTGCAGCTACCAATTATTTGGAAGTAGCGAACATTCTCGATAAGAACGTTAACATTACTCTGACCTACACCGACAGTGACGGCTATAATGTCGGCAAACATACAATTAAATTTCCGCCACTGACGCAGCGCCACTTCCCCACTGCCGGCATGCTTCTGGATACACAGAGTGGCTTTGTCAAACTTGAATCAGACATCCCGGGGAGCATTCTCGCTCAGAGCGTTTTCTATCACCATGACATGGACAATCGCTCAATCCAAACAGCATACGCTTCGCCGGCAAGAGAAATCTTCGGTGAAAAACTTTATACCACCTACAACACCTTTCTTAACATGAAAAACTATCTGCGACTGATGAACATCGCTTCGGAGGAATCACTCATAACATACAGCTTTCCTGATGGTGCATCACGGGCCAACTCCGCTGCTACTGGCGATGAGATACGTATGCCCAAAAATTCAAGCGTCATTCTCAATCTGGCCAGCCCGTTACGCGACCGCAGTATCGATTCTTATGGGCTCGTCAGTATCGACACCAATCTCCCTGGCAGCATCGCGGCCGAACTAATACGATATCGTGTACTCGAAAACCGCAAGATCGAATTCGCTATCGACTCACAGGCCAGATAGTAATGTAAGCCCGAGCGAGAGCGGTTCAGGGGCCTGGAGGTTGCCGGTTAGTCCTTAGGGCATGCTGATGCATGTCCGACAGGCCGCCGCCGGCAAGATCCTGGTTTCTGGGCGGCTCACAGCCGGGGATGAGGGTTGTTTTGGCGATGTTTTTTGCACGACGACACAATAGCTACCTGATAGAACCTGCCAAAGAACTCGTTCCAGAAATGAAAATTTGGATTTTTTAAAGTTAAGTTTGGCGGGAAGGAGTGCATGGTTCCGGGTTACCCTTCTGCCGAAGCCGCCTCAGCAATAATTTTGTCATTGACCTAGGTGAGGTTAAAGATCAAAAGTAACCTGGCACCAGGAGAAAAGTCCAAATGTTGCGGCTGACAAAGTGGGGGGAGCATGAGTCGAGAATTACTGTCACCTCCGACAAATTTAAAGTCCATTAGATAGCGCAACATCCAGTAGCCTCGCACACCGCTGGTAAATACCGCCATCCGCACAGGGCTCGTCTGTAAGTCATTCATATGCACCTCACAAAAACCTAAAAATAAAACGACATTGACAACGCAGATCGTCATAAGTTGTTGATTACGTAGTTACTCTTCTACACATATTAAATGAGAAACATCAAATACAAACCTCTATCGTGCCAAATGATACAAATTCAAGTCATAGAATCAAGAATTTCTGAAAAACTTTCTGAATAAAACAACCGAGCTATACATAACACCTACTTAAAAACATCTACCAGGCGAATTGATGTTAGGTTGAATACTCGCTAACAGCCCTTTGTAACAACTTGCCCTGGTAAAGCACCGGTATGTTGTCCTTCGTTAACTACTTGATCGCCATTAACGAAGACATGAACTATCCCGTCAGAAAGTTGGTGTGGATGGCTGTATGTTGCGTTGTCAATAATTTTATCCGGATTAAAAACAACGATATCCGCCGCATTGCCAACACTTAAAATTCCTCGTCTTCGTAACCCAAGTCGCTTGGCCGGTAGGCTGGTCATCTTGCGAATCGCATCTTCTAAAGTAATAAGTCTTTCATCCCTGACAAACCTACCGAGTACTTTTGAAAACGACCCATAGGCCCGCGGATGATACGGCCCGAGTTCAGCAGCCCACTTTGGGTCAAAGCCACCTGCGTCCGTCGCAAACGAGATCCAAGGAATCTTTGCCAACATCCTCATACTCTCTGGGCTTATGGAAAAGTAGACCGAGCTAATAGGTTGCTGTTCTTCCGCTAGCAGCTCAATTGCCGCATCCACCCAGTCAAGCTTGAGCGATGTCGCTATCTCATCGAGCGTTCTGCCATTAAAATGAAAAAGTTGCGGACTAAAAAGGCCAATTGGCATAATCTCCTCAGCACGCACCGGAAGTCGCCCGCTCTCTGCCTCCAATAACAACTCTTCCCTGATCCGCCTTCTGATATCGGCACGTCTGAGGTTATTGTAAAACTCACCGCCCTCTGATGCCCACTGTGGAAATATAGCTTTTAATCCAGTACCGGAGGCTTCGTAAGGATAAATATTAGCACTAACATCAACTCCTGAGTTCCTAGCACTTTCAATCATCTCAACTACTCTTGAGATTTTTGGCCAGTTCCTTCGACCAGTCGCCTTTAAATGATAAATCTCCAGCGCCGAATCTGCCTCTCTAGCAATGTAAATAGCTTCTTCGATTGCCTCGACCAGTCGATCCGATTCCGACCTGACATGCGTAATGTAGTGTCCCCCAGCACTGGCAACACTTCTACAAACTGAAACCAATTCATCCGTGGTGCTGTAACAATCCGGGGGATAAATAAGTGCATAGGCAACGCCAAAGGCACCTTCTTCTATGCATTTTGCGGCAAGATGCTCCATTTCTCGGGTTTCTCTGGAATTCGGGGCATTGCCACTCATCCCCATAACATAGTTTCGCAGCGTCCCACCGCCTAGATATGAGCCGACATTCACAGACACTCCGTCATCAACATATGCTGTGAGCCAGTCGGAAAATCTATTCCAGGAGAACATCCTTTTCTCCCATTCGGGCACAGCAAGCGGAAAAATAGTGTTTTGTAGAGGGAAGGAAATTTTCCCGCCAAATGGAGCGGGCGTCCACGCCTCACCCATAATCTCTGTTGTGATACCTTGTGTCACCTTGGACAAGGAACGACCATCTCGCATCAGAGGCAATATCGAATGGCTTTGTATATCAATGAATCCAGGGCCAACCACCTGAGAAGCTACATTCAATACGGTACAGTCGGCTGTGATTGGAATACTGTTCGCAGGTGCGATATCTCGTATCAAACCACCCTCAGACTGAGGTGCAAAAAGTATATCGGAATTCGTTCCGGACGCACCTGTCCCGTCAATCAATAATGCATTTCTAATTAAAACATTCATGTCTCTTGATCTTCAACAAACGGAAAGCATGAAAAGCGGCAACAATATGTTGCCGCTTTCATGCGAATCAACAATAAATTTATACCTATCGGCAACCTCTATGTCACTTACAAATCAAGCGCTATGCCTGCGCTAGACTGTCCCTAGAATCCATTCCCGCCAACCGAAGCGTACGAACTGGTAGCTCTAGCCCCATTGTCACTCGCACCATTCTCTGAAAAGCTTTAGGCTGTTCTGTCACCCAATAACAACTTGAAAGCTCAGAAGCATTTGCCCCAAAACGCGAACTACAAATATTAGATTCATGGAGCCATTGCTCTATGCCGCTGCAACTATCAACTATGCGGATCGGTCCGCTCCATTGCTCAATGACCAACCTTTTTACAAGTGGAAAATGAGTACAGCCCAAAATCAGGGTGTCAATCTCATTGTCCTTTAACTCCTCCACAACGCGTTTGACACTTTCAATCATTCCATCAGAGTTAATTGCCCCAGCTTCAATAAAATAAACCCAATCAGAACACCCTTTTTCAAAAACTACAGCCCCTGAGTCACGCTGATGTATCAAAGCAGTATAACGCTTTGATTGCGCAGTGAGGTCAGTGGCCACAACACCAATACGACGACTAGTTGATACCCGTAAAGCATCTTTTATCACGGGATGGACAGGTCCAATAATAGGAACCCTGAATGAATCAACGATACCCTCAATGGCCAGGTAACCAGTATTGCAGGCAACAACAGTTGCATTTGCTCCACTATTAATCAGCCACTGAATGGCATAGACCGCTCTTTTCCTTATCGCAACAAAATCTCTTGACCCATGCTTAAAATA
>JAQTWB010000113.1 GCA_028689495.1 bacterium | reverse complement strand
AGGTGGTATGAATATCTGCAGGTCGCGAGACATTGATTCTGCGGTTTGTCCGGCAAGCTTCTCGTACGCTGTGATGCGCGACTTGCTTTTGGCATGTCGGGCTTTAGGGGACATACGAATCCATTCTAGTTCTCGTTCCAAGGTCTTGATGCGTTTTTCTTCCGATTTCTCTTCGGCTTCAAGTCGTTTCGATTTTTGCTCCAGCCATGATGAGTAGTTGCCCTTCCATGGAACACCAACACCGCGGTCCAGTTCGAGAATCCAACCAGCGACATTATCGAGAAAATATCTGTCGTGAGTTACTGCGATCACTGTTCCTTTATAGTTACGCAGGTATTGTTCGAGCCAAAGGACGGATTCAGCATCAAGGTGGTTTGTTGGTTCATCAAGCAGTAGAATGTCCGGTTCGCTGAGCAACAGTCGGCAGAGGGCGACACGGCGCTTTTCTCCGCCGGAAAGTGAACTGCATAGTTGCTCCGATGGAGGAACGCGAAGCGCTTCCATGGCGAAATTAAGTCGGTCTTCCAGGGCCCAGGCATTGGTAGAATCCAGTAGATCCATCACTTCAGCCTGACGCGCCATGACCTTATCCATTTCATCAGCAGACAGGTCTTTTTCAAAAGCAGCGTTTATTTCTTCAAATTCCTTAAGCAGGTCGACGGTTTTTTGCACTCCTTCTTCGACTACCTCCTTTACAGTCTTGCTGTCAGTGACTTCGGGTTCCTGGGCAAGATAGCCAACAGTATAACCATCGGAGAGTTTTGCAGTGCCGTTAATATCGGTGTCGATGCCGGCCATTATTCGCAGTAGAGTTGATTTTCCTGAGCCGTTAAGACCGAGAACGCCAATTTTAGCGCCATAAAAGTAGGAAAGAGAGATGTCTTTCAGGATCGTTTTACCATTAGGCAGTTTTTTGCTTACCCGCATCATCGAGTAAATAATTGTTTCGTCAGCCATATATCTAATTAAAGGTTTGAATATTTGTGTTTTTCAGCAGCGCGTAGCGCTTGGACTCGTGCAGAGTTAGCATATTGAATGAGCATTAGGTAGTTATCTTTGGGGTGGGAGAAGTTGGATGGTTTTCACAGCCAGGCCACGGTTACACCGCTGTTAGCCGGGTCTCGGTAGTGATTTTTGATTTGGGGTGTCTGTTGGAGAAAAGTCTCGGTTGCTGCCAGTAATTTACCAGTTCCAAGACCATGGATGATACGGATTTCAGCCGCATTGGCCAAAAGCGCCCGGTTGAGTAGTTCGTTCAGAGCCGCAAGAGCCTGAGCCACCGTCAAGCCATGCAGGTCAATGGTTATTGATGACGAAGTTTGGGGCGGGAGAAATGCAGAAGGCAGCGAAGATTTAACCTTTTTTTGTCCTACCTTGGGTTCACTAGTTGACGTGATGTCCTGTCGCTTGACTGTCATAGTGATTGAACCGGACGAGACTTTTACTGTTCCTTTGTTTGATGGGGTAGTTACGAGAGTAAATTTCTGCCTAAAGCCGCGAATAGTGACCAATTGGCCGATAACTAGCGGTTGCTGTGCCTGATTATCTGTCTTTGACATATAAGTTTCAAAGTAACTTTCTGAAATCCCAACAAAAAAAGTGGCATCATAGTTTAAGGGATTGTTGAAAAACAGTTTATTTTGATGAACCGGAACATTTGTCTAGCAGGGAATGATTATGGCAACAACTCGACCAGTGGCAATACTTGGCGGTGTGAGAACACCTTTCGTCAAGGCGGGGACAGCTTATAAGGATTACACATTCCAGCAATTGGGAGCCAAGGTCATAAAATCGCTTGTTCAGCGGCTGCACGTTGATGCCGGGAGCATTGATGAAGTGATTTTTGGAACTGTCCTGCTCGATCCTCGTACACCAAATTGGGCGCGTGAGATAGTGTTTATGGCCGGATTGCCCAAGCATGTTGAAGCTCATTCTGTATCCAATAATTGTATCTCTGGTTTGACTGCGATGGCATTTGCCGCTGATCGAATTGCCCTTGGTCGGACTGATGCGGCTATATTTGGCGGTAGCGAGTCAATGTCTAATCCAACGCTGGTTTATGGTGATAATGTTACCAAGGTGTTTCTGGCCCTGACCAGAGCCCGTTCGGTTTCGGAGAAATTGAAGCTCATATCTAAATTAAAATTGCGTTATTTTATACCACGACCACCTGCTGTAACAGAGCCTTCAACAGGGTTGACTATGGGACAGCATATGGAGATTACAGCCAAGTCGATGGGAATTACACGCGAGGCGCAGGATAGTATCGCTTACGAAAGTCATCGTCGTGCCGCACTTGCCTGGTCGAATGGTCTATTTGCCTCTGAGGTTGAACCACACGCGGGGGTTGAGACTGATTTGCTTGTTCGTTCTGATACGACAATTGAAAAGCTGTCAAAGTTGAAGACGGTGTTTGATCGCAGCGACAAGGCGACGATAACAGCCGGTAACGCCAGTGCATTAACCGATGGTGCGTCTGCCGTGCTTTTGGCCAGCGACGATTGGGCCAGAGAGAAAGGGCTGGAAGTGCTTGGCTGGATCGCGGATTTCGAGTTTGCCGCAATTGATCCCGAGAAGGGGCTGCTGATGGCACCAGGCATAGCCGTTCCGGAACTTCTGCGTCGCAATGGTCTCAAGTTTGCTGATTTTGATCGAATCGAAATACATGAGGCCTTCGCCGCGCAGGTTGAAGCCAATATTCAGGATTGGAACTCCAGAGGTGAGTTTGGCGAGGTGCCTAGAGATAAGGTCAATGTCAACGGTGGTTCGATTGCCTTGGGCCATCCGTTTGCTGCTACCGGTGGCAGACTGGTTACTGCTTTGGCCAGTGAGCTGAAGCGCAATAACCTCAAGCGGGGTTTAATCAGTATTTGTGCTGCCGGTGCGATGGCAGGCGCGGTTATAATTGAAAGGCATTAATCTTTCGGCCGGTGTCCGACTGACGAATTTTCAAAGCTACCCCGTTTAGTCTTCGCTGCGAACGAAATGAAGTGCTTTCAACCCCTGGTTTGTAATGAACCATTTGTTGCTTGTGAAATCTCCTTCTGGTTCAGGGGAGACCATCATCTTTCCTTCCAGGGTGTATAGAGCACGCAGAATCTCGTCGCTGTCTCGGATACCGGTTCGCGCAACAAGTTCCGAAATTTCACCCGTCAGCTTGTCGGTGGCTTCACTGCGTTTTTCTTCCAGGATGCTCAGCACAGTCAGTTCCTGTTCTGTAAAAAACTTTTCTCGAGGTGATTTTTTCATAGCTCAACTGGATTTTTAGTTTGGTGCGAAATTAATCAGTAAGGTATCCACCTTAAGGTGGAAGGTCGCTGGGCTGAAAAATACCGTCAGGCACAGGGAGCTAAACAGTAATACTTGTCCCAGCTTTACAACAGCTTACTTACCGGGGGCGATGATGACAAAAAAGATGAGCTTTGGCAAGGAGTGAACCAACTTTTCTCAAAGCGGCAAAGTTCAGCTCATGACGGGTCGTTCAGCTCTTTTTCAATGAGCTTCCGATATTCTATCTCCAGTTCTCTGTATTGATTTTCTAAGGTTATAAAGCGGTTGGCTGATTGTTCTCTGGTTTTCGTCAACATTTTCAGTCGGTCGCCGAGATTTTTTAAGGTCTCCTGAATGTTTTTTAGTTGCTTGGTTTGCTCTGCTGAAAGAGAAACTTCGGCAGAAAGGACTTCCATCTGATTCACTGAATCGTTAATTTGTGACTGCAGACGATTTGATTCTGCCTTAAGCTGGGCTTGAGTGGCTTTGATTTCCTCTGCCAGTCTTTCCGCATCGCCCTTGCCTTCCTTCAGTTTGTTGTGTTTCTTTTCTCGCGCATCAATCTCTCCTTGCTGGATATCGAGTTCCTTTTCCAATTGAGCAATCTGTTTGGCGCAGGCATCTCGCTCATCAAGCATTTTCTTTGTTTCATTATGAACAGAAACTGCCTGGTCCCAAGGAATCATTTGTTCGAGCCTATCCAACGAATGGGCGATTGCCGCATGAAGAGCAGAGGCATCAGTGTCACTGCCAGTCGATTCTTTCGATAGAACCTCAATCAGAGCAGCCTTTTTTTTTCGGATTAAATGAATAAGGACAGATGAGGCCCCGATTCCAACAACAATTACAATTGCCAGCGTTACAAGCATTGGAGCTACTGTATTAGGTACACCTGGGTAGATATACGAGCAGTTAAATTACATGTACCAGCTCAGACTTAACCTGACAGACACTGTCAGAACGCCTTGCATTTCAAAAAATTCACCTCACGTTGTGGTGAAGGCAAATTTGTTTGGAAGTTCAAGGCTTTTAACTCCCATGCCTCTCAGAGATTTGCCTGAGCCTTGTACATCTTCATCGTGGTTATCTTGTCCGGTCGAGTGTCGACCCGGACAAATTATAGATGCTTGGCTCTTACCTCAAGCCGAGACTACGGTTTCAGGTTAGCTTAGAGGCGTTGATGTGACAACAGGAATATCCCTACCATGCCAGGATATGGTCATTAGCCAGTTTACGGCACCTGGAAGCTGGGTTTGGGAGGCCAGTGAGAGTAGGGGGGAGAATTTTTTGGCCCCCTCCGCGCTCAGTTTAACTTGCAGACGAGCTTTGCCTTCCTTCAGGTAACCTTCTTTTGTGACGATAAATTTTCCATTACCCGAGATCTCGCCGAGTGACGAAGAAAAAATAAAGTTTTTTGTTAATATCTGCGGTCCGACTATTTTTATATCAATTGATATTTGACCGTTCCTCACTTCCGGGGTCTGAAAAAAAGGATTAATATTGACTCCACCAAGATGAGAAATGTTATTGGCAGTCAACTTGATCTGTCCCGCCAGCAGCCCATCCTTGGGGGAGAACTTTAGTTTTTCAGTTGTATTAAGGTGTAATTGCCCACTGAGCTGATAAAGACGGGCCAGAGGGTACAGCGCGACATCAACATTTGAAAATTTAAAATGTGTGTAGAGAGGGGGAGAAAAAATTCCCTTTTCCACCGTGGCGGCAACATTACCGTTGTAGGCATTTGCGTGAAAGGTGCCTTCAACTTGCATTAGCAGTAGTTTGGTTAGCGGAATTTCAAGGGAGCATTCTTCAAGAAAAAATGGGATAGGCAGGTTCGCGTTGTTTATAAGCCCTTGGCAGGTCCCCGACTTGAAAGAGAAGGGAGTTTTTAGATCTGGCGAAGTAAGTTGAAGAGTTATATTTGCCGAGCGGGCAACGTTGACAAATATATTTGCCGCTTCACTCGATAGACTCGAATAGGGAAAAAATAATAGCATGCCCACAGGCAGTAGCAGAATAAATATAAGTAATTGCCTGACAGGCGCCGGGAGAGTTCTAAATTTTGCAAACATTTTTTCGGGAATAATTACTGCGGTTCAGATTATATCAGTTTATTTGTTCAAGTTTGATTTGACCGGTCGAGCACAGGCTCGATCTATCAGTCACTTGGAAGTTCGACCTGACTTGCTCCGATACTATATATTTCCATGGTGGCCAGGAAACTCTTATCCTGGTTGGTTTTGGTAACATCTATTTTCCCGAGAAAAAGCGGGCTCTGACCGTGTTCAAGACTGTAGAGTAGAGTCACAAGTTGAGAAAGGTTGATTTCCTTAATCTTGACGGTAAAAATTTGTTTTAAATAATTACCACCCAAGGCGGACGGAGTGCGATTTTTGTCCAGTTCGTAGTCAGCACTACCTACTGCTTTTTTTATAATTTGATCTAGTTCTCTTGTGACATCCTCAAACGTCATTTGTGAGTTTTTGAATGTTGATTGCAGTCTTTGCAGTTTTTCATTCAATTGAAAATATCGATTCAGGTTTTCACCCATTTGGTTATAAACTCGAGTACGTTGAGCCAAATGAAGTTCACGTTCGTCAAAAAAGGATATGACGGAAGCGAACGGCAACCAGGCAATGTAAAGAAGGACGCTGAGTGATGTAATTCCTACGATTAGCCTTTCACGGGAGCTCAGGCTTTGGAACCAGGTTTGAACTTTAACTACGGCGATCATTTGTTTACCGGTATATCACAGGGTGTTAACTCCGCGTCGAATTGATATCGTGTTCCCCCGGGAGCTTTTCCTTTTGGCTTAACTTGTGCAGAACAAAAACCCTCGATTTCGCTTAGAGTCGTTTCGAGTTTCCCAACTGTCGGGAGGTCCAGTGCGGTTCCGCGGAATGTAATGCTGCCATAGCTGAGATTCATTTTTTCGATAGCAACATCGCTTTGACGGTCTATAGACTCTGAGAGTTTTTTTAATGACTCCAATGGCGACAGTGATGAAATGTTTCCGGTATCGGAAAGCTGAGATTGAACATCCGTAAGTTTTGCGTCGAGGTAGGACATTTCACTGTCCTGTGCCACTATATCGTCTGGGAAAACCGCCTTAATCCCTGAAGCGATTCTCTCGTTTATCAGGTTAATTTTGTGTTCAACCCCATAAAGTTGAGTGCCAACCCAGCTGATGCCAATTATTGCAGCCAGTGCCAGATAGGTTGCTTCGCCCTTTATTGCACTTATGAAATTATGGAGCATGGCCCGGTAGCTGTAAGGCCCGACACGGAAATCTACAAGTGAAGTGATTTCCCGAGCACTGCTCAGCAGCATGAATAGGCCATGAGCCCAAAGTGGGGCGGCAAATATTTTTCCTGAAGCAACATCTGAGATTTTTATATCAGATTCCTGATATGGTGTGGTTTCGTTTGTTATCTCGGGTAGTGCCAGCAGCCGGGCATCAAGTGTTTCGTAGTTAATGGCTAACGCATGGGATATTTTCAACTTCCTTCGTGAGTAAATTGAAGTGGCAAATAGCAGTATGTCACCAACAAGAGTTTTTGATTTGCTTCGTCCCTCGCGAATCTCTGCACATTGTCCAGAGTCAACCAGTGCGGCAACATAGGATATATCATCAAGTGCAGAGAATACGATATACGGCTCCTGCAAAGTGTCTGGCCAGAGATTTGAAGCGATTAATGGCAGAAGGGATGAATCGGTTGTGATGTAACGGGGTTTAATGTCCATGTTGGACAAAGTATCAAGAAGCCCGGCGATGACATCTTCCTGTATGTAGCTTGTGCTGACGATATTGAGATTGTTATCTGCCGAATAAATCAGCCTGTTACAGCAAAGATAGTCGTCGGAATCAAGGGGGAGCAGATCCTGCAACTGAAGTGGCACGACCTGGTCAATTTTTGTTTTGTTGGAAAAAGGCAACTCGATAATCGTATTGCCTGATGTTGGATCAGAGACAACTGCAGCGCAGTAACTGTAATCCCACTTTGAAAGTATACTGCGTATATTGTCGCTTGCCAGGCCTGAGCTGAGGCTGGAGTCGTCTGTTGACTCATTATCCATGACTTCGTCGCCTGGATGGGGGGCGGTGGCATGTCTGGATGAAATTTGGTTGGTAATTTCGCTCGAATTTGGATTGATCGTCAGTTTTTCAACTACTTCAATCGTTTCGCCAGAGTCCTGAACAAGGAAGAACTCCAGGCTGTCAGGGATAGAGCGGACAAGTAGATAGCGAATCATGAGCTACTGTGATGGGCCTATAAAAGAATTACCGATACTCGAGCGAAAGTAGTGATCAGCAAATGCCACAAGCGATGCATA
>JAQTWB010000112.1 GCA_028689495.1 bacterium | reverse complement strand
ACCAGTCCGGCAATATCAAGAAATTCAACAGTCGTTGGAATAATTTTCTGGGACCCGGAAATCTTCGCCAGCTCATCAAGACGAGGGTCTGACACCGGGACAACACCCGTATTTGGCTCAATTGTACAGAACGGATAGTTGGCGGCCTCCGCTCCAGCCGCGGTCAGAGCATTAAAAATAGTTGACTTGCCTACATTAGGCAGTCCGACAATCCCACATTGAAATCCCATATATCCTCTCGCTTATTTTTATACCTCGATAATGATCAAGGCTTACCAGATTCAGTCTGCTGACTGAAAAAACTCAAGCTCCGCCACCGACCAATCAAAGATTTCATGGCCTGCGGTAACTGTTAATTCGACCCCGACAAGCTCCAAAGGAGAAAAATGAAGCTCCAGTCGCGGGTCCTCAGAATCAATCGCATAATTATTCACGGTATCAAGTAGCAAATGCCTCGTGCCATCCCCCCCAATACCTTCAATCACCATCCCCCGAGACCGATCATGGTTCCATTCTCCATGATCAATGACCATACCGGCAATCCTCTGCGGCTCGACAAAAGACACAGACAATTTCATCCCTGGAGCTTGTGGAGCACCGCTGCCCCAGCGCGTCTCGCGGTTACCATCACGAAGCTGCTCAAGCAACTCCTGACCATTGGTTGCCGTCACCTGATAATCCGATACTGATAAACTCCGGCCAAAAACGGACACTGGTCGCACATTCGAAAGCAACATATAAGTGCCAACTTTCTCCACCTGAAATCTGTAACCCAAGGCACCAAGTCCTTTGGCAAAAGCCCCGGCCTGAGCAACTGTCAAAAGATAAGGAGCCGTCATCAGGCACTGCGGCTGGCAACTCTCGTATTCAGAAATTCGCAATGATCTCGGCTCATTAAATCTGGAAAAGGTAATCGTCTCTTCAGATTCAAATGCCAGGCGGTAACCAATCCAGTAGTTGGTCTGCAAATGCGAAACACCGCGTTGCTTCAGCAACGACAGCACTTCTCGATGATCAGAGGCAACACGCTCCCCACCATAAACAAACGGTTGGCCCGGTGGTTGGAGAAGCTGCTGATACTGACTGTAACCATGCACACAGATAATCAACCCACAGGAGACAAACGACAACAAACGCAAAATCACTACCGAGGATCTCCAAAGGGAAACCGCTCCAGCTGCGACAAGCACAGGCAGCACAGTATAAAGCGGCAGCAGATAGCGCGGAGCTTCAAAAAGGTATCCAAACTTGCTCAGAGAAAATATGACCGGGGTCAAAATCAGAAACAGGTATAAACCTCGTCCGAGCAACAAGCGCTGCCTGACTCCCTCACCCTTTGACGCCCCCGGATGAAAGACAGATACCCGCGGGACCAGCAAGGGAGCCGCCAAAAGAACAAAATAAGCAAAGCAAACAATAAGGGATGAACCTGTAAATATATCTTCACGAGACCAAAATCTCCGCCCGCCGGTCAGTATCGGCAGCGAGTAAAAAAGAAAACCTGAGAAATGCTCGAACGCAGCCCCGGCCTCTACCCCACCCGAAAGGTGCTCAAATGTGCGATAATGCGGCTTCAATACGAGGTTGTAATACCAGAATGGCCCGCCACCAAGAAAAAACCCTACAAGCACTAAACCGACATCGCTCAAAGCTCCGCGCCAGTCGAAACAACAAAGGTAATGGATAGCCACAATCAGGGCAATCGCCACCAAATAAAAGATAGACTGATTATTCATCCACCACATCAACCCGAGCACCACCCCAAGAGCAAAAACAGTGCCCTTACCCGGACGTTCAGGCGCCAGCATCGGCCCGGCAAGCATAAAGGCCAGGGTCCCCAAAGCGACCAGCTCAATAAAACCACCTCTTGCCATCCCGCTCCAATGCACCAATGCTGCCGGCCCAATTGCAACAAAAACAGCGGCCAGGTGACCAGCAAAAGCACCCGATAAACGACGCGCCAAAAAAAAGGCAAGGGGCACAAGTGCAATCGAAAAAACCAGCGGCACTGCCTTCAGGGCGATATTGCATGGGCCGGTAAAAAGAAAAACAAGTGCCGCCAGGGTAGATTCTATACTGCCCATGTAAGGCTGCCCGTAATAAAAAATCGGCCAGCCGCGCCCCTCAGCGATATGCTTACCCATCAGACCGACAATCGCCTCGTCAGAGTCGATTACCCAGTCAGTGACAATGAGCAGCGCCAGTCGGCTGACCAGCGCCA
The DNA here is from genome assembly GCA_028689495.1 of bacterium. Taxonomy (GTDB): domain Bacteria; phylum Bdellovibrionota_C; class UBA2361; order SZUA-149; family JAQTWB01; genus JAQTWB01. Next base: position 5,530 of record JAQTWB010000112.1, on the reverse strand, counting down.
GCAAGACCCACAGCACCAGCAGGAAACCTTCGCCACGTGTCATCTTGCCTGAAACGACCCCTCCCTGCATATCTGATGCGCACTTCTTCATCCAACTCTCCAGATCAGTTTATAACCGGCCCCTGAAAAAATTTCCGGGACGATTTTCAGGAAAACATTGTACTGGCGTGTTGAAACACACACCAGTATTGCAGACAGCGTAAGCTGGATGCCCGCGCGCTAAAAAGAATATCAAGCGCAGTAAATGTAGGGCCATTTTGGCCCTACAAAAAAACTACCGGATATTTACCCACGCCTTCAGCCGCGTCGTCTGTCCAGCAACTCTGTGTATACTTCCAAGGTCGCTGCCGCAGTGGCTCTCCAGCTGAACCTCGCGGCATGAGCTACGCCCGCCCGAGCAATCATTTCTGCTCTCTCCGGACAGGCCAGCAACTGTTTTACTTCCCCAGCCCACTGCTCAGCGACGAATCCTCGCAGCAACAACGCCGGGTCAGCAACCACTTCCGGCAAAGACGAATTATTCTCGGCCAGCACTGGCACACCACAGGCCATCGCTTCAAGAAGCGGCAAACCAAAGCCTTCATAACGACTGGGGAACATAAAAATATCAGCCGCCCAATACAAGTCGCGCAGACGGTCATCGGCAACGAACCCCAGAAGAACAACATCATCAGTAAGGTCAAGTTCAGAAATACGCTTCAGCAGTGCGGGGTACTGATCGTCCTTCTCAATTCGCCCGGCAAGAACAAGCTGCGGCTTTTGCTGATCCGGCAAGGGCTCCTCTTTGAGACGACCCAGAACATCTAACAAAAACGGCACATTTTTTCGCCGATCGATGCCACCGAGATACAGCAAAACCGGTCTCTCCGGGTTCAAACCGAAATCCTGGCGAAGCTCCTTCTTCATTTCCGGCAACTGCCCCCCGGCAAACTCCACACGAGATCCGAAGTTTTCGCTGACAGCGAGCGGAGTGACATGAATCCGCTCCAATGGGACATCAAGCAAACGATGAACATCGCGCTTGGTCGCCTCACTAATCACAATCACACTCGCCGCAGTGCGCGCCGCCCGATTCTCCAGGTAGCGGGCGAATTTAAAACGCCAGCCTTGCCCGGGACGCGAATAAAGCTCGGGAAATATTTGTGGTATCAAATCAAGCACTGTGACTACGGTATTGCCGCCAAAAAACGCCGGGGCGTCTCCGTGAGAGATAAAATGAAAAAGATCGACATCACGCTGCCCAAGCTGCAAAGGCAAATTCAGCTGATTGAGAAAAGTCATGCGACCAAAAGGCAGGATATCACTTATCGCCGACGCAACCGATCCAACGCGGAGGTAATTTTCGTCCATCTGCTGAATCGAGACCCCGGACTCCTCGGCCATTTGCGGTAGATACCGCAGTAGCTCGCAGAGATAGCGCCATGTTCCACGTCCATAATGAGCCTTATACGCAGGAGAAAGGCCCCGAGCGTCAATGCCAACAGCAGGAATCCTGTGTGCCGACACGCTGCCCGTCACAGGCCACTCCACTTCTGAAGCAAAACCCCAAGTTCACTGCGGAACTTGGCTTCAGAAAAAAACTTCAACCGTTCCTGCCCTCGTTCCCGCGCCGCCTGCACCAACTCCGAACGCGAGACAATCTGTGACATCAGTTCAGCAATCCGCGGGTAATCCTTCTCGCCAATCAGATAACCTGCATCACCAAGAGTTTCACCAACAGCTGATGAATCAAAAGCAATAATCGGCAAATTGAAGTGCATCGCCTCCAGCAGAGGCACACAAAACCCCTCGTGCTCGCTCATCGCCAGGTAAACGTCCGAGTTCTCATAAAAGGAACGCAACTCACCATCAGAAACCGAACCAACAAAATTTACCGCCTCTTTCAGGCGAAGCTCCGTCACCAGACGAGAAAGCTCAAAAGAATAAATTTCAGTATCAATATCGCTGCCAATCAGCCAAAGACGACTCTGTCTGTCGATCTTGTGATAATAGAAGTAAAAAGCCTTGATAATATCTTCCAGGCATTTATTGGGGGCCGTACGGCCGACATGGAGAAAATTGCGTCCCCCATGTCCAAGTAGTGCATCTCGTATCCCGGGATTGGCTTCAACTGACCACTTCCGCAGGTCGATCAGCAGACCAAGCACCTGGGCAGAGTCACAGCCGTAGTGTTCAAGTTCTCGGGCATTAAAATGAGAATCAGCAATAACTTCATCAGATGCGGACAGTAGCTGAGGCAATTCTTGCTCACCAGCAACCAGATCTGCATGCACCCTCGCATTATAACCGGCAAACCAGCGCGGTGGAGTAAGGTTGTGGTAAATAATCACACGATGAGCGTTCTCAAGTGCCAAATAAGCCTCATTCAGCGGAGAAGCCAGAGAGTAATGAAGAATCACCACAACCTTCTCCGCCCTCGTCGTCTCGCTACCAATCTCTCTGGCCGAATGAACATAATCAGCCAGCTCAGCCAACGGAAAGCGATCGGAAGTTACCTTTTCATGAGCGTGCAGTGAAAAAATTCGATTGTCGATCCCCTGCTCGGACAAAATTCGACGAATCGCCAGCGCTTCACCGGAAATCGCATCTCCATAATTCAAGGTGTGAACCAGCTGTGCAATGCGCATAATTATCTCACCTGTCTGCCTCCCGATGACTGGCACTAAACCAGTTCGGCAAAATCTTCTCTGTAATAGTTAAAAATCAAATTCCCGACGATAAAAACAAGAAAAGACAAGGAGACAATCATCCCGACGAGATTCAGATCGGGCATTGCCCTGTCGAGCAGCGAGGCCTGATAAAGTTCGGTAAAAGTTGCGATTGGATTAAGCACCATCGTAAAACGAAAACGCTCCGGAATTACACTGGCCGGATAAATGATTGGACAGAGGAAAAACCAGAGCGTCATCAGACTGCCGAGGATATGCTGGATATCTCGGTAATAGACATTAAGCGCCGCCAAAGCCAGTCCGAACCCCAGCATGAAAAAAAACTCGGTAACAATAATCAGCGGCAGGTAGAACAAAGCCACGCCAGGAGCAACACCCTCGTACCACATCAGAAGAAAGACCATCGGCAAGGCAAAAATAAAATTTGCCAAACTGGTAATCACAGACACAACAACCAGAATATGAGGTGGAAAAATTGCCTTGGTAATCAACGAACCACCACTGCTGATCGAAGCTGTCGCCTCAATCAATCCACTGGAAAACCAGACCCAGGGCAACAACCCGGCAAACATGAACAAAGTATAATGCTCAACTGAATTGAAGCGGATGTAGTAACGAAACACCAACGAATAGGTGGCAATTAAAAAAAGCGGATTGAGAAACGACCAGAGAAATCCAAAAAAGCTACCCCGATAACGCGCATTAAGATGACGTCCGACAAGTGCAGCAATCAATGACCGAAACTTCCACATTTCTGTAAGATTACGCAGCATGGCTACTCCCGACACCCCAGACATGTCGGGGTGAATAAATGCCGTGCACAGCGCGTTGACTGTTTACGCGAAACTTATAGAGACGATGATGATAATCGTATGGTGTGCCATCTTCCCGATGTACCGCGACATCCAGGAAATAGCTGTCGTCCGAAAGTCCAAGTCGCTCCATGCGATAGGTATAACTGCCGCAAACCGGGTAATCAGCGGTATTATCGGGCAAAGGAACTTCCACCTTGTCGATATCCGTATTTGTTCCGTGAATATTAAGCCCATCAGAACGCTGAACTCCGACACCAAAAACAAGCTCTGTCACCGATGAGTTGATCCGATAATGCACTTCAACTGTCGCCGAATCATCAGCATCAAACACCCAGCGCTCTTCGCCATTTTCGGCCAACATCCTGACCGAAGTGATCTCCACCTCGCGATTTCCCCAACGGTTGTCGCCATCATATTCAGCGTAAGAAATATTGTTAGTATCACTTTCTCCGGCATCAAGAACTGCTGCTCCCTGCTCAGATGTAACAGCCTGGTTTTTTCGCTCCAGCGCTGCCTCTTCTTCCTCATTGAGCTCGGAAAGATAACTGTCGATGACTCGCCTTGGCGTCCCCTGAAGCTTGACCACACCCTTATGCAACCACATTGCCTCCTCACACCACCGGTCAATCGAAGCCAGATCGTGAGTCACAAAAAGCAACGTCTTGCCACGCCGCCGAAACTCACTGATCGTGTCATGGCAACGATGAACGAAGGAGGCGTCACCAACAGCCAACACTTCGTCAATCAACAAAATATCGGGGTCAGTAAAAACGGCCAGACTGAAACCAAGGCGCATATACATCCCGGAGGAATAGGTACGCACCGGATCGTCGATAAAATTTTCAAGTTCCGCGTATTGCACAATGTCATCAAAACGACGACTGATTTCACGCCGCGAAAGGCCGTACATCACACCGCCAAGATAAAGATTCTCGCGGCCGGTGAAGTCAGGATGAAAACCTGCACCAAGCTCAATCAGCGCTGAAACACGACCTTCGACACTGACGGAACCAAGATCCGGCTGATAAATTCCAGCTATAAGCTTCAGCAGAGTGCTCTTGCCCGAACCGTTCCTGCCGATAACACCAAGAGCTTTACCCGCCGGAATATGCAAACTGATATCATCAAGAGCGACAAACCCCTTGTCGTCAACAGCAGAACTGCCACGACAACAATTAAGCAACGAACTCTTCAACGAAGTGTACCCACCGCGCTTTAAACTCGAACGGCGGAAACGCTTCGTCACGTGCTCTATTTTTATCTCTCCCTGCCCCATCTGCTCTCTGCCAGCTGCAACACAGGCTTCAAGAGCCCGCACTCAATATATCAATTAGTCACCGATGCTATCAGTTATTGCCAATCTGGCGCTAACCGGGCATTCTCCTACACCATTCAGAGAAAATTGCATACCTTACCTTGGTTTGAATTCATGGAAGAACCCCACATCCGTTCACATCTACACTACCTCGATCCACACGTTCATTTTGAAGGCAGCTTGCCGCTGGTGGAGCTACCTACCTACTCTCGGCAAGCCGAAATTCCACTGGACCAGGAAACCAATTTCGGCCTAGGAAGAACAATATCCGCGCCATCAGCAGCGGCACTGCAGGGACGACCTCAAAACTTCCCCGACTTTATCGCTCTTTATGTGAAATGCTCATCGCTACTGCGACATCAGGAAAACATGCTGGCGGCAATAACAAACTTCATCAACTCGAACCTCAGCCAGGGCATCACCGAAGCCCACGTCTATTTCTCTCTACAAACACACTTGCTGCTGGGGGCCGATCTGGGACAGCTGGCTGACAATCTGCGCCTTGCCCAACATCTGGCCTCCGCCCGCGGTCTCCACCTCGCCTGGATATTTGATCTGGTGCGCGGGGTCAGCGCCTTTGAAAAAGAAACCGTCGATTTCGCCCTGAACAGCTCAAGACAAAACATAAATGCCCTAGCCCTTGGCTTGGCCGGTGACGAATCACGTGGCTACGCAGAACACTATGGTGAGATATTCAAGCAAGCAAAAAAAGCGGGCCTGCAGTCAATCAT